>CAMUMB010000018.1 GCA_947089915.1 uncultured Caryophanales bacterium | reverse complement strand
ATGAGTTAGACCTTATTTTATTTGGTCTAGCTCATTTTTACTGCCAAAGTCAAGTAATAACATAATTAGTATAACACAAAATTTTAAAAAAACATATCTTTTTTGCATTTTTTTGAATTTTTTGTAAAAAAATGAAGATTTTTAGTCTTCATCTTCCCCTTTTTGCTCTAATTTTACCAAAACTTCTCTTGGTTTTGAACCATTACTTGGTCCAATGATACCACGTTCTTCTAATAGATCAATGCATCTTGCTGCACGGTTATATCCCAAACGGAATCTTCTCTGTAATAAGGATGCACTTGCTTTTCCTTGTGTCACTACAAATTCAACAATTTCATTATATAAAGGTTCCTCATAGTCTCCATGTCCACTTTCTTCTTGCATTGTGGTTGCATGCATTTCTTCTTCATCCATTAATAAAGTTTCATCGTATTTCGCAATTTGTTGTTTCACAGTGTGATCAACAACAGCTTTGATTTCTTCATCAGAAAGGAATGTTCCTTGAATACGGATTGGAATATTTTCTCCTTGAGGCGAGAATAACATATCTCCTTTCCCAAGTAACTTTTCAGCACCAACTTCATCTAAAATGGTACGAGAGTCAATTCCGCTCGAAACTGCAAAGGCGATACGCGATGGAATATTAGCTTTGACAACACCTGTGATGACATCTGTAGATGGTCTTTGGGTTGCCACAATCAAGTGAATTCCAGCGGCCCTTGCCATTTGTGTGATACGCATAATTGAATCTTCAACTTCTTTGGCGGCAACCAACATCAAATCTGCTAGTTCATCGATGATAACAACAATAAATGGCATATGTTTTGATTTTTCATTTTCAGGTAAATTCTCATTTTTCTTATCCATATAAGCATTATAGCCAGCAATGTTTTTTGTGCCTGTACGACTAAATAATTCATATCGATTATCCATCTCTACTACGATTTTTTTCAGTGCAATATTGGCTTTCTTAGGATCTGTTACAACAGGAGCTAGTAAATGGGGAACACCATTGTACATAGAAAGTTCTACTTTCTTAGGATCTACTAATACCAATTTTACTTCTTCTGGTTTGGTACGCATTAAAATAGATACAATCATACTGTTGATACAAACAGATTTACCACTTCCTGTAGAACCTGCTACTAACAGGTGAGGTGTCTTATTAATTTCACAATATTGTGGTCTTCCCATAATATCACGTCCAAGCGCGACTAACAATTTAGATTCTTTCAAAGCAGTTGGGATACTTTCCAAAATTTCACGCACCGTAACCATAGTGGTTACTTTATTTGGAATTTCAACACCAATTGTAGATTTTCCAGGAATTGGTGCTTGAATACGCACATCTTTGGCCGCTAAAGCTAACGCAATTTCACTATGTAAACTTAATATTTTACTTAACTTTGTTCCCGAACGTACTTCCATTTCATATTGTGTTACTGCAGGTCCTGGATTGATTGCCACAACTTTCGCCTCTACCCCAAAGTCTTGTAATACTTGATGTAAGACTTCAACATTGTGGTTAATGGCTTCTTTTCCTTCACGGTTATTATTTTTAGGTGGTCTGGATAAAAGACTCATTGGTGGATATACATAACCACGGTTGATTGGCTCCTCAATTACTTCACCAGTTTCCTCATTGACCATTACTTGAGGTACTTTTTCTTCTTTTGGCTCCTGTGGTTCTTTTTCCTCACTAATATGAATTAATTCATCTACAGAAGAAATAACAATCTTATTATCATTTTCATACTGTTCTTCAATCGCTTTAATCTTTTTGTCCTTTTTCTCTTTCTTTTCATGATGAATGTTAATTTTTACTTTAGAAGTTGCCCATTTGATAACATCATAGAAAGAAAATCCCGTGAATAAGATAAGTCCACAAATCATAAGTGCCCATGCGACAATTCGCGTTCCATTCAAATCAAAACCCCACATGCATAAAGCAGAAAAAAGTGCTCCTAAAACGCCTCCACCTAAATTGATACGATTACTAGGACTAGCCATGAAGTTATTTACAGTTTCAACAATAATTTGAAATCCTTTTAATTCTTCATTTTGAATATATTTAACATGGGAAAAAATGAGAATCGCAATTATAAAGATATAAAGGCCCATCAATTTGGAGGTAAAAAAATCAGGTTTTTCTCGTTTGATCATCATATAGATTCCAATAATCAGAACCGCAACCAATAAGGGATTGTACCAAGTTCCCACTAAAAAAACGGCAAAACTACTAATAAAGTTACCCACTATACCAGTCTTTGGAATAGAACCAATAATGGCAATCAAAATCAACAATAATCCAATGAGTTCCGTTTGATAACCAGTTCCTTTTTTCTTGGTTTCTTTTCTTTTCTTCGTCTTTGCCATATGTAAATCCTCCTACAATATTCTAGAAAAATTATAACATAAATTAAGTAAAAAAAAAAGCCAGAAAGTGGCAACAATGACAAAACCTAGTCTCCCAGGTGGGCATCACATCAAGATTTTCAGGATTCTTATATAAATATAAGTATTCAACACCAATCTTGAATTAGATTCCCAATGTCATAAATTAGTAGGTTTTTTTATTAACCTCTCTCTGGTATTTTCATTATAACATATCTTTTCATAAAAGGAAATAGATTTATTCACATTTTTCAACCAAACGGTATGTGATATTATGATTGCTGCCCATATTCACATGAACACCTCGTTGCTTTACATCAGATACATCGACTGCAACTTTATCATCTTCCACCAAAGTATCTAAGGAAATACAAAATTGATTTCCAACACGATAAGGATATTCTTCTGGGTGTTCTCCAATATAAGTATCAGCAGCACTCTCTATTAATTCAACCCTTGCTTGATCGACTTCCTTTTGTTTTTTTTCAACTTGTTCTAAGACAACTGGATAACAAATTAAAACCAAAAGTCCCAATATTGCGATTACCCCTAGTAACTCAATTAATGTAAACCCTTTTTTCATATTTTCACCTTATGTTTATTTTATAATAAAGGAGTTGGAAAGTCAATGTAAACACTATTCAAAGAAAAGTGTAAGCAAAAATATAATAACTCCAATAAAAATACCAAGCCATGTAATTTTTGGATTAGAATTATGTAACATTTCCTCAAGCAACTCAAATACAACAATATAGAAAAGCATTCCAAGTGTGATAGAAAGTAAAATACCAAGTACAAAACTGGTAATCATACCACTTAGGAAGAACATAATAATTCCCCCTAAAAAAGTAGATAAGGCAATTCCCAAAACCAATAAAGTCGTCTTTTTCTTATTTGCATTTGCTTGATAGAATGTAGAAGTCACTACCATACCCATTGGAATATTATGGAGTCCAACCCCAATTGTAACCAAGAGTCCCATCGAAGAGTCAGTCGTCACTGTACTATAAATAGCCATTCCTTCAATGATGTTATGGAGAATTAAAGCAATACTAGATACAACACCAATATGAAGTAAATTTTCAGGAATTGTGGTTTCTTTTTCTTTCACATCATGATCTGGGACAAATAAATCCAAAACTTTTAATATTAAAATACCTACTATAACAAATCCAAATATCATTACAACACTTTGGAAAGTGGAAAACTGTCCGTTCATTTTTTCATATGCCTCTGGTAATAATTCAGCAAAAATTAGCATGGTCATCACACCGAATGCGATACTAATGGAGATATCGACAACTTTATGGTTGTTTTTTGTTAGAAAAACAATTAACAATCCAATTATCATAAAAATTCCTGTTCCTAATGTAAATAATAATGGCATTCTATCACCTCTAAACATTTACTATTTTAACATAGAAAAGAAAAAAAGTAACTATTCATCACTTTCTTCTTTAAAAATATCTAAACCCGGAATTTTCTCTGTTACGGAACCAATATCCTCCTTATTATCATTCTTTTGACTACTTTCCTTTTTATCCGGTGCTTTTTGTAAAATTGTCAGTTTAACAGTACCAGCCCTGTTAATACTTGTTCCAGCCCTTACATTCTGTGAAATAACTGTTCCAACTGTTCCCTTTCCTGTTGTTGCATATTCAAAAGAAAGAGAAATTCCATATTTTCTTGCATAACTACGGGCTTGTGCTTCTGTATCACCTGTAAAATCGGGTATGTTCCCAGTTGGCAACTTACTATAGTATCCACTCTTTCCTGGAACAACTTCCTCGTATGGTTCACCAATGTCAAATGTAAATTCTTTTACAATTTGTTTTTCTTCTAGTCCTAAATTAATCTTCATTGCTTGGACAACTTCCGCTAAACTATCTTCATACACCATATATTCATATACAGAAGCATTTACCAAAGGATCATAAATAGTTGCATCCGCCCCACTCAAGTATAATTTTTGAATTCCTAGTAAATCCTCTAAATCTTCACCAGAACTTTTGGCGATAATGTCTTTTCCAATATTATAGAAAGATAAGATTTGATTTGGACTCATATTGGTTTCCATACTATTACTAATCGTATCTAATAATTGGTTTAATGTATCCAAACTTCTTACTGTTTTTAATTTGTTTAAAATCGCACGTACAACCAATTGTTGGTGTTGTCCACGGACAAAATCATTCACAACACCTTGTCCAATATATTGCCTTGGGCAGAAAAGTCTAGACCAAACATCTTCGCGATGGCGGGTAAATGCAAGTGCCTGTTCCCCGTTTAAAGTTTGAAATCCTTTTTCTACATAGATTGTATTTTCTCCCCATTCTCGATTACTATTTTGTTCGCAGAAAGCAAATGGGACATCAACATCAATACCACCTAAGGTATCTACTAATTTTACTACACCTTTGAAGTTCATTTTGACATAATAATCAATATGAATACCTGTGTAATTTTGAATGGTATCAATCATACATTGTTGTCCATAGGAAGCAGCATGTGTAATTTTACTACTAGGATTTCCAGATACACACGCAATTGGAACAAAGCTATCTCTTGGAATACTTAAAATGGTTGTATTTAAAGTAGATGGATTAAATGTAATCAGCATCAATGAATCTCCATTAAATGCACTATTGGATATATCTTCTAATTCAGAATCTACACCAGTTAGTAAAACAGTAAAAGGTTCCTTTAAAGAAGCATTTTTATTTACATTTTCACTTTTTACTTCTTTTTCTTGTTTATAAATAACCTTTGTATCACTTGCAATATTTCCAAATTGATATCCTTCTGTATTTTGAAATAAAGTGACGTAGCCCCCTGGTAAAAAGGCACCATCTATTTTTCCATCATATAAAGCTTGAATCAAAGTTGGATAATTTTCATATTCTTCAATTTCATTTTTGAGCTTCTTCTTTTCAATGACTTCCTTTGGAATTTGATTTCCATCAATACTGGTAGAATCCCCTAGTATTCCAATTGCGCCATTTCCAAATTCTTCTAATTTATCTGCCTTATTATCTTTTAAAACAACAAAGCTACTGTAATAATAGTTCCTATTGGTAGACATACGGTCCACTACTTGATAAGTTTTATGGATATAGTATCCTATAAATAGTAATAAAGCTGCATACAAAATGGTAACTGGAATATAAACATAGTATTTTCCTTTTTTACGGAATATTGATTTTAAATACCCTAATCCAAATCCGATCCACAATAACAAAATCATTAATGTTAACACCAAACGTATTTTATTTTCAATTCCTGTTAATAGTGATAATGCATATAACAGATAAACAGATGAAATTGTTAATAAGACAAAAAGTATCATCAAAATTAAAAATTTTTTAGGATTATTTTTAAATATTTTTTTTAGCATAGAGCATCATACTCCTCTCGTATCATCTTGTATTATTATAACTACTTTTTCTTATTTAAACAACTAGAACAATCACAATTTTCAAAAGTTCACAATATTTGACAATTCAACTTTGGAACAAAATTGAATTTAAAGAATAAAATATATTGTCAATAAAAAAATTATTTGTTATAATGGATTTGTCCAAAAAATGGACCCGTAGCCAAGTGGTAAGGCATGGGACTGCAACTCCCTGATCGCTGGTTCAAATCCGGTCGGGTCCTCCATATAAAAATAAAACTGTTGATACAGTTTTTCTATGCAGATGTGATTTAATGGTAGAATACGACCTTGCCAAGGTCGGTGCGGCGGTCCGATTCCGCTCATCTGCTCCATTGAAAATAATGTCGAACTTTGTCGAGTTCGATTTTTTAATTCATTTAAAAAGTTGGATTTTAATATCCCACTTTATCTCTTAAAAATTATCGTAAAGTCAATCTGCTTAATATAAACATTCTAAAAGGGCTTCTTCCAATTCTTTTTTGGCATTGGTTTTATATATTTTCGCATCTTTACTTCTATTTTTTTTCATATTCTTCAACTTTTTTCTTTCACAAAATAATCATAACCTCTAAATTGAGATTGTAAACTTGCATTTCTATATAATTTCATAGGTAACTCCCTTTTTATATTTGCAACACCATGCTACAAATATTTATCATACAAATAAATCAACATATTATAACCACTTCTTATAAAATGCAATGAAACTTCCGTTCTATGCTTCTTTTAAACTATTTTCATTCAATAAGAAATCATAGATACTCATATATATAATTCCATCATCATCTTGCCATTTTATAAAATGATCATATACAATAACTATTTTTTTAAAATTGTCTCCTACATTTAAAAGAGATTGTAGTTCTTGTTCTTTCTTTTCATCACCTTCAATACTATAAGCAGATTGAATATAGTATTTGTCGCTTCCTTTATTAACAACAAAATCTATTTCTAATTGTTTATAATCTTTTTTGCCATTATTTAAATTATTTCTTTTTTCTATAATACCTATATCAACATTAAAATTTCTTCTTCTTAACTCAGTATAAATTATATTTTCCATAATATGGTTTTTTTCTATTTGTCTAAAGTTTATTAAACTATTCCTAATACCAATATCTACAAAATAATATTTAGATGGAGTTTCAATGTACTTTTTACCTTTTACATCAAATCTTTTTGCCTTTTCTATTAAGAATGCCTCTTCTAAATATTTTAAATATGATGAAATTGTTTTATCAGTAATATTCTTATTACCTTTACTAATAAACGTATTGTATAATTTAGTTGGGTTAGTAAGAGAACCTATACTTGATGATATTATTTCAATCAATATTTTTAGTTCTTCATCATTTCTTACATCATTTCTTTCAATTACATCATTTATATATACATTATTTTTTTGAAAATTTAAATAATCAATTTTTTCTTCTACTGTTTTTAAAATAGCAACAAATGGTAATCCACCAAAATATATATATTCATCTAGTCCTTTTATTTCATCACCATCATAAGTTGACATAAATTCAGAAAAACTTAAAGGATATACTTTTATTTCATCTCCACGTCCTCTAAATTCTGTAATGATATCTGATGATAAAAATTTTGAATTACTACCAGTTACATATACATCTAAATTATTTTTTCTTAAAAAACTGTTTAATACACTTTCGAAATTATCTACTTTTTGTATTTCATCCAAAATAATATAATACATATTATCATCAGTTACTTTGCTCATAATGTATTCATAAAGTTTTTTAGGATTCGTATATTCTTCATTTTCAATAGAATCTAATTCAAGTTTAATAATGTGATTTTCATTAACACCATTATCTAATAAATAATTTTTATATATCGGATCCAATAAATATGATTTTCCACATCTTCTAATACCCGTAACTATTTTTATAAGTTTATTTTCTTTTTTTGATATTAATTTATTTAGGTAATAAATTCTTTCAATTTCCATGATAAATCCTCCTTGACATTAACTATTAATAGTATACACCATTAAAGATTTTTTATCAATATATTATTACGGAAATACTGTCTAGTTCCATTTTATACGAATTTGGTTTGCAACTACTTGATAAATAAACTATTATCATATATAATTTATTTATCAGTTGATTTAATCAATCTAGGGAGTATAATTTTTCGCATACGTGTATCGCTATCGCTCCATTGATAGAATTACTCACACCATCGTGTGAGTTTTATATTATATAAAAGCGATGACTCTAAATTCACAGTTTTTAAAATAAGCAAAATATCAATCCCACTTTTTAGGATAAATATATTCTATCTTATCACTTTTTGCAATGTATCTTTTTTTAATTCTTGTTCGATTTGACTTTAAATTGGGTAAAGCCATCCTACAATATTTATCTAACTCACAAAATAGATTTTGACAATCAATTAGTTGTAAAGGCCTATTACCAATTCTTTTAAAATTCAAATGCAATCTTTTAAATTCTCTATCTTGATTTTCATACATATATCGAATAATATCCTCATTGCTCATTGTTCCTTTGTCAATAAAACATTTCTGTATTCCTCTTAAAGAACCAGGACCTGCAACTGTAAATTCATCTTCTCTCCAATTTACAACCTCACTATAATTGATATCTGTAACTAGTTGATATGCCATAAAATCACCAATTAGAGGATATTCTCTTATAATATGAAATCCCTCTTCCATTGTTTTTGAGTTGATTATTTTAAAATGTGCTTTATCCTCATTAAAAATTTTATCTAACAATGCTAAATGATTGTCGTGCTTTCTCTGATAACCAAAGGCTTTATTTGCACAACTAATATAAGCATCATTGTATATTTTAATTCCTTCTAAAAGGGCATTTTCTAACACTTTAGAGTATGCCTTTTTATCAAAATTTTCTAATGTAATGTCTTTAAAATGTTTACATAACAATTCCCATGTAGATTCTTTGTTAAACAATTTAAATAAAATAATTCTAAAAATCATGTCTTCATCTTTATATTTCTTGCCATTGTAAATGACATTTTTGAGTAAATATTGACTCACTCGATCATTAATACGATAACTATTACAAAATTTAAACTTTTGTAATATCTCATCATCTGTCCAAGGAGCTTCCTCACCATTTAACTTTTTCCAAAAAATATTTTGCCTTTCATATGCAAAATACCAATATAAGTCATAAACTTCCTGTCTTTTCTTCATATATAAACCTCTATTACTCTAGCGTTATATTACCGATAACATATCTAAATATATTTTAAAAGAAAAAGGATATCTACCCTATTTAATATCCTTATCATAATCAATATCAGATACTTCATATTTTCTTCTTCTTGAAATTGCACCCAGTATCTTCGTAGAAGAATAACCAAGTAATGCAAGTGCGAAGAAGTATACAACTCCAAAAATCGTAATATCAGGTGCAGAATTAGTAAGCAAACCAATAATAGATGCCCCTGCACTCATAGATGTAACAAGTGTCAAACTATCCACAGATCTACTAGTAACATCTGATTTTACACTATTGAATAATTTTTGAGCTGAAGATACATGGGTTTGTGTCATATCCCATAAATATTTGATATAGTCTAATGTATCTCTTAATGTTTCATAACGATATCCTGAAATTGCTAAGAATTGCGCTAATTCTGGATCGCTTTTGGCAATCTTCTCCCTTGTTGAAATATAAGTACCCATCTGGTTAATTCTTCCATCAATCAAGTTGATTGTTTTCGCATAACCATCTAATTTCGTAGTAAACTTGATAATTTCAGATCCCTTGATATTAATTTTTTCCTTAATTGCATCAATCTTTTCCCATATAATACGATGTAAATTTAGATATCGATGTAATTGTCCTTTGAATTCACGAATAAAAATTTGTTCTTCAATATAACGTTCAATATTTTCAGATGACTTTTTCTTATTGTTGATAAAGTAATACTTATCACCACGAACAACATCGTAATTGTCGTTTCGAAATTCAAAATACTTTTGTTTTTCTGTACGAGATAATGTATCTGTCAATTCTGCATCTGTTGCATTATCACAAACAATAAAATATGGATATACTGTTTCAATATTCGCAAGTTCCTTTGGAACAGGTGCTCCTAAACTAAATAAGTAACTAAATGCAGGAGATAATTTATTTTCATAGTAATCTGTTACATGATCAATATCTGCAAATAAAGTATCTTCACTTACATTTGTATTATTTAATACGATTAAACCATCTTCAAATATTTTCACTGTAATATTATAAGAGGTTGTAAACCGAATATACTCTTCTCCAGAAACACCATAATCAATTCTCCCGATTCCTAAATTTTTACGATATTCTGCTAATTTTTCAGGATCTAAATCTAATTTTGATTTACATTCTCTTAGAAAGTCATAAATTTCTGTTAATTGTAACATGGTTCTTTGGAACCACCCACCGATATAAACATTACTAATTTTCATAACATTTCTCCTTACTATATTTTTTTGGAAAAGAAAGTCGCATCATTTGGCTCAAACCCATATTTTTTATAACAAGAATGTGCAGGAATTCTATAATTATTAGACCATAATTCAATTGCCTTACAATTCATTTCCTTACAAATTTTTGTAACTTCATCTAACATTTTAGTTGCGATATTATGACGCCTATATTCTAGTTTTACACAGACATGGTTAATAATCGAATATGTATTCATCTTCTCATAAATTGTTGGAATAATCGTGATTTTAGTATGAGCAATGATTTGATTATCTGCTATCCCAACTAAGTAAATTTGATTTGGATCATGCATTGTTTCTTCAAAAACACGCTTTGCATATTCGAATGAAGTGGTTTCACCAAAACATTCATTACAAAGATTAATTATCCCTTCCACATCATCTATATTTGCTTTTCTAAATAATACTTCCAAAGTAAATCCTCCTATCTTATAATATTTATATATCACTTTTTCGGTTGTTTTTCAAGTGGTGAGGACACTTAGTTGACACATAATTTTACAAGCTTTTACGAAAAAAATTTAGGATATTTCCTAAAATTTTTTAGTTTGAAATAATTAATCCATATTGGTTGATTTTGCTTCAATCTGTTTTTTTAAATAAGTAACAAATTCTTCTTGTGTCAATGTAATTGTTTCATTATGTCCAAACAAACGATAACTGATTGTTTTTTCTTCTGTCTCTTTATCTCCTAAAATAAGTGTACAAGGTATTTTTCTCGTCTGACTTTCACGCATACGATATCCTAGTTTTTCTTCCCTTGCATCCACTTCTACACGAATATTTTGCTGTTTTAATAGTGTTTCCACCTCTTTCGCATATTCGAAATGATAGTCATTATTAACAGGAATGATATTCACTTGGAGAGGCGCTAACCAAAGTGGAAAAGCACCTTTGGTTTCTTCCATTAAAAAGGCTGTAAACCGGTCAAATGTTCCAAAAATAGCTCTATGTAATACGATAGGGGCCTGTTTTTCTCCTTTATTATCAATATAAGATAAATCAAATCTTCTAGGAAGTAAAAAGTCTAATTGACAAGTAGATAATGTCACTTCTGGACCAACAGCTGGTTTCACTTCAACATCTAATTTAGGCCCATAGAAAGCCGCTTCTCCAATTGCCTCAAAATAATCAATCCCTAATTCATTTAATACTTCTCTTAATTTATTTTCAGCCATATTCCACATTGCATCATCATCAAAATATTTTTCTTTATCTTCAGGGTCTCTAAGAGATAAACGAAACTTGTAGTTTTTAAATCCAAAATCTCTATATACATCTAGTATTAAACCTACAACTTTCTTAAATTCATCTTTAATTTGTTCTGGTGTTACAAATAAATGAGCATCATTTTGACACATACATCTTACACGTTCTAAACCTTTGACAGCACCAGATGCCTCATAACGAAAATCAGTTGCGAATTCCCCAATTCGAATTGGTAAATCTCTATAAGAATGCAAATCATTTTTATATACCAACATATGGTGAGGACAGTTCATAGGACGCAAAACAAATTCTTCATCATCCACTTTCATAGATGGAAACATATTTTCCTGATAATGATCCCAATGCCCAGAGGTTTTATATAAATCTACGGTTCCTACACATGGAGTATAAACATGTTGATAACCTAATTTTTGTTCTTTTTCATAAATATAATTTTCGAGTTGTTTTCGAATTAAGGCTCCATTTGGCAACCATAACGGCATACCTGCTCCTACTAATTCGTGTGTCATATAAATACTCAAATCTTTTCCTATTTTTCTATGATCTCTTTCTTTTGCTTCTTCCAAAAATTTCAAATGTTGATTCAAATCTTCTTCTGTTTCAAAGCAAATCCCATAAATTCTTTGCAACATCTTATTTTTAGCGTCACCCTTCCAGTAAGCACCACTTACTTTTAATAATTTAAAATATTTAATTTCTTTTACAGTTTCTACATGAGGTCCCCTACAAAGATCCGTAAACTCTCCTTGGGTATAACAACTAATTACAGTACTTTCTTCATCCATACGTTCAATTAGATCAATTTTATAAGGATCATCTTTAAATTGTTCTAAAGCCTCTTCCTTCGTTAATTCATGTCTTACAATACGTTTCCCATCTTTGGAAATCTTTTTCATCTCACGTTCAATTTGGTCCAAATTTTCTTCTTTGATGACATCATCTCCTAAATCAATGTCATAGTAAAATCCTTCTTCAATCACTGGTCCTACCCAAAACATCGCATGTGGATATAGTCTTTTGACGGCTTGTGCGAGTAGATGGGCACAACTATGATTTAATATACTTAATTTTTCATTTTCTTTGATATTGATCATTCTAATCATTCCCTTCTTTTTTGATCAATCTTTTTCTGATATGACTTTTTACGAGTATATCCAGGAAGTTCAGGTACCATGGTCACTGGTACAACCGAAATATCTGTCCTTTTCAGTGCATGTTCTAACAACTGTCTAGGATCTGTTCCCATCAATAATCGCGCAATTATCTCCTGTGCAGAAAGATTGCCTAACAATAGTGGATTCACATAGGGTAACGTTTTACCACTCCGGTCAGCTACCCATACAATAAGCCCAAGTTGTGCATATTCACTCTGATAGTAAGCAATTGGGAATCTTCCAATTCCCTTATTATGTACAACCTCCCGAATGCGTTCATGTGGGTAATTACAATACCGAAACGCAACACGCTCTTTCAACTGACAATAATGAACAAAATACTCATACATCGATATGATGAATTGTTGTTCTACAATATACTTCTTCATATAAATCCCCCTATACAACAAAAAACGCTTCCATAAAGGAGCGTTTCTACGCGGTACCATCCTAGTTTATCACTTAATTTTTGCTAACGGAATTACCCGGTAATCTCTTTCGAGTACAATTCATAGGTAGTTATGTATAAGGTAACGATTATCTTTCACCAACCGATAACTCTCTTTTACAATTACGAGTTATACACCATGTCCTAATCAAAATCTTTCTATTAATAGAATAACACATATTTTAAATTTGTCAATGTCTTTTGTTCAATAAATGATATGCGATTCTACTTTCTTAAATTCTTACTTACCATTTCAACTGGTTCTGCCATTTGCTTAATTCGCTCAATAATTCTTCTCGCTTTAATGACATCGACACCATCTTTGGTAATACTAAAATGTTGTTCCAATGCTTTCAAATCCAAATTTGAAGTAAAAAATGTTGGTAAATGTTCCTGCATACGATATTGCATAATCGGACAGAATATTTCATCCCTACCCCAAGCCGTTGTATTTTCTGCACCAATATCATCAATTAATAAAAGTGGAGCTCTCATAACAGCGTTGTATTTATTTTTAAATTCATCTTTATCTCCATTAAATGAATTCTTCAAATCTCTCAAATAATCTGGCCAAAAAACAATCGCACTTTTGATTTTTCGATTCGCAAATTCATGAAATAAAGCCGATAATAAATAAGTTTTACCACTTCCAAAACTACCATATAGATAAATACCTTTACAGTTGGGATATTCTTTCAAAAAATGGTTCATCGCTTTAATAGTCTCAAAACGATTTTCATCATCTGTATAAATATCTTTCATACAGGCATTTCGAATTTCTTTTGGGATTTCATAACATTTCATAAACGTAAGGTGATTTTCTTCTTTTAATCTTTTCTGTTCATATTTACATGCTTGATATTCAAAATCAAGATACTTCTCTTTTACATGTGGTAAATAAGCATATCCAGTTACTTTATTCTTACATGCCGCAAGTCCTTTACAGTTTTTACAGTGACGAAATTCTATCGCGCACTCTTCTAAAATAGAAGTATAATGAGATAAAACCTCATAAGGTAGCGATACCTTTTCGACCAAAGATTTCATAGGCTCTTCTTCTATCGATTCTAAAAAATTTTTCATAAGTTTGGTTTCTAAATTTTCTTTGGACTGATATTGTTCTATTGTTGACTCCAATGTTTTCAATTTTACCACCTACTTAAATGCTTTTAACATTTCTTCCATTTCTTTTTGTTTTTCTAAACTTGCTTCTTTTGCTTCAATTTCCTTATCAAACCAATCAGGCTTGACTGTCTCTACACTTCTCTTTGTATTATTTTTTCTAGACTTATATTCCTTTTCTGCCAAAGTCATGGCTCCTTCTACTGTTTCTACTTTACTTTTTGCCCATTGTGATGCGATAGTTTCTACAAATCCTTTGGTGAACTTATTTTGATTGATTTTTAATACATAATCAATTAAAACATTGACAACTCCAGGTTTTAAATCCATATCTAATAATAAATATTCCAATAAATTCAAATCACTTCTAGAAGGTCTTACCCCGTTATATTTACTACATAATAAATCATAAGGAGATGTTGTTTCAAATTGATAAATCATTTTCGCTTTTTTCGACTGGTCCCCTACCGGTTTTCTTAGATATTCAGGTTGATTGCGGAATATCAAACTTGGCAATTTTCCATTGTTTTCAAATTGATAATATTTACGACAATTAGTTTTGAGTAAATTTCTATCAATTGCTTTTTTTTCATTTAAAGAATTCCGAATAAGTTCACACATTTGTTCTTCATTGAATTGATAAATAAATCCAAGTTTATGTAATAAATTACGTGTTTCTTTCGTAACTGATTTTTTGGAAAATAAATCTTCTGGTATCATTGCGAAAATACTCTCTAAATCTAGACTTTCTACTTCTATAGATGCTGATTTTTTTGCCTTTGTCTCTATCTCCAATTGCTCTACATAAGAAAGGTCAGTGGATTCAAATACTTCTTTAAATGGCGTTGTAATTTCTTCATAATCACGCAAATTTAATGTTGGAATTTTAAAGTACTCCATTGTTTTTTTATATGCAGTATCTCCTATATTACGATATAAAGTTGTACTTAAAATGGGATTATTCATAAATTCAGAAGGTGTCAAAGGTGAAAATAAGGTGTAAACATAATGGTTGACATTTCCCTTCTTCTGATAAGTTTTCATTAACCCAATTGCCTCTAATTTTTCCCTTGCCTCTTCAATATCATGCAACTTCATACGCATGCAAGTCATAAGATGATGATGCGTCCACTCATTTGAACTTGTTTCGGTTGGATCCAAATAAGACCACAAGGTATGATAAAGACTAACTGCAATACTTCCTAAAATTGGTTGATATAATAAAGCTAGGATTTTATGATCAATATCTCCTATTATCGTTTTATTAAAAACAACATACGTATCAGCAGGTAAAAGAGAATCATGCATCATAAAAAACCTCCTAACACAAATCTATCACTAGTGTATCATAAATTGAAATAGAAAAAAAGAAAACTAATTAATTTTCTTTGAATTCCTCTCCATTCATTTCAAGTCTGACTAAAAATGTATATAAAGATTTTCGAAGTGTCTTTAAAGAACCACACTTACTATCTATATACCAACTTGGTAATTGTGAAACAATTTGATAACCACTTATAATCCATTTATCATAAAAGTCAAACACGTATGCATAAGAAAGCATTCGATAAAAATAAGTAATATCCTCCTCTAGTTGTTCCCTTAACACTGGAATACTCATATAATAAAGGGTTGTTCGAAATCCTGTTATTTTTCCCAAAATTTCATTTCCATAACGAGTACGTTTGGATAGTTTATGAAAAAAAGAAGCACTGATACACAATAAGATAATTCCTATTATGGAAATAATCCATATTAATGTTTCTGAATATAGATAATAACCTCCTACCCCAATAGCACTAAATAGCATCAAAACACCTATTGTTTTACCAAATATTTTACTTTTTCGCATAAAAGCAAATAACATTCCAAAATAGAAACAGATTGTAATTAAGGTAGATAAAATAATCTGTCCTACCACAATATAAGTAGAATATCCCATTACACCAATACTTCCAACTAGTAAGAAAAGGCGTGACAATAAAATAATGCGTTTATATTTCGTTTCAAAAATTTGTTTTCGGTGATCCGAATTATCAATAATTGCCTTTAACGCTTGTTCATGCGTATCTAAATACTTTCTTATCTCTGTTTCATTTACGATATCACTTTCATGAAATAATTCATCAAACATTGTTTTTTGTAATGCATTCTTGCCATCATAGGACCTTACCTTTTCAGTTACATATGTATCATCCTTATGTATGATATGTAAATACCCTTCATTGGCAAGTACAAGTAATATAGAAACGATATCCTTTCTTTTGGTAGTACCATTCATAAGGAAAGAAAGTTCTGCAGGATCAAATTGATTGGGTGAAACCATTGTTTCTGTAGAAATCACTTTATTATTTCGAATGAATCGAATCCATATAAAAATACCATATAAAAGGAAAAGAATAGGAATGAGAAGAATGATAAAATAGGAAATAAGACTGAATTGATTTTGAGTAAAATAACCTTTTGGAAAAAGAATAGAAAGTGCCAATGTTTGATTTTCTCCTAATGATGTATTCAAATTTCCAATAATAGTATTTCCCTCTATTTGATAAGATACCATAGCAGTTTCATTGCCATTGAGATAGAAACGTATATCTTCTTCTGTAACGGAAGTCGGTAAATGAATTGTAAAATGAATATTAGATAACATATTTTTAGAAGTTCCATCCACAATGTAGCAAAAAAGTTCATCATTTTCATTACGAATGATTTTTCCTAAATTCCTTTGATATTTTAAATGAATTACGCCATAATTTTCTTCATCTATATCAGGATGAACCACAATTGTTTTTTCATTGTTTTTGGAATATATAATAGGAGTCAAAGAATTGATACTAATGTTTTTAACACGAGTATTTCTAGAAAAAGTTTCCCCATTCCTTTTCCTTCCCTGCTGAATATAAGATAAATTTCTTTCAAATAAACCAGAAGAGGAGAGCATGTTATATAAATAAAGCCCATATTGTTCTTCTACATCAATGGTATGATTTTGAGATACAAAAACAATATAGTTATAATCTACAATATCATAATCCTGTGCATATATCTTTACTGGAATAAATAAAAAACATATACAAGCTAATATAATTAATTTGTTTTTCATAATACGCAACACCCTTTTATTCTATATCAAATTATAACATAGACAAATTCTTAGCACAAGAAAAAACTGACCTAAGTCAGTTCTAAAAGGTTCTATTATTGTCCAATAGCAGCTTTAGCATTTTCTAAGGCAACTTCTACAGCAGTTTTTGTAGTACCTTCACCTGTTGTAGCTTCTGGTTTCGTTAATATAGTATCAGCATTTTTTGTTGCTGCTTTACCAACACTTCCAGTTACATAAACGATAGGAGCTCCATTATAACTATTGAATTTTAAGGCAGCAGCTTCTACATATCCTTTATTGTTAATAGCAACCCATCCAGCAGTTGGTTTTTCTCCTTTCACTTCTACATTAGAAAGTTCTGAATCATTATATTCATATACCTTTGAAGCAAGACCACCTGTAGTAACATTATCTACTTGTCCAAGTACAGAATATTTTTCAATGGCATCAACATAACCATTCATACTAGATTCTGCAGCACCTTTCTTTGCTTTGTCAATTACATCCATAATCATTGGTGTCGCAATTAAAGCAATAATTGCTAAGATTACGATTACAGCTAGTAATTCAATTAATGTAAAACCTTTTTGTCTTTTCATTTTAACTTCCTCCTCTATTTTTACAATATCAGTGTAGCACACGTACCTATATCAAGTCAATCTATTAATTTATATTTTACAATTTTATACACTTAAATAAAATATCTTCCATCATAATGCAATGCATTGTATCTTTTTTTGCTTCATATTTTCCTCCTAATCTATTCAGTAGTATGAACAAAAATAAAAAAGAATATACAAAATTCTCTTTTATTTAGATAATTGATTCCATTTTTGTAGTACAATTTCTAAAGATTGTTTTTCACTCTCTAAAGTAGCACGTTCCTGTTCTACTAATGAAGTTGGTGCTTTACTGACATAATTTTCATTCGCAAGTAGGTTCTCTCTTCTTACAATATTTGCTTCTAGTTTTTCCTTTTCTTTTAAAAGTAGTTCTTTTTCTTTTTCTAAATTTTTAGATGAATCAAATAAGAAATAAATAGATGCACAATTACTTTTTACACTACCACAATTTTGATTTTCGATTGTTTCTTTTGACGCCAATTGTTCTTGTGTAATTTTTAACATATCTAAGATAAGTGAATTTCCTTCAAAATAAACTTTCGCATCTTTTGGAACTTGATTTTCTAATTTATAAGTTCTTACCTTCACAACAAAGGCAATCATTTCATCTAAGTCAGATTTTTCTCTTTCATAAATTTGTTCTTTTTGAACAACTGGATAAGTACTAATCATGATGGATTCTTCATGATTTGGTAACATCTGATAAATTTCTTCTGTGACATATGGCATAAATGGATGTAACAATTTCAAAATGGTTTCTAACACTGTCATTAAAACTGTTTTCGTCCTGTCATTCATTTTCATTTTGGCAAGTTCAATATACCAATCGCAAAAATCGTTCCATACAAAATTATAAATTTCAGTTCCTACTACATGAAACTCATATTGATCCATATGCTTGCGAACCACTTCAATTAAATGATTCATTTTGGTTAAAATCCATTTTTCACTTAAGTCTAATCCTTCCATAGTCTCTTGCTCTTTTGTAAAGTCTTCTAAATTCATGAGTACAAAACGACTTGCATTCCACAACTTATTGATAAAATTCCAAGTAGATTTTACCTTTTCTTCATCATATCTTAAATCCATTCCTGGGGCTGAAGAGGTTGCTAAAAAGAAACGAAGTGCATCACATCCATACGCATCAATGACATCCATAGGATCAACACCGTTTCCTAAAGATTTAGACATTTTTCTTCCTTGTTTATCACGAATCAAACCATGAATCAAACAGTCTTGAAAAGGTTTTTGGTTTGTAAAATGTAACCCCTGAAATGTCATACGGTTAACCCAGAAAGGTATGATATCATAACCTGTTACCAAACAATTATTCGGATAATATCTTTCTAAATCACTCGTAGCCTCAGGCCAACCTAATGTACTAAATGGCCATAAAGCACTACTAAACCAAGTATCTAATACATCGGTGTCTTGTACCCATCCTTCTTCTTTTGGCGCTTCCATTCCAACATAAACTGCATCATCTTTATACCAAGCAGGAATCCTATGTCCCCACCATAATTGTCTTGAAATACACCAGTCATATGTAATTTCCATCCAGTGATTCATTACCTTTTCAAAACGTTCTGGAACAAAATTAACTTTGGTAGCATTGTTTTTTTGATTTTCAAGTACTCTATCCGCCAAAGGTCTCATTTTCACAAACCATTGTTTCGATAGATAAGGTTCTACCATGACATCTGTTCGTTCACTATGCCCTACACTATGGACCATTGGTTTGATATCAATCAAAATACCTTGTTCTTTTAAATCTTCTACCACTTTCTTACGACATTCAAAACGATCCATACCCTTATAGATACCTGCAAATTCATTCATTGTTCCATTTGGATTCATGACAACAATTCTCTCTAAATTATGACGTTGCCCTACTTCAAAGTCATTGGGATCATGTGCAGGTGTTATCTTAACAACTCCTGTTCCAAATTTTGGATCAGCATGCATATCTCCAACAATTGGAATCTTTTTTCCTACAATTGGCAAAATTACATTTTTACCAATATAATCTTTGTATCTTTCATCATTTGGATTCACCGCAACTGCCGTATCTCCAAATAAAGTTTCTGGACGCGTGGTTGCGACTTCTAAATACGTATCACTATCTTCCAGAAAATATTTTAAATGGTAGAATGCTCCTTCTACTTCTTTATAAATGACTTCCTCATTGGATAGAGCGGTCATTGCCTCTGGATCCCAGTTAATAATGCGTTCTCCTCTATAAATGAAACCCTCATTATATAAATCTACAAATACTTTACGTACTGCTTGACTTAATCCATCATCCAAAGTAAAACGTTCTTTGGAGTAATCTAATGATAAACCTAATTTTTCCCATTGGTTATGGATATTTTCAGCATATTCCCTTTTCCAATCCCAAGCCACCTTTAACCACGCTTCACGGTCCATTGCTCTTGGGTTGATTCCTTGTTCTTTTAATTTTTTATCTACTTTCGCCTGTGTTGCAATTCCAGCATGATCCATTCCTGGCAACCATAATGTATCATAACCATCCATTCGTTTATAACGAATTAAAATGTCTTGTAAAGTAGTATCCCAAGCATGTCCCAAATGTAGTTTGCCTGTTACATTGGGAGGTGGTATCACAATACAGTAAGGTGGTTTATTTGTGTTACCGGATGCAAAGTAACCTTTTTCTTTCCATAATTTATACTTATCTTTTTCTACTTCTTTGTGATTGTATTTTGTTTCTAACATGATTTTAACCTCTCTTCTATATATTCTATTATGATATGTTTCACTTCTTGAACTTTTGGATTATCTGGAAAATAAATTTCTAATAAGTTGATTTTATTTTGAATAACTTGTTTCTCTTTTAAATACTTCAATGTGTAATCAAAATGGATATCAAAGACAAATGCCAAAGAACGTAAAATAGAATCTTCATCTGTAAAATATCCATTTTGAAAATACATATCTATATCTTTACAAAGTTCATGGTTTCGAATGGATCGTACCAATGGGTCATTCAATTTGGGTTTACCACTATGGATTTAATTTTTTATCGATTCTATTTCACAATTCTTCCGATTGGCTTCTAATTTGATTTCATACATTCCATGAAGAGCATCCCATTTGTTTCCATTTTTAGAATACGCATTTACATGGACATATGTATTCAACATAGGTTGGTTTTCATAAATCCAATTATTTTGCCGTTCTGTTATCCTTTCTGGAAGATAAAAAATAGCCAAAGAAGTGTCATCATCCGTTTTCATAACCATATGACCCATACTTGCAATCAAGCAAGGTGCTTCTTGATAATCCTCTTCTGAAAATTGATAGCCCAGTTGGTACATATCAGAAAACACTTGAATTCCTTTTGTGTGACTTTTTCCTTGCTCTACAGAATATTCAAACAAACCTTGTAGTATTTGTTCTTCATCTGGAATAATAAACAACTTACCTCTATGAATCATGTTAAGACCTCCAATAAAAAAATCACATCCAAAGCTAAGGACGTGATCTCGCGTGGTACCACCTTAATTTATAACATAAGTTATCTCATTTATTTAACGCATATCTACGGAATACTCTACTAAAGGTTCAAATATTCAGCTCCCAAGCTACCTTCTAATTGTTTCACTATCTGTTTTCACCAACCACAGACTCTCTTGAAGCAACACAATTATACTCCTCTTGTTCTAAGCTTTGATATCATTATATGCATAAATATTCTATTTGTCAAATATTTTATGATATTGGATAGTGTTTCCAAAGTGTGGAGATTTAGAAAAAAATCATTGAAAACAAAGAAAA
>CAMUMB010000017.1 GCA_947089915.1 uncultured Caryophanales bacterium | reverse complement strand
AGAACTTATCACACAGGAGATAAAAAAGGTCAAGCAGTTATGATACCCAAAATAAAATCAAAGGAAGATATACCCAATGCTGTATCTTTCTTTTTTGACTCCTGTATGGAGTTTCTAAAAGATTATGTGGGCGAAGAAAATATACTTCTCGCTCAAATTCATTATGATGAAGATACACCTCATCTACAAGCATATTTTCTACCTATTGTCGATAAGGTTAAAAGAAAATGCTATGTCAAAGACAAAGATGGAAATGTTGTTAAAGATGAAGTTAAAAAGAAAGATGGTACTACTTCTATTGTTCCCAAATTACTTCGTGATAGCAAAGGTAAAATTGTCTATGAGGAAGTCAAAGGCAAATTTCTAAATTGCGATCAGTTTTGGAAGCAAAAAAGTGGTAAATTATCTTTTCATCAAATGCAGAATGACTTTAATAAATTTATAACTGAAAAAGGTTTTAATCTCTATCGAGGAGACATTGGAGCAAATAAACAAAATCAATCTAAATTAGAGTATGATATAGTCGAAAAAAAGGCTGAATTAGAAGAATTAAATCAAGAAAAGGAAAATACCCTACAAATAATTGAAAACTCAAAAAATGGGATTAAAAACCTAGAAAAAGGGGTTGATAATGATTTACTAAATCCTGTAAAAAGAAAACTTGGTGGTTACAAAGAAGATGATGTATCTAAAATCATAGAATATACAAAAGGTTTAGAAAATAAAGTTACTATTCTATCTACTGATAATAACAACAAAGACTTGATGATTGATAAATTAACAAAGGAAAATAAGAATTTTAAAAATAATAGCGAACTAACCAAAAAAAATAAAATCATTAAGGAGCAAAAAACTACCATCAATGAACAAAAACAAGAAATTGGTAGATTAAGCGAATTAGTAGATATTTTGAATAATACTGTTGATAGTATGAAAATCAAGTTTGAAAAAGAAGTTGAAAAGTGGAAAAATCTATTTAAAAAAATGTGTAAGGCAATAGACAAAGTTTTAGGTAGAGATAAGCCAAAAGAACGTTTAGAAGATTATGAAGATATTGCTGATGCCATTAACTATGGTTACTATAACAAAAATAACGATAAAGACAAAGATGATTATGAAATAGGAATGTAGAAATATAAATTTAAAGAAAGGATGTGATATCTATGTCAGTATTTCAAGTAAAACCAAAAGAACAAACTAAAGATGGTCGCAAATGGATGTTTCAAGTCTATTACAAAGGATTAGATGGAATCAATAAAAAGTATCGTTCAAAAAAATTTTTAACGAAGAAAGAGGCTCAAGAGGCTGAAAGACAATTTGTATTAACCATAGACCAAAGTATCAATCATAGAGATATGACTTTTAAAGATTTATATCTCGCCTTTTATGAATATCAAAGTGATAAGGTTAGAGAAACTACCATAAAAACTTATCGTGATAGAATTAAATATTTAGAATTATTCGATAAAATCAAATTAAGAGAATTAAATATCAATCATTTTGAATTATGGAAAAAAGAAATAAATAAGTTACCTATTGCTACTTCCTATAAAAATGATTTATTCAAATTTGTAAAAGCAATTTTAAATTTTGGTACAAGATGGTACGATTTCAATTTTGCACCTGTTTACAATAAAATGACCAATTTTACAGATCCAAATGAATTAAAAAAGGAAATGGAATTTTTTACAATAGATGAATTTCACAAATTTATTTCTGTTGAGGATGATATAGTATTTAAACCTTTATTTGAAACTCTATATTATATGGGACTTCGTAAAGGAGAATTACGAGGGTTACAATGGAAAGACATTGATTTTAATAATAAAATGATGAAAATTCATAAACAAATACCATCAATTTATAGTATGGATAATTACAAAATAAGCCCTTTAAAAACAAAAAATAGTAATCGTGATTTACCTATTAATGACTTACTAATATATGACTTAAAAAAATTGTATAATAAACAAAAAGAGTTTAAAAATTTTAACCAAGAGTGGTTTGTTTTTGGAAATGAATTGCCTATTCCTAAAGATGCTATTAGAACTAGAAAAAATAAAAATTGTAAACTTGCTGAGGTTAAACAAATTCGAGTACACGATTTTAGGCATTCCTGTGCCTCATTTTTAATCAACTATGGTGCTAGTATCACTCTAGTAGCAAAATATCTAGGTCATACTAAAATTGATGAAACATTAAACACTTATTCACACATGTATCAAAATAAACTTGAAGATATAGTAAAACTCATCAATAAAAGCACTCTACAAGAAATAAATTCTATTGAAGAACAAAACTATATTGATGATTCTTTACAATGTGATATAGAGGATACAAAAGAAGATATTGAAATGTCTTTATAAATATTGAAAAAATGGTAGGCTCTCATGGGCTTACCATTCTTTTTTTATGTATTTTAGCACCTAAATAGCACCTAAACACGATTTTGAAAATCTTTAAATCTTACAAATTCTTATAAATAAAGGGCAAAAAAAGTGGAGCACATTGTATCGTGCTCCTTCAGGGGGTTTTGGTTGGATACTCTCACACTCTATTCCGTAAGAGTACCTAGCGTGAATATCCTCACGCTATTATAATTATATAGGTTTCCGATCATAAAGTCAATCACTAACTTATTTTGATTTAGCATTTTCTATAGAACATTATTTATGATAGAAATACCATAAGTTTTTCTCAACTTTTTTCTACGTAGATTCACTCAAATGATTTTGTAAATTTTCAATTGTATAGCCTTTACTTGTGATATAAGAGATAATCGTGGGTAATTCTTTTTCCACTTTTTTATTGATTGGCATAGAGATAAGACTTCCTGCAGATACTTGTTCTTTGATTTCTTTGAGTGGATAATTTTTCACAACAATGGTAGGTCGAATGGTATAATTTTTAGATAAAGAACACAATTTCAGAGTTGTTAAATCGGCCACTTCATTATAACAATATCCTACTTTTTGTTTTCCTACTTTTTTAATAAATGTATCCATCCATGCATAAGAACTATCACTATAATCTCTATTATAACTTAAATTTCCAATGTTGTGTCCTTGTTCAATTAAATGGACTAAAGTATCATTATTTTTCTCTAACCATTTTCCATCAACGAAAAAATTGCCTTTTATGTTTTTTTCATCTAACATTTTAAGTATTGTATCAATCGTATCATTTTCTTCTACCAAAAAGATAAGACTTATCATATTTTTTTCGGCATTTCCACTTATAATATATTTATCAAAATGATTATCAATACTCACTGTAGGAGTAGTTTCTTTATATATAAGAAGATTGTTGTTGAATTTTCCATAACGTTTCATCTTGTTGTAACTTTCGTTTATGTTTACTTCTTTTCCTTTAATTCCTGGAATAATTGTATCATTCAAAACGGTTGCGTCTTTGGCTTCTATTTTATAATTTTCATTTTCACTTTTAATCGCAATCATAATTTCGTCATATTCTTTTACTACATTGACTGTTTTTTCAGTATATAAAAAACTCAAACAAACAAGGGATAAAAGACCAATTCCTTCCAATATTTTTTTCATGAACTCACCTTAATCAAGTATATGAAAAAAGTGGGAAAACTTTCTACTTTAAATCGTAATTTAGATGTAATAATTCCGGTAGTACAAAAAGTCCATCTTTTCGAATTAATTTATGATCAAAATAAATTTCTCCTCCGCCATACTCTTTTCTTTGAATTAGGACCATATCCCAATGAATTGCTGAATTATTTCCATTGAATGCATCATCGTATGCTTGACCAGGTGTGAAATGAATACTACCTATAATTTTTTCATCAAATAAAATATCACCCATCGGATTTGCTATTTTTGGATTAAGTCCAAATGAAAATTCTCCTACATATCTTGCACCTTCATCTGTATCAAAAATCTCCTCTAGTTTTTCTTGATTGCCATCACATTTCGCTTCTATGATTTTTCCATCCTTAAATTTTAAAGAAACATTTCTGTATACTTCTCCATGATATGGACTAGGTGTATTATAGGTAATTACTCCATTCACACTATCTTTGATTGGCGCTGTAAAGATTTCTCCATCCGGAATATTACTTTCCCCACAGCAAGGAACCACATTCATTCCTTTGATAGAAAAAGTAATATCAGTATTCGGTCCTAGGATACGAACTTGGTTAGTCTTTCGCATTAATTCTTCTAATGGTTTGATATCATGGTACATCTTTTCATAATCCACATTCATCACATCGATTGCATAATTATAAAAATCATCGGTTGACATTCCTGCTTTATAGGCATCCAATCTAGAAGGATAATTGAGAAGCACCCATCTTCTTTCATTAATTCTAATAGAGTCACTTTCCTTAGTAGCTTCTCCTAAAGATCTTCTCATTTTAGGATCCATTTTACTATTTTCAAAGTCATTAGTTGTATAGTGAATATTGATAAAACAATCTATATTTTCTACATCAAATTCACTTCTTTTTTTCAGTTCTTCAATGCGCTTCTCGGTTGTAAATTCTTGTAATAAGGCATGAATTTCAGGCTCTACAATTCTCACAAAAGGGATTCCTTTTTGTGCTGTAATCTCACGAATCAAATATTTGATAAATTCCTTAGGCTGATCTGTTTGCGATGTAATCAGTACACGGTCATTTTCTTTTATTTTTAAGGAATAATTCACAATTGTTTTACTTAATTTCTGTAATCTTTCGTCCATTTTTTCACTCTTTTCTATCCTTTTCATACTATATTATGAAAGGAGGAATACTATGTATTCTAATTATGGAACTATGCCTAGTTTTCCACAAGCTTCTAATAATTCCTATTCTAGTAATCCAGTAATGACTTCTAATACTGTAGGTCCCTACGCAAATGGGCAAATGGTTTCATCCAATGATGATCGTATTATTGGAGGAGGTTTTTTAGGACCATTTGTTTTAGGTGGTATTACTGGTGGCTTACTTGCACCTGCTTTCTATCCTAGACCTTACTACAACAATTATTATCCATATCCATATTATGGACCATATTATCGTTAACATACAAAAAACAGTTCGGATGGAACTGTTTTTATATGTGATGGAAAAATTATAGAACTATTTTTCCAATAACCAATCTAACACATTGATTTTTTTAATACCGTTATAAGATGTTATAGGATCAATATCTCCTACTAATAAATATTTTTGATTATGATCACGAATACTATCAAGTGATTTCAATTCTCTTTCCAATGTAGCTTTATCCTTTACGGTTTCACTTACTTGATAATACTCAATTCCTTTACTATTAATTGCAACAAAATCTACTTCATATTCATCAAACTTTCCTATATACACTTCATATCCCCTTCTTAAAAGTTCCAAATAAACTACATTTTCTAAAATATGACCCTCATCACCATTTTTCCTTCCAAGTAAAAAGTAACGTAGGCCTAAATCTGCCACATAATATTTATCTCCTGTTTTCAAATATTGCTTTCCCTTTATGTCATATCTACCTATTTTGTAGAAAATAAATGATTCTAACAAAGCCGTAATATAGCTCTCAACTGTATGTACACTAATTGCTCTACCATTTGAAGTCATTGTATTTGCTATTTTATTGGTAGATGTCAGATTTCCTATATTATCTAGCATAAAGTGAACTACACTTTGTAACATCATTTGATCTGGGAATTTTTTTCGACTTATAATGTCCTTTAAAATAATAGAATCATAAATTCCCTTAATGTATACATCAATATCTTCTACTTGTTCTAAATTCAGTGTATATGGAAAGGAACCCATCGAAATATAACTTTGAAACAATCTATCTATATTGGAATTTTCTGAATGCGCAGACACGAATTCCTTAAATGACAGTGGTAACATTTTAATTTCAATATATCTTCCGGATAATAGTGTTGCAAGTTCTCCCGATAATAAATTAGCATTTGATCCAGTAATATATATATCAATATTTTTTCTAATATATAATCCGTCCACCGCTTTTTGAAAATTATTGATTACTTGAACTTCATCGATAAAAACATAATTTTTTGTTTTTGAATCTGTTTTATCTAATATAAAATTGTATAATTTCATATAATTATCAATTTCATTATAAATAGGATCCTCTAGGTTTAAATGAATAATTTGCTTTTCACTAATTCCAATACTGAGTAGATATTCAATATATAAATCAAATAATGTAGATTTTCCACATCTTCTAACTCCTGTTATTACCTTGATCAAATCTTTATCTTTAAAATGTTTTAATTGTTCAAGGTATGTCTCCCTTTGTATCATCTCTATCACCTAACGATATTTTAAACAATTTTTATTACAAAGTCAACTTTTTGCATAGTCATTGCAAAAATTTTCCATTTTTATATACTTTTTGCATCCACTAATATTTAGTCAACCTTAATCATCTTTCTAATCCACTTAGAATGTACCAACTGTTTTGATATCCATCTTTCTAATAGGATAAAAACAAGAATACCAACTCCCATTAAGATAGATGCAGTACCCATCATGGTAAGAGAAAAAGATGTTATGGAATAAAATTCTTTTAAAAAGCAAAATTGAACTCCAAATAACACAATCATTCCAAACCACAAAGTTCTTCTCATCCAATCAAATGGGATACAAAGTTTATATAATAGTAGTATTCCTGTAAAAGCGGTGAGTAAAACGGCAAGACTAGAAATTTGTTCCAATGAAAATATCTGAAAATGGGATAATAGGCTTAAGATCAAAATATGAAAAATAACGGTTAAAGCAGTTGGAACAGAATTTTTTAATATATTCTCAAAAAACTTACCTTTGATTCGTTCATAATTGGGTTCTAGTGCCAATACAAAAGAAGGAATTCCAATTGTAGCTACGCTGATTAGGGTTAACTGAATTGGCTCAAATGGGTATGGCATATGAATAAATAAGAATAGAATTGCCATTAAAGTGGCATAGATTGTCTTTGTTAAAAATAATGACGAAGAGCGTTCAATATTGTTGATTGATCTTCTGCCTTCTTCCACTACTTTTGGCATCGCATCAAAATTAGAATCTAATAGGACAAGTTTTGCGACATTTCTTGCGCCATCGCTGCCTGAAGCAATCGCAACACTACAATCTGCTTCTTTTAAAGCTAAGATATCATTGATGCCATCTCCGATCATTGCAACCGTATGTTCTTGCTTTTTGAGGGCCAAAATTAATTTCTTTTTTTGTTCAGGGGATACACGTCCAAAGATGGTATACTGACTTGCTGCTTCCTCTAATGCTTTATCTGATAATTCACTTACATTGATTGCTTTATCATAATCGTCTATTTGTAAGGATGCAGCAATATTCGAAACTGTTTTTACGTGATCTCCTGATATGATTTTTATTTGGACTCCCTGTTTTTTAAAATACTCTAATGTTTGCTTCGCCTCTTTTCGTATTTTATCTTTAATAAATAGAAGCGCAATTAACTCCAGTTTTTTCGGTAACGTATCTTTTGAAATTTTTTGTTTACTATAAAATAGTCCAACCACACGATGCTCTTCACTATAAAAATTAATTTTTTCTTTTAGACTAGGTTCTATGTTTTTTAATATAAATTCAGGAGCTCCTAGAATATAGCTTCCTTCATTTTCAAAATGTACTGCTGACCATTTTCGCTTGGATGAAAAGGGAATAAAATAATCACTCTTCCAAGCATTTCCTTGGTTATATTGGTTCCTGATGGCTTCTATGGTAGCATTATGGTCAGTAATATTTTGTGTAAAGTCTGCTAAAATAGCCTCAATTTGTTTGCTTTCATGATGGTTGTAAGGTAATAAATCCACTACTTCCATAGTGCCTTCTGTAAGGGTACCGGTTTTATCTAGGCAAATCACGTCTGTACGAGCCAACATTTCCATAGAGTAGAGTTCTTGTACTAAAACTTTATATTTGGCAAGCCGAATAATACTAACAGCAAATACCATACTGGTTAACAGTACAAGTCCTTCTGGAATCATTACCACTAAAGCTGCAATCGTATGGATAATTGCTTCTTTGATGGTATTGCCAGAAATTGAAATCTGTCTATAAAAAAGTAGACATCCAACTGGTACTATAATAAATGAAATGAGTTTCACAATCTTGTTGATTACACTCATAATTTCAGAATGGGATTTGTTCATATATTTGGCATCATGTGTGATTTTTGCAGCATAATTATCTAAGCCAATATGCTCTACTTGTATGGTACATTTTCCACTCATGATAAAACTGCTCGAAAGAATTCTATCTCCCTTTTTTTTCTCAATCGCATCACTTTCTCCTGTAATAAAGGCTTCACTAACCTCACATTCTCCCTCTAAAATAATGGAATCTGTAATGACCTGATTTCCAATTTCATAGACAATAACATCATCCAACACAATTTCGTCAATTCCAATATGTTGTTTTAGCCCTCCACGAATTACAGTGACTTTTTTACTTGCTAATACGGATAATCTATCAATAATCTTTTTGGAGCGGATTTCTTGAATGATACTAATGACACTATTGGAAATGACAACTCCCATAAATAATAAATTTTTAAATGACCCAGTAAAAAATACGGCAACTGCGAGGCATAGGTTAAGAAGATTAAATGGTGTAATTAGATTACTCCATATAATCTGTCCAATTGTTTTTGTGGGAATAGTAGTGTCATGGTTGACTAAATTATCTGCGAACCTAGTGTTTACTTGGTCTTCTGTAAGCCCTAGTTTCGCATCAGAGTTCCATTTTCCTTTCATATTCCCACCTCTTTTTTAGTATACCACAAATTATGAAAAAATAAATTACAATCTTGTCACGAAAAAAGAAGCTATTTTGCTTCTTCTGTTGCTCTTGTTTCACGAATTACTGTTACTTTGATAGTTCCCGGATACTGCAATTCATTTTCAATTCTTGTTTTGATATCACGTGCTACTTTATAGCTTCCCAAGTCATCAATTTCTTCTGGTTTTACAATAACACGAATTTCACGCCCTGCTTGTACTGCAAATGTTTTTTCAACACCATCCATACTATTTGCGATATTTTCTAGGTCTTGTAAACGTTTGATATAATTTTCAAGTGAATCATTTCTTGCACCAGGTCTAGATGCAGATAATGTATCTGCGATTGCTACTAATACAGAGATTACACTTGTTGCTTCTGTATCACCATGATGGGATTCGATGGCATTGATTACAGTAGCATTTTCTTTAAATTTGTTTGCAATTTCACTACCTAGTGTAACATGACTTCCTTCAACTTCGTGGTCAATTGCTTTTCCAATATCATGTAGTAAGCCTGATCGCTTTGCTAATGCAACGTTTTCACCCATTTCAGATGCCAACAAGCCTGAAAGATTTGCAACCTCAATCGAATGTTGTAAAGCATTTTGTCCATAACTCGTACGGAAATGTAATTTACCAATTAATTCTACCAATTCTGGATCCATTTTGGTAATTCCAAGTTCAAATATTGCAGCTTCCCCAATTTCGCGAATTTTTACATTCATTTCTTTGGATACTTTATCATAAATTTCTTCAATTCTAGTTGGATGAATTCTTCCATCTTTGATTAATGTTTCAATCGTTACGCGAGCAATCTCTCTTCTAAGCGGATCAAAACTTGATAATACAATTGCCTCTGGTGTATCATCAATAATTAAATCTACACCTGTAACAGCTTCAATGGTACGAATATTACGACCTTCACGCCCAATGATTCTACCCTTCATTTCATCGTTTGGTAATGTTACTACAGTTACTGTTTGCTCGTTAGCAACATCTCCTGCATATTTTTGCATACAACTAACCAACATGGATTTTGCCTTTTTATCTGCTTCTAATTTGGCCTCTGATTCACGGTCTTTGATATAAGCCGCTATTTCTAAGCTCATCATTTCTTCTACTTTTTTCAGAACTAAATCCTTGGCCTCTTCTTTTGAATATCCAGCAATACTTTCCAATAAAACGATTTGCTGTTTTTTGAGTTCCTCTACTTTTACTTGTTCCTTTTGGATATCTTTTTGTTTGTTAATTAAATTATTTTCTTTTTCTTCTAACATTTGCTCACGATTTTGTAAGGTTTGATCTCTACGATCCATATTACCCTCACGTTGCAACAAACGATTCTCTGATTCTTTTATTTCAACTTTCTTTTCTTTTACTTCTTTTTCAAACTCTACTTTTAATTTATGCGCTTCTTCTTTTGCTTCTAAGATGCTGTCTCTTTTGATTTTATCTGCTTCTTTTTTTGCATTTTCAATTAATTTTTCCGCTTTTACAGCGGCTCTGTTTCCTTTGAAATAGTTCATTAAGAACATCGTTATAATTCCAACAAAAAGTCCTATTAAGACGAGTAAAATGGAGAGAATCACTTGATTCATACATATTCCTCCATTCTCATGTATATTAAATTTATTAAGCAAAATGATTATTTCACCTACTTTTATTTTAAAGAATATCTAGCAAGAAGTCAAGAAGTTTTGTACACCTATATAGGATTCAAAAAGAATTGGACCTATTCTATCCAATTCCAATAAAACTTATAATGATTTTCTATATATTAATTATTTTTAAGAAGACGTGATCCAATACCAGCCCACTTATAGGACTGAGCATTGTTCATATTCCATCCCCATAGGCCAGCTCTAGCACCATCATTATATGTAGCACCAACAATAACTATTCTATTCTGAGGATTCTGATAATAATAGTCTGTTATATGCGTACTCTCAACACCTAAAGTCTCAATTGGCAATGATATCAATGGATGACTTAAATCACATCCCAATTTAGAGGTATACCCCCTACTATTTGCATTCACATATCCTATAGACTGATAACATCCATCAAATGCATCTGAAATATATTGATTTTGATTATAACAAATATAGGCTTGATTATCTTTGATATTAATTCCATCGACAAATTGTCCTATATTCCCAAATATATCTTCGATTCCTCTATAAATAACTGAGCTATTGTCTGTTCCATCTACACTTCCTGAATGCATTCCTAAGATGTCACATCCTCCACTTGCGATTGGTCCGGTATGTGATGCATTGGTATATCCTGCTCCTAATTTAGCTTGGCTATTATAGTCTGCATATTCTACAAGATACAATAATTGTAAAATGAAATAATGATAATCTAATTGACTAAATTCACTTCCTAAGTTAGTGGCATATATTCTATAATCTGATATCGTCTTATTTGTAAATGGCGTATATCCACTTCTACTATGTACATCATTTTCACTTCCTGACATTGTATATCTTCCTATACTAAATGCTTCACTTTTACTGTATCCTTCTTGATACTCCTTTGATATGGATATATATTCATTCTCTCCATCTTGATATCTTCTATAGTAAAACTCTGGTATATACGTTAATACTTCCCCATTACTTCCATCAAACTTAAATTTTTCATCTCCATACCATGCAGTGATTGTTTTCGTATCTGTATTGTAATTATAGGATTTAATATCACTCCATGGATAAATACGATCGAAATCATTTTGTACAGAAGTTGTTCCGATTTGGGCATTTGCGACTAATCCTACCGCATCATCAGTTCTTTCCCATGCACTTGATTCGGTTGTTAGTAATCTTTTAATTCCATATATTTTTGCTTGTTCTACCTCATCTTCCATTGTACATGGGTCTCTTTCAACCACTTTTGGACTATTATCCTCAAATTTCTTTTCGATACAGTACTTTCCATATTTCGCTATAATACTCATTCTTCCTTTTTCTCCTATAATGAGTGTTCCACTTTCTGGCTTTGATCCCTTATAGGTTAAAGTATCACCAGTTAGATCAATATTCGTTTGGATTTCTTCTCGATCAAGAGATTGATCCATTTGATACTTTTCTGCCGCATCTAGTATTCCATTTACTGATTCAATGGCTGCTCCTCTTCTACTCTTTTCTATCACATCCATTATCATTGGCGTTGCGATTAGTGCAATAATTGCGAGTATCACAATTACCGCTAGTAACTCAATTAACGTAAATCCTCTTCTTCTCATTATTTCACTCCCTATGATTTATTTCTATGTATTATTTTAGCATACATATTTTTCTCACACAATTAATTGAAAGAAAAAAACGTATTTTTTTTACGCTTCTTCTACTTTTTCTACCTTATCTGCAGGTTGTTTTTTATTTGAAATTTCATAATACTCACGTACTTGTTTTTCTAATTCTGCTTTTAATTTTGTATTTGATTTTAGAATTTCTTTTACATTCTCTTTTCCTTGACCTAGTTTTTCACCTTTATAGGCATACCAAGAGCCACTTTTTTCTAAGATATTGGCGTCGCTTGCAAGGTCTACAATTTCTCCTTCATAAGAAACCCCTTCACCATACATAATATCAACGACACAACTCTTAAATGGAGGAGCCATTTTATTTTTAACAACTTTAATACTAGTTTTATTTCCAATAATATCTGTTCCATCTTTAATTTGTTCTGATCTTCTAATTTCCAAACGAACAGAAGCATAAAACTTAAGTGCACGTCCCCCTGGAGTTGTTTCTGGATTTCCAAACATAACCCCTACCTTTTCACGTAATTGATTGATAAAAATACAAATCGTGTTCGTCTTATTAATTACACCAGATAACTTACGTAAAGCCTGACTCATGAGTCTTGCTTGTAACCCAACATGACTATCTCCCATTTCGCCTTCTATTTCCGCTTGTGGTACTAAAGCCGCTACAGAATCAATTACAATAATGCTAATTGCTCCACTACGCACCAAGGCTTCGCAAATTTCAAGTGCCTGTTCCCCATTATCGGGTTGTGATAATAATAATTCATTGATATTAACACCTAACTTAGACGCATACTGTGGATCCAAGGAATGCTCTGCATCGATAAAAGCTGCTCTTCCTCCTAATTTTTGTGCCTCTGCAATCGCATGTAATGCAAATGTAGTTTTACCACTTGATTCTGGTCCATAGATTTCTACAATACGTCCTTTTGGATAACCTCCAATACCTAAACAGATATCTAATGATAGGGAACCACTTGGAATTACATCTATCTCTCTATGTTCATTATCACCTAATTTCATGACAGAACCCTTTCCAAATTGTTTTTCTATATTTGCTAGTACTTGATCTAATGTTTTATCTCCTGATGATTTCACCATTTTATTTCCTCCTTAATGTTTACATGACCATTATATAATACAAAAAAACACTTGTCAATACTTTTTGCGAACATTTGTTTGATTACTTTTGCATCGGTTTTAAGTCAAAAAAATCCTTTTTGTAATACAAATTTTTTCATTTTGAAACAAAAAAATCCTAGTTTTCTAGAATTTCTTTTTTTTCATTAAATAATAATTCACGATTCATATAGTAATATTGTATTGCGGAAACTACAGATAGGACCGCCGCAACAATTAGTAAGGCATCTGATACCTTAAAATTCCATAACTCAAATGGTAGATTATAAAATAAAGTAAGTACAATTCCTGTCATTAAACAGGCTGTTTTTATCTTGCCTGATTTAATTGCCGCTACTACCTTTCCTTTATTCCCTACAACCATTTTGATGGAATTGACTGCACTATCACGAATAATAATGACTACTGGAATAATAGGGGAAATAAATCCATTAGCAGATAAAATCACTAAAACAGAATTTACAAGAATTTTGTCTGCAATCGCATCTATCATCTTTCCAAAGTCAGTAACCATATGTTTTTTACGGGCAATATAGCCATCTAAATAGTCTGTAATGGCCGCAATAATAAATAAGAAACCAGATAGGATATATTTTAAATCCACTACAATTGATTCATTGATAAACAATTTTGGTAAAGCAAGTCCTGATGCATCTAATGGAAAAAGTAGAATTGTAACAATTAATAAGGATAAAATAATCCGACTTATGGTTATTTTATTTGGTAAATTCATAATGTAACGCCTCGATTCATTTCTACATAGGAAACAAGATTTTCTTGCTCATCTGGTTTTTCCGTGTGGAATAAAGAAACGATATACCATATAGCACAAGCAATCGCAACAATCATAACTGAGTAAATCATAAAAGGCGGAATACTCCATTTACGTTCTCTTTCTATGGTGTATGGGGAAGCAATTCGATCTTGTTTTTCTTCTTTTTTTTCGATTTGTTTTTTCGCTCTTTTGATATCATCTAAAGATATCTTTGAGGTATAATCAAATAAATACTCGTTAAATTCGTCAATGATATCTTCATAATTAAGTCCCAAATATTTTGCATAATCACGAATAAAATATTTAAGTGCAAAGACATCTTTAAATTGTTCTTTATTGCCTTCTTCTATACTTTCGATTTGACTTGGTTTTACCTTAAGATCACTAGCCGCTTCTTCAATCGAAAGGCCAATATTCTCTCTTGCTTCTTTTAAAGCAATTCCGATTTCTTCCAAGTATTCACCAACTTTCTAAATTCAAAAAAAATAATATTTTATAAGCCATGTTCTGTTCCTATTACTAGGCGACAAACATTTATCTATTGAATCATCAATCCCATAAAAGATTCAGTTCTCTTTTATCAGGCTCCCCTACCAAAATTTGGGTTTCTCGCTCGTGGGGTTTACCGCGTTCCATTTCCATCATTTCTGATTTCTTCGTCACTATGGCACTTTTATACCTATTCTAACCATATCAATCGACTTAGGTTATTTCGAGAGCCGTTAGATTTCTCTACTAGGGGTTATGTCTTCCCCCTACACGAACACTACAATCATCACAGATTGTGCGAGCATGGACTTTCCTCTACATTACTATGAATGCAGCGTTTGTCAAAATATTATTCTTTTCCGTAGATAATTTTTTCCAAATTTGAAAGTCTTCTTAGAAGGTCTGCATTTGATACTTCTCCACCAGATTCTTCAGAAAGCACTTGTAGTTTGGTTCTTAAATTTCGAATTTCTTGTTTCAATTTAATATTGTCTTCAATTAATTCTTTCTTTTCACTTTCAATTTCCTTTATGATGGCCATAAATTCTTCATAATCACGTATAATGACATCTAAAAATTTATCTACTTCTTGTGGTCGATATCCTCTTGTATCTATTTTAAACTCTTTTTCTAAAATATCTTTTCCTGTTAGTAAAATTCTTTCTTGATACATATAAACCACCTCAATTCTTATATACCTATTCTCTCAAAAAAAAAGGAATTTGTCAATCGATATTATATGTTTCCATTTTCTTTTAAAATGATTCAAATTCGGTTTGTTTTCTTGGGAAAGATAGGATTACAGTGGTTCCCTTTTCTACTTCGGATAAATACTCTATTGTACCGCCATGTTCTTTTATAATTTCATTGCAAAGATAGATGCCTAAACCTGTTCCTTTTTCTTTTGTTGTAAAAAATGGTTCCTTGACTTTGGAAAGTTCGTCTTTAGTCATTCCTTTTCCATTATCCTCAATTATAATTTTTAAGTTGTTATGACTTTCTTCTAATGAAACTTTTAAATATCCCTTTTTCTGGTTTGGAATTGCTTCTATGCTATTTTTAATGATATTAATAAGTACTTGTGATAAACGATTATAATCTCCTATCATAAAAAGTTCATCTTCGCGAACATCAAATGTTGCTTCTATATTGCGATCTTCTAAGATTGGAACAAAATTCTGATAAATGCTTTCTAACAATAAGTTGACATCCATAATTTCCTTTTCAATTTTGATTTTATTAATGGATAAAAAATCTTCTAATAAGATTAAAACTCTTGCAATCTCATCTTTTAATATAGGAATATATTTCCGACTGTGTTCTATATTGTTGACATCAAACATATCTAAATATCCTTTACAAACAGCAATGGGATTTTTGATTTCATGCGTTATTTTGAATAAAGATTCTCTTAATGTCTTTTCTTTTTCAAATTCCTTTAGTTTGAGATGAAGAGATAGTACATCTTCTACACGTTCAAACAAATAAATAGTAAATTTGGTGATGATAACAAAGGAGAAATTTATGATAAGGTAATCTAAAATATGTAGGCTCATTGATGTGGACAAACATAATACGGCAATTGCAATTCCTATACATTTTCCTATCAATAGTAAATTGATAAAGATAGAAATATGCCATTTTTTCTTATTCCATAACTGATAAATTACATAATAAATCATATATTCTATGACTAAAAATGACAATGGAATTTTGAAGTAATAACTATAATAGAAAATAATGCATATTGATAATAAAATAATATTTACTTTTCGATTTTTTAAGTATGCAAGTACAAGTGGAATATTGAATAATAAGATTGGGGACTGAATTGACATTTTTAATCCAAATCTTAATATTAAATAAAATGAACTGATTAAAGCAAAATCTAAAAATAAATCACTTTTTTCCTTATTTAATGTTTGATTATAAGATTGATATAACAAACAGAATACAAGTGGAAAAATGATAAAAATAACGTTAATCATAATCGTTTCAAATAAATCCATTATCTCACCTCGACAAAATTGTACATTTTTTGATTGTCGAATCTTGTCGAAATATGAATTTTCTATAGATTATAAGAAAAAAACGGCATTTTTTTACCGTCTCAATTCATCAATCTGTTTTTTAAGTTGTCGTGCCTCATCCCCTAATATAATTTTCAGTTGGTTATCAATTTCGACAATTCCTTTCGCACCCATTTTCTGGATTGCCTCTTTATTGACTAATTCTACATTTTTAAGGGTTACAACAAATCTAGACTTATTGACTTCATAACTTACGATATTGTCTTTCCCACCTAAGCTTGCAACCAATTTATTCATTTCGATTTTAATATCTTTTTTCATTGCTTTTGATACTGCAAATGCAATAAGGACTAAAACTATAATTATAATTAAATATTGTAAATTCATTTATTTCATCACCTATATTTATTATACTATATTTTTCCCAATTTTAATATCTTTTTCTAATTTTGTCGAATGAACCGAATTCATTTGTAGTTTATTTTGTTTTCCTGTAAGATAAAAATAGGTGAAGAGATATGTTAAAAATATCTAAGTATCGTGTAGACAAATATTTACTTATTCCAATAGTTTTATTTGCAATTATCAGTATTATAACTATCTATAGTGCACAGACATTACTACCAAGTACGATGCAAGATTTAGCACTGAAACAATTTCTCTGGTACTTAGTTGGATTTTTACTTGCATACGGAATTTTAGTGATTGGAAATGATTTTATGCTAAAAAATGCTTGGATTCTCTATGTGCTTGGAAATCTATCGCTAGTTGGTCTATTTTTCTTCGGAAAAGAAATTAATGAGGCAAAATGTTGGTATTCTATTCCTGGAATTGGTACTATCCAACCTAGTGAATTTATGAAAATTATCTTAATTTTGTTGATAGCCAAATTGATTCAAGAATTTCATAAGAAATATACATCTCCTACAGTCTTGGAAGAGTTTATATTTCTCTTAAAAGTTATCCTTATCGTAGCAATTCCAAGTATTTTAACTTTTTTACAACCAGATACTGGAGTTGTACTTATTTATTTATTGATTACCATTTGTATGTTATTTATTTCCGGAATCCGTTATCGATGGTTCATTATGTTATTTACAATTTTGGGACTTGCGATTGGAAGTGTATTAATTATTTATTTTTGCAGTCAAGAACTTTTTATTCAAATTTTTGGGACGAGTTTCTTTTTACGAGTTGATCGGTTACTGGATTGGTCAAGTGGATCTGGGTTTCAATTACAGTATGGCATGACCGCAATTGGATCTGGGGGATTATTTGGACATGGTTTTCATCATACCCCAATTTATTTTCCAGAGCCACAAACTGATTTTATTTTTGCCGTTTTCGCAAGTAATTTTGGATTCATTGGTTCTTTCTTGTTATTGGCTCTAATTGTTTTTTTTGATATTCGTTTAATCATAACTGCTATGAAAACAAGCCATGACATTGACAAATATATTATTGGAGGAATTGTCGGTATGTTAATCTTCCAACAGTTTCAAAATATAGGAATGACTTATGGAATCATGCCAATTACAGGAATTACTCTTCCTTATATCAGTTATGGAGGATCTAGTTTACTTAGCTATATGATTATGACCGGTATAATTTTTCATATATCCAATGAGAGTATGAGATACACAAATAAGTAACCATAACAGGTTACTTATTTTGCTTTTTCCTAATATTTAGTTGATTTTAAGAAGGCGAGATCCAATATGAATCCATGCCCAAGACATACTAGCATTGAAATCCCAACTCCATAAACCAGCTTTTAATGCATAATTACGGCTACCACCGACAAGGGCTGGATGATTCCCAGAATTAGACCAATAGCAATCTGCCATATGTGTACTTTCACTTCCATTTGTTTCAATTGGTAATGAGATTAACACATTGTTAGAATCATATCCTAGTTTGGATATATATACTTCATTTGAACTTGAATTAATATACCCGATAGTCCTGTAACAACCATCATATTTTTCTGTTTCATATTGTGTTTTATCATAACAAATATAGACTTGGCGGTCCTTGATATTGATTCCATCAACAAATTGCCAAATATTCCCGAAGATATCTTCTATCCCTCTATAAATCATTGAACTATTGTCTGTTCCATCAACACTTCCTGAATGCATTCCTAAGATATCACATCCTCCACTTGTGATTGCGGATAAATCAGGTCCAACAGTATATCCTGCCCCTAATTTAGCTTGACTATTATAATCGGCATATTCTACTAAATATAATAACTGTAAGATGAAATAATGATAATCTAGTTGACTAAATTCACTTCCTAAGTTAGTTGCATATGTTCTAAATTCGGTAATGGTATGATTAACAAGTGGTGTATATCCACTCCTACTATGTACTCTAGTTGTATCTCCTGACATTGTATATCTTCCTACACTAAATGCTTCGCTTTTACTGTATCCTTCTTGGTAGTCTTTGGTAATTGCTATATATTCATATCCATTCTCTTGCACTCTTTTATAATAAAACTCTGGTATATAGGTTAATACTTCTCCATTACTTCCATCAAATTTGAAGTTATCCTCTCCATACCATGCAGTAATTGTTTTCGTATCTGTATTGTAATTATAGGATTTGATATCACTCCATGGATAGATACGATCAAAATCATTTTGTACTTCAGTTGTTCCTACTTGCGCATTTGCTACTAACCCTACTGCATCATCAGTTCGTTCCCATGCACTTGATTCTGTTTCTATTGCTCTTTTCACTCCGTATATCTTAGCTGAGACTACTTCAGTTTCTATCAATTGTTTAACAGCTGAGCACCTTTCTGTTCCCTTACTATTTACCGCACATACTTTTGCATATGTAGCTTCACTCGGATAGACACAACTATTATTTTCACTACTTCCTAAATTATTTATTTCATTACTTGTCGTTCCGTAATAGCATTTTATTTCATTTATAGAAATTTCATTATCTAATTTATAATTTAATACTATATGATCATTTTCAATATTTTTTTCTTCAAACTTTGGGGCAAGTAGTAATACAGTTTCACATTGATTCGCATCTACTATGCTATATTCTCCATTACCATATTCATTCACTTCTATTTTTACAATTTGATTTAAGGGGATTTCTTTTCCTGTAGAAAGATCTTTCACAGGTTTTTTCAACTTATCATCATTTACAAGAGTTTCAAGTGGAATACAGTATGTATCCCCAAAATACATTGCATACTCATTTGACTTTTCACTCAAATAAAGCTCTGTTGCATTCGATATCAATTGCATTGCCGTTTCACTAATATTCTCTTTTTGAGAACGGATTTGATTAATAATTGTTGGTAAAACAATTATAGTTAATAATGCCATAATCAATATTACTGCAACCATTTCTACTAAGGTAAAGCCGCTTTTTTTCATATCGTCACATCCTTAGTATCATTATAACCATTTCTTAAAAAAAAAACAACTATCCATTTGGAATGTTGTTATTTAAAAAGTAACTATTCAGTTACTTCTTTTTCTTTTACAACTTCTTTTCCTTTATATGTTCCACAATTAGCGCATACTCTATGTCCTCTAACTGCAGCTCCACATTTTGGGCATGTTACTGTCGCATTTTCGCTTATTTTATAATGTGTACGACGTTTTCTACCTCTTGTTTTACTCACTCTTCTAAAAGGTACTGCAAACAATTGTAATTCTAATTTCATATTCAATTTACACCTCTCTTTTCATTTCAACAAATCTCTTAATTTTTGTAGCTCAGGATTTATTTGTTCATTTTGTTCCTCTGTGCAAAGTTTCCAACCATTTCCCTCTAAAGAAAGGTTTTCGGTATCTCCACTTATAACACGCGAAGGAATTTCTACCAAAATATTTTCCCATATAATTGGAAAAATATCAATAGTATTTTCCATTTTTTTATCAATTTCGCCTAATTCTTCCAACATTTCCGCAATATTTCCTTGAATATCTACAAAAAAAGGATAATCAACTGGTTTTAAAGTAATCGCGCAAGGTAATATCATCATTCCTGTTACCTTACAATCTAATATATATCCATCGATGCCATCTTTGGTAAGAATTCCTTCTACATTTACATCGTTTAGTTCTAGCATAGATGTGCCTTTTAATTCCTCCTCTGTAAATGTTTTTGTCTCATGGATTTCTACTTCTTTTACTACACCACTTTTCAATCTTGTGATATCTATTTGCATGTAAAATCACCTAATCCATTATAGCATACCCTACTATATTTTTCAATTAGTTTATGATATGATTGATTTGGTGATTGTATGCGTAGTGTTGGTATTATTTGTGAATATAATCCATTTCATAACGGTCATTTGTTTCATTTAGAACAAATCAAGGAAAAGTTTCCCAATCATAGAATCGTACTTGTAATGAGTGGCAATTTTACCCAAAGAGGAGATGTCAGCATTATCAACAAATGGGACAAAACAGAGATTGCCCTTTTCTATGGTGTTGATTTAGTCGTAGAGCTTCCTTTTGTATTTGCCGTACAGAGTGCAGATATTTTTGCATGTGCAAGTATTGAATTACTAGATATGTTACAAGTAGAATATTTGGTATTTGGTAGTGAATGTAATCAAATAGATTGTTTAATTGAGTGTGCAAAAATACAGTTAGAAAATAAAAAATATAATAAACTAGTCAAACAATATTTAGAAGAAGGAATTAACTATCCAACTGCCTTATCTAAGGCACTATATGAGTTAACTGGAAAGAGGATTAAGGAACCCAATGATATATTAGGAATGACTTATATTAGAGAAATATTAAGAATTGGGAGTACGATAAAGCCTGTGTCCATTCCAAGACAAAATAATTATAATTCTCTAGAGCTAGAAGGACCTATGAGTAGTGCGACCAGTATACGTCATGCATTACAAGAAGGAAGATATGTCCTAGATTATGTGCCTACAGAGACACTCAAATATCTTACAGAACCACATTTTACAAGTGATTATTTTTCTCTATTAAAATATAAAATATTATCAGATTTAAAACATCTAAACCTATATCAAACTGTAGATGAGGGTATTGAAAATCGAATTTGCAAGTTTATTATTTCTTCCAAGACTTTAGATGAATTGATTTTAAAAATGAAAACCAAACGATATACTTATAATAAACTTGCTAGAATGTTTACCCATATTTTATGCAATGTGACAAGGGAAGAAATGAAACAATTTCAAAAAATAGAATACATACGTATTCTTGGTTTTAATAAAAAGGGAAGAGAACTGCTAAAGGAAATAAAAAATCAGGTACCTGTGCCAATTGTAACCAATTTTTCTTCGTTCAAAAATCCTATGCTAGATATAGAATTTAGAGCTACCTGTATTTATGCAAGTATACTTGAAGAACAGAAAAAAATAAAATTGATTGAAAGTGAATATAAAAATTCACCTATTATAAAATAGTGAGACTTTCGAAAAAGTTGTGTAAATGGTAAATTTTACCTTCCGTTGGAATCAT
>CAMUMB010000016.1 GCA_947089915.1 uncultured Caryophanales bacterium | reverse complement strand
TCAAGATTCGCACCCTAATATCTTTTTCATCTAGTGTTGATGATTTTCCATAAAAACCCCCTGCAACATAATAGTAAACTAGATGATTACTTTCTATTTTTTTCATAGTTTTGTAAAAATTCATATAAATGATTAGCCGTTTTAGATGGTAAAATTTCTTCTAATTCTGTTACGGATAATTGTTGTAATCTCGTAATTGTTTTGTATTTTTTTAAGAGCTCTTTTTTTCTTATTTCTCCAATTCCTTCTACATGATCTAGTACACTTTCTAAAGAGCCTTTACTTCTGATTTGTTTGTGATAATGAATCGTAAAGTTATGGACTTCATCTTGCATTCTTTCTAGATAGTAAAATAGATTGCTTTTTCGATCAATTTCAAGTTCTTGAATTGGTTCAAATGCAAGTAAACTAGAAGTTGCATGTTTGTCATTTTTCTTAAGACCTACTACCATAATAGGAAGTCCTAAACTATTTACCACTTCTCTTACGACATGAATTTGCCCTACACCACCATCGACAATAATTAAATCTGGTCTTACCAAATTATCTTTTAAAATCCGAAAATATCTGCGATAAGTCACCTCATGCATCATCGCATATTCATCGTTACTGTTTTCTGTTATTTTAAACTTACGGTAGTCATTTTTACTTGGTTTTCCGTTCACAAAGACAACCATTCCAGAAACACTAAATGTTCCAAATAAATGGGAGTTGTCAAAAAGTTCAATTCGATCCAATTTATCTAAATGTAATAGTTCTTTTAACTCTTCGTTGGCAGCAACTGTTCTTTGCCCATCCTTTTGAATGAGTTCAAATTCTTCATTTAAAGCAATTTCAGCATTTTTATTAGCCATTTCAATTAATTTATATTTTACACCTTTAACAGGTTTTTTGACTGGAATTTGGAAAAATGATTCTAATAATTCTGTATTCACAATTTCTGGCACTAAAATTTCTTTGGGTAACAAGAAATTTTTTTCATAGAAACGAGCAATGTATCTCGTTAATTCCTCTTCTATCTCATCAATATAAGGAAATATAGCAGAATGTCTTTCTAAAATTTTTCCACTGCGAATAAAAAATACTTGTATAGATAAATATCCTTTATCGACATAATACCCAAATAAATCACGGTCTATGTTATCTTTAATTTCCACTTTTTGTTTGGTTAAAGTAATCTCAATATAATCTAATAAATCTTTTAGTTCTTTTGCTTTTTCATAGTTCATTTTTTCGCTTTCCTGTAGCATTTCCTCTTTGATTTTTTTTGTAATTAACGTATGGTCTCCTTTTAAAAACTGGATGATATCATGTTCCATTTGTTCAACCGTTTGTCTTTCTACTTGATTCGTACAATATCCAAGGCACTGTCCAATATGATAGTATAGACATGGCTTTTTGTTCATGGTATTACATTTTCTTAAAGGATACATACGATTGAGTAAATTAACCGTATTTCTAGCCGCAACTACATTTGGATATGGTCCATAAAGACGGCTTTTGTTTTTTCGTTTATTTAGACTACGTACGACCAGTAATCTTGGTATTTTTTCATTAGTGAGTTCAATATAAGGATAACTCTTATCATCCCGTAATAGGATATTATATTTAGGATCATGTTCTTTGATTAAGTTGATTTCTAGGATTAAAGACTCTGTTTCACTTCCGACTACAACATATTCAAAATCGACAATTTCACTGACTAGTTTTGCGGTTTTACCTGTATGTGTTCCTCTAAAATAAGAACTTAAACGATTCTTTAATTTTTTTGCTTTTCCAACATAGATAATAACACCATCTTTGTTTTTCATTAAGTAGCATCCAGGTTTATTGGGAACGAGTGCGAGTTTTTGTTTGATTGCATTCATAGAAATCACCATACTTATTATATCAAACTTTTAAGAAATCTGCTATAATGTAGGTAGGTGATTTTATGCTTTCTGTCGCACAAGCAATTAAAACTATTTATGAAGTACAAAAGTCTAAGTTTTTCTGTTTTTTGTTTCCTGTAACAACTTTGGCTATGGTAGAAGAACATTTATCTGAAATTAAAAAACAATATCCAGATGCGACACATCACTGTTATGCTTATATCATAGACAATTATAAACGTTGTTCAGATGATGGAGAACCCTCTGGTACTGCAGGAACGCCAATTTTAAATGTGCTAGAAAAACAAAATTTGAATTTTATTTTGTGTATTGTAGTCCGCTATTTTGGTGGTGTTTTATTGGGTGCTGGTGGGTTGGTACGTGCTTATACAAATTCTGTTACCACTGCACTAAAAGAGGCTTCTTTTGCCGATATGGTTTTAGGACAGGAAATAGATATTGTTTTTTCTTATGAAGATAAAAAACATGTGGATCTGTTATTAAAAGATACAGCGATTCTATCTAGTAATTATCAAGAAGTAATTTCTTATCAAATAATAGCTCCTAATATTATTTGGAATGAAATCAAAGAACAATTATTCCCCTATTTATTAGATTACCGAGTAAAAAAGACTTGTTATTGTATTCTTAAAAAGAACTAAATTTATTTTTTGAAATTCTTTTCATTTACTACTAGCCAAATGAAGAAAAAAATGTTATACTGTATTTGCATTTGTTTTGGACTGTTAGCTCAGTTGGTAGAGCAACTGACTCTTAATCAGTGGGTCTAGGGTTCGAATCCCTAACAGTCCACCATTAAAAAATTCAAATCTTTGTAACATAAGATTTTTTATTTCATGTTCATGTAGCTCAGCTGGATAGAGTGCTTCCCTCCGAAGGAAGAGGTCATGAGTTCAAATCTCATCATGAACACCAGATTGATACCAAACTCGAATTTTATATCTCGTGTTTTAATTTTCACAAAAATGCATATAAATAAATATTCATATTATATACTTTTCTAACATTTTATGATAATATAGACAAAAAGAAAGGAATGATTTATTATGACAAGAGAAGAAGTACAATCAGAATATACTCGTCTCGTTCATGAATTAGCAATGGCTTTCATTCAAAACGAACCAACATATGAGGATTTATTAAAAGCAGCTATGGAAAATCTAAGAATAATGTTGAGTAAGGATATTGTAGAGCGGGTAAAACAACTGGAAAATGAGTCGCAGAAACCCATGGATCAACAACAAACATATGTATCCGCTACAGCTGAAGACTTTATGAAACTTGTAGAAAAAAACGAAGAAAATTTCACTTCTAGAACAAAATAAATATATACACAAATACACAAAAAAATCGCAAAACGATTTTTTTATTTTTAAACTGATATCTAATCCATATACTTTTTTAATACTTCATAGTTGCCTTTGATCTCTTTTTGTCCATCAATGATATAACTTGCTGTCTTCTTCTTATCATCCATTTTGATGATGATAGAAAAGGCTTCTACTTGATATTCCTGTTTAAACTTTTCTAATTCCTGTCCGTATAATAATTTTGCCATACTTATCCCTCCTTGGTTATCACTATAACATAGAGGTTAACTTGATACAAATGACAGTTTTAGTATATTTGTGTGAAAAAATAAACAGATATTTAAAATGTATTATACCATTTTTTCAATTTTTATTCCATTATACCCTACCAATTTCTAAAATTATACAAAAATAAAAAAGATACAAAAGTATCTAGTCAATTGGAATATTACGTTCCACTTTCTGGTTATTCTCCTTTGGATAAGTAATTTTTAAAATTCCATTTTGGAAAGTTGCCTTTATATTAGATTCTAAAACATCCCCTATATAAAAAGATCTACTGTATTCCCCATAATAACGTTCTTGATGAATATAATTTTTGGCTTCCTCTTCTTTGACTGCCGTTACAGTCAGATATCCATTATTATAGTCTATTTTCATATTTTCTTTCTCGTATCCTGGCAAATCCATTTCAATGCATTCTCCATTTTCTAGTTCATAAATATCTGCTTTAAATAGTTCTGTTTCATTATGATTTATGAATCCATTCCATAAGGCATTATTTCTAAAATTCATATTATCCCTCCATATATTTTTAGTTTATGTAATTGCATCCCATTTATTCTATTGATAGAAATTTTTTATTACTTTATAAGCTTTTTCATTATCTTTAGAAACCAAATAAATTAAATAGTGATCTATTTCTTTTTCCATACGATTTTTTAATAATTGATAATTTGCGTTATCTTTTGTTTTCCATTCTTGTTCTAATTTTTCAAAATAATCATGCATTGCTTTTCGAATTTCTGCTTCTGATTCTTTTTGATATTTTATGATGATATATTGTTCCACTTGATTCAGTTTATTAGATACTGCAAATGCATAAGATTCAATTTTGTCGATTTGAATTCCTAGCTGTTTTTCTAAATCTGCTCTTTCTAATTCTAGAATGTCTGGAAACAGTTTTTGTTCAATATCTTTTATTTGATCTAATTTTTTTGTTGTATCCTTTCCAACAAGATAGATTAAATTTTCTCCGTAAGATTGTTCCAATCGATTTTGATAGCGTAGTTTTTCTTCTTCATTTTCTGTTTCTGCAATTTTAGTGTCCCAATATTTCGTTACCAGTGCTTCAATCTCCTCTTTTTGATCCTGTTTGGGTTCAATTAACAAATAGGTACTTTCTTCCTCTACCGATTCTGAGAAGAATATATTATGATACATCGTTTCATCTATTCCAAGTTTGTCCATTATTTCCTCACTATTATAGATTTTAACTGTATCCAGTGGTTCTTCAATTCCTTTACTTAAACTGGTATAATCTAGCTTATCTAATGTGATTTCATCTAAGGCATTTTTGATTTTGTTCAGATTGAGTTCTTTTTCTTTTACACCACAACCAGTTATTAAGAATAAGAGACCTAAAATAAATAGTATTTTTTTCATGTTATCACCATTTGTAGTTTGCTCTTTTTTGCATAATTTTATACTGATTTTTCCATATTAAAAATATGGTGATTGATTATGTCTATTTGGTTACAAGGTTTTCAAAAAAATACAAAACAAAATAAATTAGAAAAGAAACAAACAGATATCTGTATTATTGGTGGTGGAATTGCAGGTATGTCCGTTGCGTTTGCTTTAAAAGATAGTGATTATAACATTCTTTTAATTGATAAAGGGACAATTGGCTTTGGAGCAACTGCCTATACAACTGCTAAAATTTCTTATTTACAAGAACTACCTTATTCCAAAATTACATCTATGCATGGAGAAGATAGTGCGAAACGGTATTTTGAGTCGCAAAAAGAAGCTTTTGATTTAATTGCAGATTATATTGATCATTACCAGATCAATTGTGATTATGAAAAAGTAAGAGAATATATTCTTGCAACAAAAGAAAAACAAGTATCAAAATTAAAGAAGGAAGAACAGTATTTGAAAAATTGGAAGATTCCCTATATTACAATAGAAGCTATTCCCCTTCCAATTTCTATTCAATATGGCTTAGGTGTAGAAGGCGCAGTATTTCATCCTCTAAAATATATATATGGATTAAAAAAAATAATAGAAAATAAGATCACTATTTGTGAAAATGTATGTGCGAAGGAGATTCAAAAAAAGAATGATCAATACTTTATTACAACGGATATGGGCATTATTGAAGCTACCTATGTAGTTGTTTGTACCCATTATCCTTTTTTCATAAAACCTGGATATATTCCCCTTAAAACCCATGTTGAAAAATCCTATGTAATTGCCTCTAAAACGAAAAAGTCATTACCTCTTTCTTGTATTACAACAGGACTTCCGATGCATTCTATTCGTTATCATGAAAATTATCTTTTATATGGTAGTTATGCACATGCACTTACGAATCACTTGGATGATGGAAAAAATTTTGAACATTTGAAAATACGTTTTCAAAATCATTTTCAGACAAAGATTGATTGTATGTGGTTTAATCAAGATATGATTTCCAATGATGGCCTTCCTTTTATTGGAGAAATTGAAAAAGGATCTCATCTCTTTTTAGCAACTGCCTTTCAGACTTGGGGAATGACCAATGGTGTGTTAGCGGGACAGGTGATTGCCGATATCATTCAAAAAGGAACTTCCCCTTATGAAGATTTATTTGCAATTAAAAGAGGTTGGAATCTTATGCGTTCTATTCATTTTTTAGTAGATGGTGTTCGATATGGAAAGATTTATTTACAGACAACACTTATTAAAAATCCTAAGTTTTATCAAAATCATGTTTGTGTCGCCTATGAAAATGGAATAAGAGTTGGTATCTATATTGATGAAAATGGCGTTAGACATAAAGTTTTAAATACTTGCCCTCATATGAAGTGTCATCTCATTTTTAATGAACAAGAAAAAACATGGGATTGTCCATGTCATAGTTCTCGTTTTGATATTGATGGAAATGTGATTCGGGGTCCTAGCAGTTATTCTATTAGAATAGATTTCTAGCTTTCTTTTTATATTTTTCTTTCACATAATCTATCAAATAATGTCCTTCATAAAATGGTGTTGCTGTACGCATCTGTTCTTTGATGTACTCGTATGAAAATTGTTTTAAAATACTTTTCTACTTCTAAATTATCTTCTAAAGAACATAATTCTTTTATTGTAAATATATTATACATATAAAATATTGCCATCTCATCCAATTTTCCATAGTCAATTAAAAAGTAATCTAAAATTATTGGATTAATATTCATTTCTAGTTCTTGATACGCCACATTATCTAAATCACAGAAACTGGATAAAATATAATAAATTAGACAGAAAAAATAAGGACATCATTTTTTGATACTAAGATATTTTTATCAGAAATATCTCCATACAGTATTCCTAGATCTAAAAACTGTTATAATTTTTGACGTGCTAGCAGCAAATACTTTAAAATTTCTATTCACGTTAAGATACCCTTAGCCATTGATTGATAAAAAACTCTATTGGTCAAATATCCTATAATGTCACCATTATATGAAATGAACTTCAAAATTCTAATATCATTTGTTATTTTTATATTGGGTAAACATTTCATATACATCACAGGAATGTATTATATAAAAAATTATTTTGTAAATATTTCACTTTCTTTTATTTTCCCACAAAATACATCTATGTCTATTTTGTAATAATTTACAAGTAAGATTAATTTATCAATCTTAATTTCATATTTTCCTGTCTCATAATCATGATAGGTTGTTTTGCCTACTTTTAAAATTTTTGCAACATCCTCTTGCGTCAACTTCCTTTTCTTTCTCTCTTGTTTCATATGTTCTCTTAGTAATTGCATATCCAACTTTCCAATCGTAGGATTTTTTGTTTTGGTAAGCCCTACTATATATCCAAAAGATACACCATAAAGACAGGATAATTGATCTAAATATGTAATAGGAATCAAAGCATAACCATTTTCCCAACTAGAATAAGTATTTGGATTACAATCTATCTTTTTTTGCTAATTCTACTTGTGTGAAATCGTTATCTTCACGTAAATCTTTTAATCTTTTTAAGTTCATACTACCACCACTCTAATTTTCCCATAATCAGAAAATTAAAGTCGCTATCAGTGAACTGAACGAATTTTATTGTATTGTTTTTGATAATCTATGTTATAATAAAATAAACCAATACTGATTATTGGTTCATATAAAAATCTCGAATATCATTGGGAATATTCTTATCTAGTATTTCTTCATCAAATAATTGGCATACTTTAACTTCTAATGTATTACAAAGTTTCGCAATTGTTTCAAATTGTACCCCTCTCGCACCGCATTCAATATCACTAATAGAAGTAATATCAATATCTATTTTCTCTGCCAATTGTTCCTGTGTTAGTTTTTTCAAAAATCGATAGTACTTCACATTTTTGCCAAATACTTTTTTCACATGTTGAGAATCAATTTTATTCATGGTATCACCTACTTATTAAGATACCCCTATTTTTTATAAATATGAATGGTATTGTGTACTAATCATTATATGTATTTGATGCCTATAATATTTAAGAAAATTCGATTTGGGAGGATGAAAATAACGATGAACAATTACAAAAGTGAAGATCTAATCACAGATTATCAACAAAACATTTTAAAACCATTAGATACCTTTTATACAGAACACTATAAAGATGCGATAGGAAACAAAGAAGCTGAAGTTTCTAAATTATTGGATCAAGAATATGATTTATATTTAGAAAAGTTAGAAACATTTGGAAAATTAATTGATGATTATTTAAAAAAATAAAAAAAGAAAGGCATTTTCTTTCATTTTTTAACTTCTGAGTTTGCTTTTCATACCTTTTGAACCATTGAAGGTACTTAAGATATTACTGTCAAATGAAGTAGTTTTTTTATTTGCATTTTTATAATCTCTAATTGTAGAGGTAATCATATCATCCAATAATGTAGTATAATCTTTCATATCTCTCCATAGATAGAAGGCTAAACTTCCTGGAATCGTATTTGGTTCATTAACATATACTTCATCTGTTTCACGATTGATTAAAAAATCAATACGAACGGTTCCCGCTAAATTAAGAGTACGAAATGTTTGGATTGAAAGATTTCTTACTTTTTGTTCTATATTTTTAGAGATTCTAGCGGGTATTACCATCTCACTTGTTGACATTTTAGCAGACGTTTTCATACCCATCTTTGTTTTCCCTTTACCACCTGAAAGGTATTTATCATCAAAGGTTAAAAATTGATTTTTGGTTAACATTTCTGCTAACTGAGAAGTTTCTTGGTATTCATAATTGCCAAATACACTACAATTTACTTCTAATAAATTGGGAATTACTTGTTCTATAATAATTTTATTATCGTAAGTAATTGCCTCTGTAATACATTTATCTAATTCTTTTGTAGATGTGGCAATTGAAATTCCAATACTACTTCCTAGTTTAGCAGGCTTTACAATCACAGGATATCCAATCTTTTTTACTTCTTTTACAATACGCGCACTATCCATTAAATATTCGCTATCATAAAACCATGTATATTTAGGAACAGGGATTTGATTTAGCTCCATCAACTGTCTTTGTACCACTTTATCTTGTCCTAATGCAGCACCTAATACATTACAACCTACATACGGAATTCCAATAAAATCTAAGAAGCCAGCAAGAGAACCATCCTCTGCCCCTTTTCCATGTACAATTGGAAAAGCAATATCTAATTCTGCTACATTGCGGTGGAATAATCCTTTCGTTGATTGTAAGAAAAATCCTGTTTCTGTTTTGACAAGCATTACTTTTTTTGCGTATCTTTTTAAAGTATCAAAATCGCGATACACATCCATTTCCATTAACATTTTACCTGTATACCAAGTACGATCTTTGGAAACATATATTGGAACAATGTCATATTTATTTTGATCCATATGTTCCATTGCTTGAACAGCAGTAATAATGCTTACCTCATGTTCTACACTTTCTCCACCAAAAATAACTCCTACTTTAATTTTCATAAAATTCACTACCTCTCATTGAAAATATCTGGCAAATCGTTTTCTAATAAAACATAAGTATCTTTCTCACTTAGTGTTTGCATCAAAGGAAATGCCATTTTTACATCATTCAATACATAAATATTTTCTTGTTTATATTTCTTTTTGATTAATGCCTGATAGATTGGTTCTGTTTGTTTTTCTCCTACTAGAATAACGGCATTTGCTACTTCAGCAATCTGTTCTCCAAATGTTGCATTTAGTTTATCTTGCTCAATACCCATTTCAATCATTCCAGGTGTTACGACAATTTTTTTACCTGGCATAAGTTTGAGTGTATCTAAGGCCATTTTCGCGCCAACTGGATTGGAATTATATGCATCATCTATTATATTTATATTCCCCATTTTTTTCATTTCTAAACGGTGTTCTACAGGTTTTACTTTTTTTACACCTGCTTGTAATTGTTCTATCGTCATTCCAAATTCATGTCCTAAAGCAATTCCAGCTAAAAGGTTATACACATTTGCTTGTCCTAGTAATTTTGTTGTAAAACTATATTTTTTGTCATTATCTTTAAATCTTACATCAAATGTGGTACCATCAAATCCTAATTTAATGTTTTCGGCACGTACATCCGCTTTTTCATTATCAATTCCGATCCATACAATTTTACAAGTATTTTTTAATTGATAACTTACTTGTAATGGATCATCTGCATTTAAAACACCAATTCCATCTTGTGGTAAGGATTCGATCAATTCAAATTTTCCTTTTTGAATATTTTTTTGAGAACCAAAACTTTCTAAGTGTGCAGTTCCAATTTTTGTCAAAATCCCATAACTTGGATGTACCAAATCACAAAGCTCTTTAATCTCTCCTTGTTTAAAAGCACCCATTTCAGCAATTAAAACATCATTGAATTTATCCAAATGGTTATTAATCGTTATAATTAGTCCTAATGGTGTATTAAAGTTTTTCGGTGTTGGTAAGGCATTATATTTCATGTTCAAAATATCACTTAGAATATTTTTGCTACTGGTTTTACCATAACTACCTGTTACTCCAATGACTTTAATATTCATAGCATTTAATTTTTTAATTGCTTTTCGTTTAAAGCTATGATTAATTGCTTTTTCAATTGGATGATTGATAATATTTGCCACATACACCATATAGTAATTCATATATGCCATAAAACCAATGATTAGATAATAAATCGTAAGATATTGTTCTTGATAAAATATCATCATTACAATAATTGGAATCAAATAAGCCAAATAAATTGTTACAAATAGACGTTTTACACGTTTGGTAAATTTTAAAGGCAATTTATTTTGTGCCTTACTTTCTTGATGTAAAAGAATTAATGATAGTACTGTATAAAAGGTTACAAATAACACCATTATCCATACATCCGTTAAGATAAAACCAAATACGAATACTATGCATAAAAGCTCTAAACAACAAAAGACTATTTTTTTGTTTTTCCAAATCCATTTGATATAACGGTTTCCCTCATTATACCAATTCTGTTGCAACATATGGACAGAATGTTTCGATTTGATCCATAAATAAATCCCAAATGGAATAAATGAAATGATAAATTTTACTAACATACGAATACCTCTCAATCTAAAAAGTTATGCAAAATAGAAATGGTTTTTCCGATTTGTTCTAAATAAGCGTAGTGACTTGCATTTTCATAGATAACAACACCCGCATCTTGAATGAATTGTTCTAATTCATAGGCTCTTTCTACTGGTACTGCCTCATCTAAAGTCCCCCATACAATTAATGTTGGGCATTTAATTTGTTTGACATCATCTGTAATATCTAAGTTAACTGTGTTGACCAAAATTTCTCGCATTCTAGGACTTGCATTTCGATAATCCGTAGAACCAATATGTTTTTTTGCAAATTGTTCAAATTTGTTTAATCCTGGCACTTTTTTTAATGTCTTTAATGTTTTTGTTTTGAAAGATAATTTCTCAATCTCTTTTTTAAATGGAGCACCAAATAAAACCATTTTTGCAACAAGATACTTACTTGCATATAGCAAACTAATTTTTCCTCCAAAGGAATGTCCTACTAATATTGGTTTTTCTATGTTTAGTTTGTGTAGTAGTTCATGAATACATTCTACATAATCTGAAACCGTCCAAGAAATTGGTGGCTCACTACTTTCTCCATATCCTGGTAAATCAATTATAACAATTTCATGATTTTCCTGCATAGGATCCGCGATTGGTTGCATCATTTCTATATTTTGTCCCCATCCATGTAAGAATACAATTGGGTCTTTTTTCGCACCATATCTGATATAATGAACGTCTACATCGTGTAAACTCATTTTCATACACTTCACCATATCCATTATACATGATTTTATTTGAAATTTAAACACATTTTTCATTTTTGAACATAAGAAAAGAGAAACTTGTCATTTTTCTCTATTTTATATATCGTTTTTGAAAATCTTTTGATGCACCATAATATGTTTCAAATACAATTTGTGCGTATTTGAGTTCAATCAAGGTTTCAATTGATTTTTCTTTTAATCCATCTAACATCCATATATAACCTTGTGGTTTTTTCCCATCCTCACTACCTGATAATGGATTTGTAAAAATATTTGCAGACATTTGATTTTCGATATCATAATTACACCAACATCCGGTAAATCCATCTGCGGCAAAAGCATACTTACCTTGATATGGTAATACATCTGTCTTATCCAATCCAAGTGGATGTTTACAATAAACACCCATTGCCTTTTTTACCCATATTGGTTCATAACGTATTACTTTTTCTCCATTGATTTCTTGAATAGTGGTTTGGTAGCACATTTTTCCTGTTCCATCGGGTACAAAACCATCAGGAACGAAACGAGAAAATAAATGATTACTATTTGAAAAATATGGAGTTGCAAGATTAGAATAGAAAAAATAAGAATCTTGAATTTCACAAAACCAATTGAATAATTTTAAAGAATCATGGGATGTTGTATATATTCCAGCATGTCCAGCATAAGGTAAAATTCTTGCTTTTGAATCATGCACAAGATTCAGTTCATTCATAGATCCACCTGTAATAACATCGTCTGGTTTTACTACATAGCCAGTCTGATTTAAACCTATTAATTTTTCAAAAATTTCTTTAAAATAAGTTTTAAAATCAGGCTCTAGTAATGATGCAATCATATAGGGAATATCACTATAATAAAAAGTATGACTTTTCATAATCTTGGCATTTTTTAATAACGATATTGCCTCTCCTTCGTTTGAACAAACAAGTTCTAATTTACCATCTGTTTGAAAAATATGATAAAAGGTCAGTAATTCACGTAATGTTGTTTTTTGCTGAAATTCGGGATTGATTTCTGATATTTTAACATTATCTAAAGAATGTTTATACTGGAGAAAGTAACTCCTATAAATATATTGCAACGCGGTATACATTTTAGTTACACTTGCACTATCAAAACGAACTGTTTCATCAATTTCTTTTGCATTTTCCAACCCACTCGTTTTTCCATAATATACATTAATTTCTGGTCCTTTATAATTTTGAATCCCTGTTGAAATCCCAGGACATTTTTGCTCATCCACAAATTGTCTTGCCTGCTCAATATACTCCTTTGATAAACAATTGATTACATCTACTACATTATAATCCTTTAGCTTGATAATCTTCTCTTTTGCTTGTTCTAAAATGGAATACAATTTTTGATATTCTTTTAATTCCCCATTTTGAATCATTTCTTGTAATATATTTAATTCTGTTTGATCCAACAATTCTATATACTTTTGCATAACATCTCTTCCATTCTTATAAACTGAATCACATTATAATTTATAAAAGGATAATTGTCAATCTCTACCTAGTATTTACTTTTTCTTTGCATTTATTAGAAAAAGTATCCCAATTTTTAACACCCGTATTCATTAAATAAAATTCATTATGACATGTTTCGCATTCTAGGATACAAAAATCTGCACTATTTTCTTCTCCGTTTTTACATAGACAGATATCATTATTATGCTTTTTATAATAACCTTTATTTAGAAAAGTAGCATTACTACAATGATGAGAATTGGGAATAAAATATACTGGCATTTGGATATCCATACTACCACTTTTAATTACACCATTTCTAAACCTACGTAACTTAGAAATCAAATTATCATTTATTTGCATAAATCCTCCTGTTTCAATTTATTCAATATTAATAAAAAAAGAAGTACAAAATACTTCCTAAAATGAATCAATGTTGATACGAACACGTCCCAATTGGTTGACATAAGCAGATGCTTGTACAAGTGTACGAATTGCATTCGCAGTCGCACCTGCTTTTCCAATGACAATACCCACGTCTTTTTCATCTACCAATACTTGAATTGTAATAGAATCCTCTTCTCCATCAAATTGTTTGATAGATACCATATCAGGAGCGGATGCAATGCTTTTTACTAAAAATTCTGTTAAAGCAACCAAATCCATAATTATTTACCCTCTTTATTCATTTTTGATTGATGAAATTTTTCCATAATTCCTTGTTTTCTAAGTAAATCTCTTACAGTATCCGTTGGAATTGCTCCATTTTTTAACCATTTTAAAGCAATCTCTTCATCTACTTTAATTTCTGCTGGTTCCATGATTGGATTATAAGTTCCCACAACTTCAATAAATCTACCATCTCTTGGGCTTCTTGAATCTGCTGCTACAATACGATAGAATGGTCTTTTTTTCGCACCCATTCTTTTTAATCTTAGTTTAACTGCCATAAAGCACCTCCTTGCTTCTAGTAGAAATTATACTATAGTCAAAAACATATGTCAACCTTTTTTGGTTCACACTGTACTATATTCTAAATTTCTTATTTTATGCAGGTTTATAGTACACTTTTCATGGATGATCGCATACATTAAAGTGAGGGGTGATATCGTGGCTTACAAAGAAATTGTTACAAAAGCAGTGATCGGTAAAGGAAAAAAATATTTTAAAAATAACTATACGATTACAACAGAAAATGAACCAACAACTGTGTTAGGATGTTGGGTAATCAATCACAAGTTTAAAGGGTATAAATCAGGAGATAAGATTGGTGTCGATGGCTCATATGATGTCAATATCTGGTACTCTTATGATGGTGATAGTAAAACAACTGTTGTAAGTAAAAGAGTAGATTATAATGATTTATTTAATGTAAAGATAAAAGAAAATGCCGATTTAACGGGTGATACAGATATTATTGTTCGTACTTTAAAACAACCTAATTGTATCAAAGTAAATATTGATGAAAATGGTAATATTAATTTTGATATTGAAAAAGAATTAGGGGTTGAAATTGTAGGAGAAACAAAAATGAAAATTGCGATTGAAGAAGATGAAGAACCATGGGATGAAATAGAGGATGATGTAGATGAATCTGTTTTAAGTGAAATTGAAGAATCTGTAAATCCAGATTATATGAGTGACAAAACGGAATCAAGTGAAATGAATTAAAATACTTTTGAATCATCCATATGCGGATGATTTTTTTGTATAGAAAAAGGTAGTTTTGCAACTACCCTATTTTATATTTCTGGATTGGTAATTTCAGGATCATCGTAGTTCCAATCATCAGATTGGTCTATCGCACTTGTAACCACATCTTCTGGAATTGTAATTGTTCCTACTTTATCAAAATCACTAAATGTAAAAGTAAGACTACATTCACTGATTTCCATTGCAACTTCTGTATCCTCCATAGAAATCACATCTTTTAAATCCATTGATAATTTTGTAATATAGTTAGACTCTTTATCTACATAAATATCTAATACTACATCATTTTTAATATTAGCTGATTCAAAATCCATATCTCCCATTAAACTAGAAGATTCACTCATTAGTTCTTTCATTTTTTCTTTGGAAATTGTCACTTGATAGTGATCTGCGTTTTTGTCATCAGATTTTTTCTTTTCTAATTTTGTTCCAAATTTTGTAATTGCAACAAACTCATTGTAATTTGTTTCATCTTCTGATGTTTCTTTGGTCCATACTTGTTCACCATCAAATTCATAATTTCCTTTTGAATAAGTAATGGTCTTTCCATCGACTACTTGTGTATATCCCTCTGTAGTTGATTCCATTCCAAACATACTTGCAGTTGTAGTCATTTTTCCTGTTTTTGATTTTGCATCAATTTTCGCATCTACTACAACAGGAATTTCCATCGTCATTCCTTCTGCTTTAATCCCCATCTTCATTTCCATTTTCATAGAATAGTTAGATAGTTCATTCATTTGCTTTCTAGCAGCATCTAATACTTCACTAGCATTCTTGTCATTCTTGCTACCGCAACCCGTTAACGCCAATACAGATACCAGTAAAGTCGCTAACCATTTTGATTTTTTCATAAATCCATTCTCCTTTTCTACTATTAGTATACAGTATTTGCATTCTCTTTAGCAACAAAAATATTAAATTTTTACAAAAAAAGTAGAATTTTGTCTACTTTTTGATTTTATAAAAATAAGAAATGGTTTTTGCAAATTGATATAAAATAATGTTACTTTTATTCATCGCATAACTTTTACCAATTGCTTTTCCACCAATTGTAAGGGCTGCAATCAAAGAAGTTACCAGTAATGTAATGATAAATTTATCCATATGAAGGATATTAGATAAAGATAAAGCAATAATTGCCCCAGCTGATCCTGAAACAACCCCACAAATATCTCCCACTACATCATTACAGAAAGATGCAACTTTATCTGCATTTTTCTTAAACTTAACTGCTATATCGGCTCCTTTTACTTTTCTAGAATTCATCGAATGAAATGGCTTTTCATCGGCTGCTGTAACCGCAACTCCAATCATATCAAATAAAACACCTAGTAAAATAAAAATAATTAACAATAGTATTCCTACAATAATATTTACATTTGGAATAATCATTTCTGAAGTAAAGGAAAATAAAAAAGATATCATAAACGCAATTGATGTAATCTGTATAATCCATTTCCACTCTGTTTTGTTTTTGTTTACTTTTTCTTTTCTTCTTGTCTGTACTTTTAAATTTTTGACTTCTTCGTCCATATAGGTCCCCTTTAACATAAAAAAATAAAGTAATGGCAATCGGTATGGTAAACTTTACGTCTTAAGGTCAAGCAGGATTTCCCCCATTTCTACTTTCCGTTACCAGAGTAGCGGTTCCCCTTTAAAGAAATGGATATATCGTCACCGAATATATGGCTTGATTGCCACTGAGTACGCACTGCAATCCCATACCAATGGACACTCTAGGAGATTTCCTCACCAACACTATCTTTGATTAGTTCTTTTTTGCAAACAATATTTCAAGTTGCGATAACAGTATTCATTTGGCCAAATGAATGCTATTTGCTCAACTATCCCGAATTGTTCACGCAAGACAAGCTACACTACTCGTAAGTTTCCCCACATAGTAGGTTCAATCCTAGGTCGTCATCAGTCCGTCAATGGTTGCCATGTATAGGCTGATAACAAGTCTAGGTCTCCGCGAATATTGGGTCGGGTTTCATATGCCATTATGAATCGCCCAATATTCTATCTTCCAGCACCCACCCCAAACTGGGCGTAAGCAGCAGGCACCAAAAGCTTCACAGGTATGCTCTTTAGTGGATTTTTAGCCCCACCTTCATCAAAAATGTAATTGACTAGAATAATGTGCCATCAATTTACAAGTATCATTATAGCAAAAATATCATTTTTGTCAAATTTACGACTACTTTAATATATGCATATCCAATCAATAAATATCATATTCATTATCTTTTTCTATACAAAATACTGCATATAGTGGAATTGATTTTATTTTCTTAGTTGCATCATATCCAAAGTTTTTCGTACTAATCCGAATTGAATACTTGGGATTAAACTTTTCGATATAGACATTCAAACTTTTAGAATTCGTACTTTCTCCTGCTTTTACTTCTACTGGTATAATTCCATCTTTTGTGTATAGCAAAAAGTCGATTTTGGCTGTATTATTACTCTGCCAATAGTATAATTCATGCCCCTTACTGGCGAGTTGATTGGCAACATAATTTTCTGCAATAATACCTTTATATAACGAAATATTATCTGTCAAAATATCACGAATTGACAATTTTAGAATACTATTTAATATTCCGGCATCACTTAAATATAGTTTAAATACTTCGGTATTTACAAATCCTTCTAAAGGAATCTCAGGCACAGTAACTTCCTTAGAAGCCAACACCATATTACTTGCTTGTAACCAGTCTAATGATGTTTCATATTCTCTTGCTCTTGCCTTTCTATCTACTTTTGAAAATTGAAATTTATGTGATAAATTAGCAAGTTGTGTAGGTAAGGAATTATAAACTCTTTTTATTTTTAGCGCTTCAAAGTCGTCTTTTACATATTGATTCATATCATTAAAATAAGAGTCTAATATATTGGACAATATGGATGTGTCATATGCAATATAATCTCCCTTTGCATGTACCATATTAGCAACACTTTCGGGCATTCCACCTGTAATTAAATAATTTCGGTATAATGCAAGTGCTTTTTCATGTATTGATACAGATACTTGCTTATTGTTATTGTAACTTTCTTTCAACAGATTGATTAGCAATTCCTCGTTCATTGCAATTAAAAATTCTTCAAAGTCCATAGGATACATTGTTAACATTTTGACCTTACCAACTGGAAAAGAAAATTTAGAACGTTTTAATTTTACCCCTAGGAGAGACCCAGCACATATAATTTTTACATGATTATGTTTTTCACAAAAATATTTTAATTCTGATATTAGTTTTTCTGATTCTTGAATTTCATCGATAAATAAAACTGTATTTTGTTTTTCAATATCAAATCCAAGTAATACTTTTAATTGTGCAAATTTTTCATCAGATGTAAAAGACTCGTTGTATAAATCAATTAACTGATTACTTTCTAGCAAATTTACGTAAATATAATTTTCAAAATTTTGTTTACAAAACTGATCAATGATATAGGTTTTTCCTGATTGTCGTACTCCTAACACCATAAGTGGTTTGGCATTTACTTTATTATTCTTCCATTCTACTAACTCACTATAAATTTTCCTTTTCATTTGATTTATCACCTATTAATATCATACATGATTTCCTTCAATCAGTCAATTTTTCATCACGTTTTTTATAGATTATTTTGTTTAATTTATCACATTTTTTATAGATACTGATTTTACTTTGTTTTATGAAACATACATTTAATCGTTTTTATATCAAATATACATTTCCTTAAAAAAAGAGAAGCAATTCACTTCTCGTTATTTTTAATATAGAAATGTACCTGTATCAGTAGCACTATTAGCATACACATACATGAACACGCTATCATTAAATGTTTTCCTCACGAATCGCATCTAAGATATTTTCTTTCTTAATTTTACTACTAGCGTACCACATTGTAATAAATACAATTAAGAATACTCCAAGAACGGCAACTCCAATACTACTCCATGGAATCACAAAGTTTTGGTCTGCCATACCAGTGAATGCCATATAAAGTAAATATACAACACCTAATGATACTGGTATTCCATAGAGTAAAGATTTAATACCAAAGAAAATACTTTCAAAATATAATATTTTATTAAATCCTTTTGGTGTTAATCCCATACTACGTAACATTGCAAATTCTTTTCTTCTTAAATTAATGCTTGTGTTAATTGTATTAAATACACTTGTAACACCAATTAAGGTGACGAGTGCAATAAATCCATATAGTAACATTTTAATGACAAACACAATATTGTTCATTGTTTTCATTTCTTCTTTTACATTAACATAGTTATATAGTCCGCCCTCTTCTGTTTCCTCTAACTTAGATAACATTTTATCTAACCTATCATATTTGGAAGCTTTAATCAGTACATTTCTTGTAACGGAACTACCAATTCCTAACTCATTTCGAACAAAGATATCATTGTAGTCTTTATACATATTTTCAGATACGATAATTACAAGGGAGTCATCATAAGCGCCATATGAAGCTGTAATATATAAATCAAATCCCATTGGATAACTTTCTGTATAATAGAAATTACCAATCTCTTTTGGACATACCAGCCCACTTTCTCTTATTTCTTCATCATTTACTTGCGTTTGATATAAACAAAGTGGTAAACGATCTGGTAACTCTTTATATTTTTTCATACGAACTGCTTTTCTTGAATTTTTTGTATAATAGGTTCCTTTGCTATAATTGATTACAATTGGTCTTTCTTCTTTTAATCCAATTTCATTACGGAACTTGTCGTAAGTCTTCTGATCTAATCCAATAATCGATACTGCAATTGGATCTTCTTCTGTAATCTCTAAACCTGTTTTTTCTAAGAACTTTTCTTCATAATTTTCATTACGAATTCCATGTGTCACATAATCTGATACCTCTGTCGCTACCATTTCGTCTACTTGATCATGGCTTTGAATTTGAGAAAGTACCTTTTCATAATCTTCGTTATCACTGAATGTTGCTACAATATCATAATTTGGAAGACCTGTATAATCAATAGAAGTAGAAATTCCATAATACATGATTCCACTGAATGAAATAAATAGAACAATACTAATAAATAAGGAAACAATTGTAATTCGATATTTTCGTTTATTTCGTTTGATATTTTTTAATGCAAGTTCTCCTTCTATCCCAAATAATCGACGCACCCATTTGCGTGTTTTAATCTTTTTGCTTTTAATTTTAATATCATCATTTTGGCGAATGGCTTCAATTGGTGTAATTTTGCTTGCTCTTCTTGCTGGTAAATATGCGGATATTAAAATAACCACAATCATGAATAAAATTGGTATCTCAATAAATAATGGATAGGTAGATAATGCAAGCGGAACGGAAAATGCATCTGGCAATAAATGATTGATAATCGCAATTACAATCCCAATTCCTAAAAATGCACCTAGAATACCCAAAGGAATTCCGATAATACCCACTAAGACAGCCTCAAAGAATACAGTTTTTCTAAGTTGTACTTTTGTTGTACCAATGCTTGAAAATAAACCAAATTGTTTTTTACGTTCCATTACCGAAATCGCAAATGAGTTATAAATGACAATGACACAACCAACAGATACTAATGCGAGTATAATCATAATTACCTGTATCATAGAAGAAATCATATTATTATATTTACTGACCCCTGAAAGAGAAAGTAAAGAAGAATTATATTTTGCTTCTACATCATCATTCCCTAGATTTTTTAAAATAGTCTCTGTATTTTGATAAGTATCTTTTGGTTTCTTATAAGTGATATAAGCACTTAATGTATCTACATCTTGATTGGTATCAATTGTAAGACATTGGAATGAACAATCCGCGTTTTCTGTTGTTGTATAGTTTCTCTCTATAACACCAACAATTTTGTAGCTTTTTGATACTGGATGATCAATTTGAAAACGGTCATCTATCGTCCAGTCATCTTCTAAATCTTCCCAACCTTCTTTTTCTGTTAGTGTTCCAAGTGATAAGGAAATTGTATTTCCAATTTTATAAGTATCTCCTAAATATAGAATGGAACTTGGGATTACAATTTCATTTTCATTCTCAGGCATTCTTCCTTCTTTTAAGGTAAATGTCCCTAACATTTCTTGATTGACTGCACTTAATTCAATAAAACGTTTATAACTTTCTTCTTCTAATTTAGAATATCCTAATACTTTCGCATAATCTACATGTTTGATCTTAATATTATTATTTAAAATGGATAATTTATCCGAATTCATATTCTGAATCACAACATGATGAGGACCATCCTCTTGTATAATCATTTTGACACTGTTATCACGAACAGAGGAAAATAGTAATCCAATTCCCACCATTAAAGACGTTGATAAAATTACCCCAATAATAGTTACAATTGTTCTTTTTTTATTCATCAACATATGTTTGATGGTTAGTCTATTTAATATATTCATTATTTCACCAACTCATCGCTTATGATTTTTCCATCTTCAATTGTGATAATTCTTCCTGCATTAAGTGCAAGTTCATGATCATGGGTAATCATGATAATCGTTTGTTTGTATTTTTCGTTGGATAGTTTTAATAATTCAATAATTTCTTGACTACTTTTACTATCTAGATTTCCGGTTGGTTCATCTGCAAGTAATAAGGCAGGATGATTCATTAAAGCTCTACCAATGCTAACTCTTTGTTGTTGCCCTCCTGATAATTCATTTGGTAAATGGCTAACTCGATGTTGTAATCCTAATGTTTCAATTAATTCATTTAGATAGTTCTCATCTGGTTTTTTGCTATCTAATAGAATTGGTAATGTCATATTTTCTGCTACATTCAAAATTGGAATGAGATTATAAAATTGATAAATTAAGCCTACTTGTCTTCTTCTAAATATCGCTAAATTGGTTTCATTTAATTGATACACATCTTCTCCTCCTACATAGACTTTTCCTGACGTTGGTCTATCAACACCCCCTAGAATATGTAATAGAGTACTCTTTCCTGAACCACTAGCTCCTACAATCGCAACAAATTCTCCTTTTTCAACACGAAAACTGATATGATCTAGTGCTTTTACTTCTGTATCCCCTTTTCCATAGGTTTTACATAAATTCTCTACTTTTAATATTTCCATAATATCTTCCTTTCACAATTACACTATACCCTTACTATATGACTTTTTCATGACTTTTTTTATGACAATTTTGTCATATACTACAATCATATTGTATCACAGGTCAAAAGAAAAAGCCTATTTGGCTTTTACTTTGGTTCTATAATAAATAGTGTTGGTGGAAAATAACTGACACTATTTTTAGTATTT
>CAMUMB010000015.1 GCA_947089915.1 uncultured Caryophanales bacterium | reverse complement strand
GATATTTAACATCTTGAGGTTTATCATCAAGATGCTTAATTTCATCAACTTTAATCGAAACAATAACAGTTCAGTGAACTGTTATTGTTAAGGGTTTAATTCCCCGCTGCTTGCAGCGAATTATAGATAACATACCTTGTGATACCCCGTCTGCTCTGCAGCGGGGTGGTTCATTAAATTTGGAAAGAAAGATGATAATTTTCCAAAGAAATTTATTAATTCTATTTAAAAAGTTAATAATAACTGATATAATTTTTGACATGACATATACCTCAATTCTATATTGTTTGGTCAAAAATAATTATAGATGTATATGTCATTTTTTGATAGATAAAAATAATAATTTCTATAAAAAAATACTCTCAAAAAGGGAGTGATTGATAAAAATATAGAAATTCATTGAAATATAAAGGAAAAATAAGTGGTAGTGTATATAACTTTTCACACTACCCCAGAAAAACTGAAGTGGTGGTATTGGAAAGATTAACCTGATTGAATTATAGAAAAGAGGAATAAAATGAATGAATTAACGATAAAAGTAGCTGGAATGAAATGTAGTGGATGTGAAACTAGAATTGGGAATGCACTTACTACCTTAGAAGGAATTCAAAGTGTAGAAGCACATCACGAAGATGGGATTGTAATCATAAAAGGAGATTCTATCAATCCAGAAATCATTGCAGAAAAATTAGAAATGATGGATTTTGAAGTCATAAAGGAAGAAGCATAATGCAAAAGATAATTCTAGTAGTAGATGGAATGACTTGTAGTGCTTGTTCTAATGGACTAGAAAAATATTTAAAAAAACAAAATGGAATTGTAGATGCAACTGTCAATCTTGTCATGGGAAACACACTCGTAACTTATGACGAAACAAAAATAAATCTAAAAAAGATTGAAACATACATTGGGGAGGCAGGATTTAAAAGTCTAGGCGTTTGGAATGATAATAGCTTAGAACAAGATCAAACAAAAGAAACCAAAACAGGAATATTCTATACCATACTTGCGATTGTTTTACTTTATGTTGCAATGGGACATATGATAGGATTACCATCGCTTCCGATTTTACATATGGAAAAATATCCAGTTTATTATACAATTACACTATTGTTTCTTACAATTCCTTTTTTATATTATGGATTTGATATTATAAAAAGCGGCTTTCAAAACTTAATTCATAAAATGCCAAATATGGATACACTCGTTAGTATTGGGGTTATCAGTAGTTTTCTATATAGCCTTTTTAGTACTTACCAAATTTTAAAAGGAAATATCTCTTATTTAGAACAACTTTATTTTGAATCGGCTGCGATTGTGATTTATTTTATCAAACTAGGGAGATATATCGATCACAAGAATAAAAACAAAACCAAAAAAGCAATTCAAGAATTGGTACAAATTACACCCAAAGAAGCCTTAATCAAACGAGATAACAAAGAATATAAAGTTACAATTGATGAAATCGAAAAAGGAGATATTGTTATCTGTAAACAGGGTGAAAAAATAGCAGTAGATGGGGTTATCATTGAAGGGGTTGCTCACATAAACGAATCTTTTGTAACAGGAGAGAGCAAGCATCCGAAAAAAACAAAAAATGATACTGTAATTGCAGGTAGTATCAATTATGATGGATATTTAGAATATAGAGCAGAACGGATTGGAAAAGATTCTACCATTTCGGAAATTGTAAGGCTTGTCGTAGAAGCTACCAATACCAAACCACCGATTGCTGCTTTAGCGGATAAGGTTAGTAGCTATTTTGTACCGATTGTAATTGGTATTGCCATAGTTACCTTCTGTGTAATTTTGCTATTTGATGGTAATTTTTCACTTGCACTCAATAACTTTGTTACTATCTTAGTTGTTGCTTGTCCTTGTAGCTTAGGTCTCGCAACCCCTTTAGCAGTGATAATGGGTGAAGGTATCTGTGCAAAGAACGGAATTCTAGTGAAGAAGAGTGAAGTATTAGAAATGGCATCTAAAATTGATACAGTTGTATTAGACAAAACAGGTACAATTACGTATGGTACACCCAAAATAGAAACAATCATTCGTTATAATCAAATGGAAGAAAAGGATTTGCTTCAATTGGTTGGTAGTATGGAAAAGAAGTCTAAGCATCCAATTGGAAAAGCCTTTGTGGATTATCTAGAAGAAAATGGAATACCAAGTAAGAAAGTAGATCATTTGCAAGAAATCAGTGGTGAAGGAATTGTAGGAAAAATAGATGGGGAAGAAATTTTAGTAGGAAATGCCAAACTTTTAGCGCGATATCATATGGAAAACATATATCAAAAAGAGGAATTAAAACTTGCCAAAAAACAAAATAGTATTGTATATGTGGCAAGAAAAGATAAAATAATTGCTTTGATTGGGGTAAATGATATTATTCGAGATGATGTAGAAAAAGTCATTCAAAAATTGCAACAGCAGAATATAGAAACCATCATGTTGACAGGAGATCATCAAGAAACTGCGCAAATTATCGCTAGTAAAATAGGAATTCATCATGTTATTGCGAATGTCTTACCATCCAAAAAAGCAGAAGTTATTCAAAATTTAAAAAAAGAAAATCATTTTGTAATGATGTGTGGAGATGGAATCAATGATAGTCCTGCTTTAGCAAATGCTGATATTGGTCTTAGTATTCATAGCGGAAATGATATTGCTACTAGTACAGCAGATGTTATTTTGATGCAAGATCATTTATATGGTATTTTAAATTTAATTGATATTAGTAAAAAAACAATCCGAAATATTAAGCAGAATTTATTCTGGGCATTTTTCTATAATAGTTTAATGATTCCTATTGCAATCGGTCTATTAAAACCAATTGGAATCTCTATTAATCCTATGCTTGCAAGTATTGCTATGACACTTAGCAGTCTAACTGTCATTCTCAATGCATTAAGACTCAAAAATATCAGGTTTATAAAATAGCCAGTTTTAGATTGGTTATTTTGAATCAAAGAAAAAACATCAGAAATCTGATGTTTTAATCAATTTTATCCTTTATATTGCCCACCATTGACGTGTATTATCTGTCCTGTTGTATAAGAAGAGTCATCACTTGCTAGATATACATAAATGGGCGCTATTTCATAAGGCTGTGCCATTCGTTTCATATCGGAATCAGAACCGAGTGTTGGGATTTTATTTTCTTGCCAACAAGCAGGTTGTAAAGGTGTCCAAAAAACACCAGGAGAAACGGCATTTACGCGTATCCCTTTTGTTGCCAGAGAAGTAGCGAGCGATCTAGTGAAACCAACAATGGCCCCTTTGCTTGTAACATAGTCGATTAATTCAGGCTCTCCAATAAATGTAGTAATAGATGTTGTATTGATGATAGATCCATTTTCCATATAAGGAAGTGCATATTTTGTTAAATAAAACATAGAATAGATGTTACTTTTGAGTGTAAAATCAAATTGTTCATTACTAATATCTTCTAGTTTTAATTGTTGATATTGGACACCAGCGTTGTTGACCAATATATCAATTTTGCCATAGATGGCAATTGTCTGCTCAACGACATTTTTACAGAAGTCTGGATTTTTTAAATCGCCTGATAATAAATAGCATTCTCCACCTAATTGTTCGATATATTGCTTTGTATAGGATGCATCTATATGCTCATCAAAGTAAACAATTACTACTTTTGCGCCTTCTTTTGCATAATGAATAGAAACAGCTCTACCAATTCCAGAATCTCCTCCTGTTATAATCGCAACTTTATCCTTTAATTTTCCATTGCCAACATAATTAGGATTATCAAAAATAGGATTTGGAAACATGGCATATTCCATACCAGGTTGCACATCTTGTGCCTGTGGTGGAGCACCTACAAAAAAATTCTCACATTTTTGGCCAATTCCATTTGAGCTAATTTCAGTTAGTCCATAGGTATCATTTGGATTACATGAAATACATGGAAACAATTTTTTCAAATAAATTCTCCTTTCATAATATCGTATTCCATTCGGCAGAAAAAGGGAAAACCAAACAAAAAGATTATATGCTTTCGTATGGTGGCAATCAATTGAGAAAGTTAACTTTCAGATGGAACAATTGATTATGTTACTTTCTTATGTGGGCATGATAATACAATCAATTGTTATGTTGAACAAATCATCAAACAAGATGTTCAGATTGGAAACATGGAGAATGCAGGAACTGCAACAGGAGTACATTCACATATTGAAGTAGGAACAGGAAAACAAAGTACTTGGGCGAAAAATCAATACGGAGTATACTCAATCCCAAATCAAATACCACTTGAAAATGTATTTTTATGGATAATACAAACATACTATTTGGAATTGTAGATTAGAAATTTTTGAATGATGTAAATGTGGAAGTTTCAAAAGAAGAACATAAGACATATTTAACTTAAGTGTAGAAGCTGATACATAGAGAATCTATGATTTGAGTGTACAGCCAGTTGTAAAAAATACAAAAGGAATGTTGGGACCTTCTAAATTTGGTGGACTTTCTTATACGGTTTTAGGATATGAAGACAATGGAACAACCGCTATTATTGATACTGCTCAGTTTGGTAAAGTAAAGATATTTATTCAACATAAATTGGCATCATTAACAAATAAACCAATATATAGACTTATTAATTGAAGTAAATACAAACACAGAATTGTTTGAAAAAGAAAACAAAAATTGTTATAATATGTGTAGGTGGTTTTATGGGTAAAATTATTATATTGATGGGAAAAAGTGAAAGTGGAAAAGATACCATATATGCAAGATTATTAAAAGACAACCCTTATCAGTTGCAAACAATTACAACATGTACCACACGACCAATGCGTGATGGTGAGATGGAAGGTAGAGAATATTATTTCAAAACAACAGAACAGATGCATCAAATGAAACAGCTAAAACAAATTGTAGAGTTAAGAACATATCAAACAATGTTTGGCCCTTGGCATTATTTCACAGTTGCACAAAGTATTGATTTAAATGTACATAATTACATAACGATTAACACATTAGTTGGATATGACCAATTTGTATCTTATTATGGAAACGAAAGCATCATACCAATTTTATTACAGATGGATGATGGGATTCGTTTACAACGTGCGTTGGGTAGGGAGCAAACACAAGCAAACCCAAGGTATGAAGAAATGTGTAGACGTTTTTTAGCTGATGCAGAAGACTTTAGTTTAGAAAATATTCAAAAAAGAAATATTAATGCTGATAATATCATTGATAATTCTAGTACTGTAGAAGAAACTGTTCAAAAGGTATATAAAATATTAGATAAACATTTCAAAATCTCTTAATTAGAGATTTTTTTCTTGACGAAAATAAATTTATCACATATAATATGAATATATGAACATATAATCATATAAAGGAGGTAACATATGCGTTATGAAGATACATATGCGTTAAGTGAGTTTTATAAAATGTTTGGGGATGTAACACGTCTAAATATTTTAAATACATTACAGGGTAAAAAATTATGTGTGAGTGAAATTGCGGAACAATTAAATATGACACATTCTTCTATATCCCATCAATTAAAAGTACTAAGAGATCAAAATTTTGTCAAAAATGAAAAAGTAGGTAAAACTGTATATTATAGTCTAGCGGATGATCATATTGCGATTATCTTAAAATATGGATATGAGCATATTTTAGAAAGGAAATCAAAATGAAAGATAAAGAATTATTTAAAATTATACTAGGTGGTTTGTTCTTTTTACTTTCCTTCTTTCTTACGAACAATATATTCTATTATATTGTACTTGGAATAGCCTATTTTGTACTAGCGTATCCCATTTGGATAGAAACCTTAAAAAATATAAAATCATTTACCTTTTTTGATGAGAAATTTCTAATGGTAGTAGCAACCATAGGTGCATTTGGAATTGGCGAATATCCAGAAGCAGTTGCGGTAATGTTATTCTATCAAATTGGAGAATATTTAGGAGAGAAAGCAAGCGAAAATACCAAAGATGCAATTACCAAATTGATGGATTTAAGAAGTGATGCTGTTCATTTAAAACAGGAAAAAACACTTACTACTATTCCAATAGAACAGGTAAAACGAAATGATGTGATTGTCGTAAAACCAGGAGAAAGAATTCCATTGGACGGAATCATTATAATGGGAGAAAGTCATATAGATACTTCCTCTATGACAGGAGAATCTAGTTTAAAAAGTGTGCAACCAAAGGATTCTATCATGAGTGGTTGTGTCAATAAAGAAGGTGTTTTGGAAATACAAGTAACATCCCTTTATCAAGAATCAACGGTATGCAGAATACTCAAATTAATGGAAGAAGCAAGTGAAACGAAAACTACGCAAGAACGTTTCATTACCAAATTTGCAATTTACTATACACCAATTGTAGTCATAATTGCATTACTCATTACAATTGCTCCACTCTGTTTCGGGAAACCCATTGCGCCATGGCTTTATAAATCACTCGTATTTTTGGTGGTTTCTTGTCCTTGTGCACTCGTAGTATCCATACCACTTAGTTTCTTTTCCGGAATTGGTAGCTGTAGCAAAAAAGGAATCCTAATTAAAAATTCAGGAACTTTAGAAAACTTAGATCAAGTGAAAACCATTATGTTTGATAAAACGGGAACACTTACCAAAGGTAATTTTGTTGTAACCAAAGTATTTCCAGAAGAAAATAAAGAAGAAACTTTAAAAATGGCAGCGATTGCAGAAACAAACTCCAATCATCCAATCGCAAACGCAATCAAAAAAGCTATCCCATTACAAATAAATGTAGAAGAACTTCAAAATGATAAAGAAATTTCGGGAAAGGGAATTGAAGTAACTTATCAAAATCAAATGATTTTAGTTGGTTCAGATTTACTATTTGAAGAAGAAAAGATAGAACATCCAAAATATCAGGAAAGTGGAACAATCCTTTACGTTGCTTGTAATCAAGAATATATTGGAACGATTGTGATCCAAGATGAAATCAAAAGTCCTGCTTATCATTTGATACCAGCTTTGAAAAAAATCGGAATTCAGTCTACGATTATGTTATCTGGTGATAATGAGATAACAGTAAAAGAAGTAGGAAAAACATTGGGACTAGATTCTAGCTATGCCAATTTACTTCCAACAGATAAAGTAGAAATTGTAAAAGAAATGAAAAAAACAAGCACAGTACTATTTGTAGGAGATGGAATGAATGATGCGCCTGTATTGATGACAGCCGATATTGGTGTTTCCATGGGTGGAATTGGTAGTGATGCTGCCATAGAAGCAAGTGATATGGTGATTATGAACGATGATCCAAGTTTATTATTAACTGCGTTTCAAATTTCCAAAAAAACAAAAGCAATTGTCAAAGTGAATATTGTATTTGCTATTGCAGTAAAAATACTCGTTATGTTTTTCGGAATACTAGGTATTTCTAGTATGTGGAGTGCTGTTTTTGCCGATGTAGGGGTTACCGTTTTAACCATATTGAATGCACTTAGAATATTCAAAATAAAATAATTTTCTGTTAAGTGTTCATCAAAAACACTGTTAAATGTTCATTTGAGATATGGATAAGGATGAATAACATATCCGTATTTCATTTTTTGACACAATCTGTGTGAAAATTTGTAAAATTATGGGAAATGATTGACACTGATAAACAGTGTCATTTATAATGGAACATGTGCATATATAAACAAAATTTAAGAGTTTCATATAATACTCTATGGAAAGGAAATGCCTATGTTAAAAATGTTTCGTTATTTAAAAGATTCTTGGATTAGTATCTTAGCTATTATTTTACTTCTTGCTGGGCAAGCGATTTGTGATTTATCGCTCCCAGACTACACCTCTAGCATTGTCAATGTTGGAATTACCCAAGGTGGAATTGAAAATGTTGCTTATCAAGCAATTCGAGAAAGTGAAATGGAAAAAATACTTTTATTTACATCTTCTTCCGAAACAGAAACGTTAATGAACTATTATACATTGTTAAGTAAAGATAATTTAAGTAGTGAAGAATATGAAAAAAAATTAAAAAAATATCCTATTTTAGCGACTGAAAATGTATATGAAAAAAAGAAAACAAATGAAAAAGAAACAGAAGAAATATCTCACATTTTAGAAAGACCTACCTTAATCATTTCCTCTTTAAGAAGTGAAGGGGAAGAAGGGGACGCGATGCGTGCATCTATATTGGGTGACCTTCCAAGTGATACAGACGTATTTTTAGTACTCCAAAATATGCCAGAAGAAGCAATTCACCAAATCATAGAGAAAAGCAATGAAAAATTAGATCAAATGCCAGAATCTATCATGACAAGTGGTGCGATTGGTCTTGTGAGAACAGAATATCAAGCAATTGGTATGAATACCGATAAAATACAAACCAATTATATTATTTTATCTGGCGCCAAAATGTTAGGAATTGCGCTTCTAAGTATGATTACAACCATTGTTGTTGGTTTATTAGGTGCTCGCTTATCTGCGAAACTTGCTAGAAGATTACGCAAATTAGTTTTTGAAAAAGTCGTAAGTTTTTCTAGTACAGAAATGAAACAGTTTGGAACATCCTCATTAATTACTAGAACAACCAATGATATCCAACAGATGCAGATGGTACTCGTTATGTTACTCAGAACTGTCTTTTATGCACCAATTATTGGAATTGGTGGAGTGATTAAAAGTTTAAATGCGAATTCCTCTATGGCATGGATTATTGCCGTTGCCGTAATGTCTATTTTGTCCCTTGTGATTGTCTTATTCGCAATCGTAATGCCTAAATTTAAAATTGTTCAAAAACTAGTCGATAAATTAAATCTAGTGACAAGAGAAATCTTAACAGGACTTCCTGTCATTCGTGCCTTTCATAATGAAACACATGAAGAAAAACGTTTTGATAAAGCCAACAAAGATTTGACCAAATTAAGTCTATTTGTAGGACGAACTATGTCATTCATGATGCCCGCAATGACATTTATCATGAATACCGTTGCCTTAGTCATCCTATGGAAAGGTGCCTATAGTATTGATGCTGGTTCTATGCAAGTAGGAGATATGATGGCATTTATTCAATATACAATGCAAATCATTATGTCTTTCCTAATGATTTCGATGATTTCCATTATGTTACCACGAGCAAGCGTCTCTGCAAAACGTATTGATGAAGTGATTCAAACAAAATTAGTCATAGCAGATCCAGAAATAGAAAAATCACTTGACCCAAATCAAAAAGGCGTTCTAGAATTTAAAAATGTATCCTTCCGTTATCCAGATGCCAAAGAAGATGTCATCACAGATATTAACTTTGTTGCAAAACCAGGAATGACAACGGCCTTTATTGGATCTACAGGGAGTGGTAAGTCAACCTTAATCAATCTCATTCCAAGATTTTATGATGTAACAGAAGGTTCTATTTCTATCGATGGAGTGGACATTCGCAACATCAGTACCCATACCTTACGTGAAAAAATTGGTTATGTGCCACAAAAAGGTGTATTATTCTCTGGAACTATCAAAAGCAACATTGGATATGGAAAAGAAGATATTACCGAAAAAGAATTAAAAGAGGCGGCTGATATTGCCCAAGCAAGTGAGTTTATTCAAAATCTAGAAGAAACTTATGATGCTCCAATTTCACAAGGTGGTACCAATGTGTCAGGCGGTCAAAAACAGAGATTATCCATCGCAAGAGCCATTGCCAAAAAACCAGATATCTATATTTTTGATGATAGTTTTTCCGCTTTAGATTTCAAAACAGATGCACTTCTTCGTAGTGCACTTAAGAAAATTACGAAAGATGCGACTGTTTTAATAGTTGCACAACGTATTAGTACCATTATGCATGCAGAACAGATTGTCGTATTGCAAGAAGGAAAAGTGGTTGGAATTGGTACCCATGAAGAATTAATGAAAACATGTAAAGTATACCAAGAAATTGCTTTATCGCAACTATCAAAGGAGGAACTGGAAAATGCCTAGAGATATGAAAAAAAGACCTATGGGTCCAAAACATGGGCCAAGTCCTATGATGGTAGATGAAAAAGCCAAAGATTTCAAAGGAACGATGAAAACATTATTTCATTATTTGAAAGCATACCGTGTTGCAATCTTCTTTGTTTTACTATTTGCGATTGGAAGTACGATTTTTTCAATTGTTGGCCCTAAAATATCAGGAACGATTACAACTGAAATATTTAATGGTATTATGGCAAAAATAGGTGGTAAGGATGGAATTGATTTTAAGAAAATCGGAGAGATTCTTACATTTCTTTTATGCCTCTATATAGGGAGTTTGCTATTCTCATTTATTCAAGGGTTCCTAATGAATGGCGTATCTAATAAAATTGCATATCAATTCCGTAAGGAAATTTCTAAAAAAATGAATCGCATGCCCATGAAATACTTTGATACCAAAACCAATGGAGAAGTACTTTCCATTATCACAAACGATGTGGATACATTAAGTCAAAGTTTAAGTCAGAGTATGACTCAATTGATTACATCCGTTACTATGTTAATTGGTGTTCTCATCATGATGATTTCCATCAGTCCAATGATGACTTTGGCGGCCGTTTTAATTCTCCCAATTTCCTTAGGTGGGATTGGATTTATCGTCAAAAAATCCCAAAAATATTTTGTGAAGCAACAAGAATATTTAGGACATATCAATGGAACAATCGAAGAAGTATATGATGGCCAAGAAATTGTCAAAGCTTTTAATGGGGAACAAAAAGCAATTGATGAATTCAATGAAAACAATGATACGTTATATCATACAGCTTGGAAGAGCCAGTTTTTATCAGGTTTAATGCATCCTATTATGATGTTTGTGGGAAATTTAGGATATGTCATGGTTTCCGTTTTAGGTGGATATTTAACCATTAAGAATAGAATTCAAGTAGGAGATATCGTATCATTTACACAATATGTTCGTAATTTCAATCAACCTATCGCACAATTGGCTCAAATTATGAGTATGTTACAATCTACTGCAGCAGCTGCAGAACGTGTCTTTGCCTTTTTAAATGAGGAAGAAGAAACGAAGGATGTAGAAAATCCACTTTCTATTCAAAATGTAAATGGAAATATAACATTTGATCATGTATCATTCGGTTATAACGATGATAGAATTGTCATCAAAGATTTCAATGCTGAAATTCATAATGGAGAAAAGATTGCGATTGTAGGACCAACTGGAGCTGGAAAATCAACCATGATTAAGTTGCTCATGCGTTTCTATGATGTGAATAGTGGTTCTATTCAAATAGATGGGCATAATATCAAAGAGTTTAAGCGAAGCGATTTGAGAAGTCTATTTGGTATGGTGTTACAAGATACATGGTTATTTAACGGCACTGTAGAAGAAAATATCAAATACGGAAAATTAGACGCTACTTTGGAAGAAGTAAAAGATGCGTGTCGTGCAGCAAGTGTGCATCATTTTATTAAAACATTACCAGATGGCTATCAAATGGTATTAAATGAAGAAGCGGATAATGTTTCACAAGGACAAAAACAACTCCTTACAATTGCCCGTGTGATACTGGCAGATCCTAAAATATTAATTCTAGACGAAGCAACGAGTAGTGTCGATACCAGAACCGAAATCCTAATTCAAGAGGCAATGGATGAGCTTATGAAAGGTAGAACGAGTTTCATTATCGCACACCGTTTATCCACAATCAAAAATGCTGACTTAATTCTTGTTATGAATGAAGCAGACATCGTAGAAACTGGTAATCATGAAACATTATTAAAAAAGAATGGCTTTTATGCCAAACTTTATAATTCACAATTTGAAGAAGTGGAATAATCACTTCTTTTTTCGATGACAATTGACTTTGGGTTTGCTATAATATAAGTAGAAAGAAGGGTTCATAATTGAAAAAATTGAAATACTTACTCTTGATTTTATGTTTTAGCTTTATGGTTGGATGTTCAAAGACGAGTTCAAAATTAAGTAGTGATTTTTATATCGAAACAATTGAAAGTAACAATTGCAGTGAACAGTTGACAAACTATTATAATAATAATTCCCAAACAATTTTTCTTTATTGTCTTGATCGAGTAAATTTGTATGATGATAATAGTTCCATTTTGCTTAAGGATTATATTTTGCAAAAAGGGATATCGATAGATGAGACGATGCGTGAGATAACATCTAAATTGGTAAATGTTGAAAGTTTGTGGGATGGAGGTACTAAAATTTACCAAGATAAGGGGAAAAAGAAATATACTAATAATGGGATTAGTGTAATAATTTGTAATACGGTTGATGGAAATAAAGATGTTTATATAGGACCCCAAGAAATGGAATACAACGAAAAATTTTGTAAATAGTTGTTAAAGAATTGAAAATTATACAAATTAATGATATTATCTTTGTAAGATATGAGCTGTACTAGTATCCATGATACGTAGCAAGTAACTTCCTAATAGTTAAACATTGCTATTAATCAGGTTAGGTAGTGACTAGGAATAATTAAAAATGTATTTGAAAAATGAAAAAGGAGGATAATAGTGAAAATATTTTTCAAATGTCTAACATTATTAACAATCGCTGTATGTTTTATATCTGTTCTGCCAATTCAAGCTGCAAGTGGTTACTCTTTTTCGGTAGGTACCAAATTTAGTAACTCATCTGGGGATGATAGTAGTGACGAGGCAACAATCGCTAAAACAAAATTATCGGAAATGGGCTATGCAACGTTATTGCTAACAATTCCGACTCTTTCTAGAATGACATTAAAAATTAATAATTCTAGGGCGTGGATGGAAAGCGATGTTTTATATTTTTTAGGACATGCTAATTCATCAACAATTTACTGGGATTATCTTGGCAAAGGCGGTGATTATGCTGTGGCCATAAGGAATGAAGATGTTGGCTATTGTGATAATTATTGGGCCTATACTGGAATTGGTATGTATAATATGAATTATGTTGATTTAGGAGTTTTTATGGGTTGTTCGACTGCGTCTGACCCTACGAATAATTTACCAAAATACGCTAATTCGAGGGGAGCAAAAGTGACTATTGGATGGACTACAGATATTCCCCAACAAGACACATATAATTGGACAAATAGATTTTTTACTAAATTGGCAAATGGTTATGATGTAAATCAGGCTGTTTCTTATGCTAATAGTTTTACATATAGTTCCTCAGCCATAAAAAGTACAAAAATATATGGTTTTTCTAATATTACTATTTCATCTAGCTCATTACCAGAATTTGAAACAATGGATGAATCAGTTTCATCGTATACATTAAACAAAAAAATTTCTAATGTTTCAAAAGATAATTTTAAGAGTGTAATAGAAAACGAGATTAAGATGAACCTAAATGTTGATTTTAATCCAGACGATTATATTATCGAATCTGCTATCAATGATAACGGTATAATATATGATTATTATTACACGGTTAATGGAATTAAAACTAATATAGGCTATACTGTATTTACTAATTATGACAGTACTAAAATCATTAGAATAGTTGATAATATGAATGGTATTAATACTAAATCATTATCAAATACAAACACTAATGGTATACAAGCAAAAAGCAAAAGATTAACTTCAGATTTAGTTAATTCTATGAAAGAAAAAGCTCTAGAAATTTCTGGTGAGATTAATTATAATACGCCTACTAAGACCATAATTGATGAATATAAATATTATGATATATTAGAGAATAAGTTATACTATAACATAGTAGTGGAGATTGTTGACCCTATTCCAAATACTAAAACTATTGAATATTATATGGAGGAAATATAAGTAAATAATTGATTTCTGAGAATTATCAATTACAGGCTAGTCTCTTTTGTTATTAAATAGGAAAGGTAGAACGAGTTTCATTATCGCACACCGTTTATCCACAATCAAAAATGCTGACTTAATTCTTGTTATGAATGAAGCAGACATCGTAGAAACTGGTAATCATGAAACATTATTAAAAAAGAATGGCTTTTATGCCAAACTTTATAATTCACAATTTGAAGAAGTGGAATAATCACTTCTTTTTTCGATGACAATTGACTTTGGGTTTGCTATAATATAAGTAGAAAGAAGGATTCATAATTGAAAAAATTAAAATACTTACTCTTGATTTTATGTTTTAGCTTTATGCTAACAGGTTGTGGCAAAAAAGAAACAGTTGAAGCACCAATCGCAACCACCTCGCCATTATTATTAGAGATTTCTAAAGAAGGTACAGAAAATAAATTGTATTTATTTGGTTCTATTCATGCAGGCGATGAATCATTATATCCGCTTCCTGATTATGTATTAAATGCCTATCAAAATAGTGATGCGATTGCTGTTGAGTTTGATCTAGTAGAATTTACAAAAGATTTGTCAAATCAAATGCAACTCTTATCTAAATTTGTATACACCGATGGAACAAAAATAACCGATTATATAGAAAATGATACCTATACAAAAGGTGTAGCGTTATTAAAAAGTGCAGGTTTATATACTTCTATGATGAATCATTACAAACCAATTATGTGGCAATCTTTGCTTGAAAATGTTGTCATGATAGATGCAGGTTTAAATGAAAACTATGGTATTGATCAATATTTCTTGAAATTAGCAAAATCAGACAACAAAGCTATAATTGAACTGGAATCTGCGGAATATCAATACAATATGTTACTGGGTTTTGATATGGATATGCAAGTATATCTACTAGAAGAAAGTATCAAACAAATGGATGAATCAAAAGAAAATATGATTGCATTATATGATTTATACAAAAAGGGAAATAAAGAGGATTTAGAAAAATTAGTGTTTGAAGAAGAAACATCAGATGCATATACTGAACAATACAACAATGAACTCATTACAGTTAGAAATCAAAATATGACAGAAGCACTAGAAAAAAATTTTTTAGAAGGTAAAAATATCTTTTGTACAGTCGGATTAGCGCATATTATTGGTGAAGGTGGTATTGCTGATTTATTAGAACAAAATGGTTATACAGTTACGATCATAAATAAATAAGGATGAGACAATATGTTGTCTTGTTTTTAAAAATTTTTAATCTATAAAACATTCTGTCTAAAAAACTGATTTTGTGCTATACTAAAAATATGAAGTTGGTGTTTGATATGAAGAAGTATGCTATCTATAAATTATTCATTATTTTCATATATATTTGTGTTTTAATGACATTGTTTTTTTGGAATCAAAGCCCTAAAATAATCTTAAATGGAGAACAAGAAATTACTGTATTATTAAATGAACCTTATCAAGAAATGGGTGCAAAAGTAAAAACAGTAGGGCAAAAACAACACATTAAAATAGAAGGAACAGTAGATGTTACAAAAGTAGGAGACTATAAAATACGCTATTTTCTTACTGATAAAGGAAAGACAATCGAAATCACAAGAACAGTAAAGGTTAGAGAAACAGAAAAGCCTACGATTATTTTATCGGGAGATATGAGGGTGAATATGTGCCCTAATCAAGAATACCAAGAACAAGGATATGAAGCATATGACAATTATGATGGTAAGTTAACAGATAAAGTCGTTATCCATAAGTTGAAGGATAAATGGATCTATACGGTAGAAGATAGTTCTCATAATTCTACCGCAATCGCAAGAGAAGTTATATATAAAGATATCGAGGCTCCTAGCATTACATTGCAAGGTGGCAGTGTAATAACTGTCTATCAAAATGAACCTTACCAAGAACCAGGTTACCAAGCATATGATAATTGCGATGGTGATTTAACAAGCCAAGTAAAAGTATCAGGTACTGTAAATACAACTATTTTAGGAACTTATGAATTAACCTATACAGTAAGTGATACAACAGGTCATCTCAAAGAAGAAACAAGAGTAGTTCGTGTTACACCTAGACCTATAGAAAATGGAAAAACAATTTATTTAACATTTGATGATGGACCTAGTAGAACTATTACACCTGGTGTTTTACAAATTTTAAAAGAAGAAAACGTCAAAGCAACTTTCTTTATTATCAATCACGATGATTCCCTTAATTATTTAATCAAACAGGCATACGATGACGGTCATACAATTGCGATTCATAGTTATACCCATAACTATAGACAAATTTACGCATCTGAAGAAGCCTTCTTTGAAGATCTCCGCCTCATGTCTGAAAAATTAGAAAGCATTACAGGTACAAAACCAACGATTACAAGATTTCCTGGAGGAAGTTCTAATACAGTAAGTCGTTTCAATCCAGGTATTATGACAAGGCTTGCAAAAGAATTAACCAATAAGGGTTATATCTACTTTGATTGGAATGTAGGAAGTGGAGATGCAGGTGGTGTTAGTAGTTCTTATGAAGTGTATCAAAATGTTGTAAACAGTCTGGGCAGTCATACAAATGTAGTTTTAATGCATGATTATGAAAGTAACTATTATACACTTAATGCATTAAGAGATATTATTCATTATGGAAAAAATAATGGGTACACATTCTCTAGCATTACTGATACAACCCCACAAATTAAACATAGAATTGCAAACTAACCTAAAAGTTGTTATACTACCTTTACCAAGAGAGGAGAAATATCTATGATTAAAACCAAGAAGTATGGAGCACTTATCGTCGTCTCAGGACCTAGTGGTTGTGGGAAAGATACTGTTTGCAATGCCTTAGTGGAACAAAACTCTAATTATTGGATTTCCATTTCTTGTACATCCAGAATCCCCAGAGAAGAAGAAGTAGATGGGATTCATTACTATTTTCTTACGAAGGAAGCATTTGAAGATAAAATTGAAAGAAATGAATTATTAGAGTATGCAGAATATAATGGAAACTACTATGGAACCCCTAGAGATATCATTGAAGAAAAAAGAAGTCAGGGAATGAATGTAATATTGGTAATTGAAGTGCAAGGTGCTTTAAAAATAAAAGAGTTAATACCAGACGCAATTTTTATCTTTTTAGTACCACCAAGTATGGATATTTTGAAAAAGCGTCTAGAAAATAGAGGAACCGAAACCAAAGAAAAAGTACTTGCTCGGTTTAAAACAGCTTATCAAGAAATCAATGAAATGCCAAAATATAACTATGTAGTCGTTAACGATGAAGTAGAGAATGCAGTTGCAAAAATAAAAAGTATTTTAACTGCTGAAATGTGTAGAGTAGACCGTATTGAAGAAGTCGATTTAAGTACAACCGAAGAAGTATTACATGAAAGTTTAATGAAAGATTAAATTTACGAAAAAACGTAAATTTTTTTGTGTTCAAGTTTTACCGACATATTCTGCATTCATAATATAGTATAATCAGAATAGATTAAAGTGGGTGATACTTTTGAGAAAACAATTTCGTGCAAAAAAAAGACAAAAAAAACATATTTGGTTAAAATTTTTAGTCATCTTTATTTTATTTTTCTTTCTTTATCAATGGATATTAGGACTATTTTTAAATGTAAGACTTGCTAGTAGCAATGAAGAATTCATTCTTTCCTTATTAAAAGATTCCAATCATCATTTGCTATATGAAAAAAGCAATCAGAATATCGTCAATCAATTTTTTAAATTTCTATCCAACATTGATATTAAGAAACCTGTCAGTATTTTAGAGACGGTCTTTGGCTATGAAATGAAAGAAGAAAGCCCTATTATTCCAGTAATTGCTGATCCAGGCTTACAAGATAATGATACCTTTTTAGAGGACCCAACAGAGTATATCAAAGATCCCAATCCTACTGTTGTAACAGACCCCCTTGTTTATATTTATAATACACATCAATTAGAAGGATACAGTGCTACTAACTTTGAAGAATATAACATCACACCAAATGTTCTAATGGCATCTTATTTGTTAAAAGAGAAGCTAAATAAAGCAGGGATTCCAACAATTGTTGAAACATCTAATATATCTGATTTTTTAAATCTAAACAACTGGAATTATTCTTATAGTTATCAAGCAAGTAAATTTTTTATCACAGATACATTAAATCAATATCCGAATTTAAAATTATTAATTGATTTACATCGAGATGCCATTCCAAAACAGGCATCCACAACTACAATCAATGGTAAAAATTACGCAAAAGTGCTATTTGTCGTTGGAATGGAGCATGAAAACGCAGAAACCAATCTTGCTCTAGCAAACCTTTTAAATAGTAAAATCAAAGAAAAATACCCAGCATTAAGTAGAGGTGTGATGACCAAAGAAGGACCTGGGGTGAATGGTATTTATAACCAAAATTTAAGTCCAAACTCTGTCTTGATTGAATGTGGAGGAAACGAAAATAGTATTGATGAAGTGATGAATACCATAGAAGCATTATCTATTATTATCAAAGAATATTTGGGGTGATCATATGAAACCAGAAGAAAAGAAAAAATGGGCAAGCAAAATATTTTGGAAGATATTCTTGGCATTATTTATTGCTTTTTTTGCCCTTTATGTATCAGAAGCAACTGGATATTATGAATTTGAACAACATAAGAGAGTTACATTAACACAAGATAAAATTAAAGAATTTGAACAAGATATAGCAGACGGAAAAAACGTAGATATTAAAGACTACATGGGAGAAAGAGAGATTAATTATCAAACAAAAATATCCAATACTGGGTTAAAAATATCAGAAGGAATTGGAAAATGGGCACAAGATGGTTTAGGAGCTGCTTTTAACTTTCTAAATCAAATTATGGAAGAATAATCTCATAAGAAACTTTGACAATAGGCTAGAAACTAAATAATAACATTGGAAAAAGATACAAAAATATCTTTTTTTCATGTATAATAGACATAGGTGATACACATGAAACAAGAAAACATCCGTAATTTTTCAATTATTGCACATATTGATCATGGAAAAAGTACACTCGCAGATCGAATTCTAGAACTAACTGGAGCAATTACTGAAAGGGAAAAGCAAGATCAGTTATTGGACAATATGGATATTGAAAGAGAAAGAGGTATTACCATTAAATTAAATGCCGTTTCTTTAAAATATCATTATCAAGATGAAGATTATCATCTTCATTTGATTGATACTCCAGGACATGTTGATTTTTCCTATGAAGTAAGCCGTAGTTTAGCTGCATGCGAAGGAGCAATATTGGTAGTGGATGCTGCCCAAGGAATTGAAGCTCAAACATTAGCAAACCTTTATCTTGCTTTAGAAAATAGCCTAACGATTATCCCTGTGATTAATAAGATTGATTTACCAAATGCAGATCCTGAAAAAGTAAAAAAGGAACTCATTGATACCCTTGGTTTTGAAGAAGATGAAATTCTGCTTACAAGTGCGAAAAACGGCATTGGAATTCAAGAATTGATGGAAAGGGTAATTGAAAAAGTACCAGCTCCAAAAGGTAAAATAGAACAACCTTTACAAGCTCTCATTTTTGATAGTTATTTTGATGCATATAGGGGAATTATTACTTCTATTCGTATCGTAAATGGAAAAGTAAAAGTAGGAGACCAGATACGTATGAATGCAACAGGGGCCACTTATGAAGTGATAGAACTCGGTGTGCATACGCCAAAAGAAGAAAAGAAAAAGGAATTGGTAACAGGAGAAGTAGGTTATTTATGTGCCAGTATCAAAAGTATTGAAGATGTGAAGGTTGGAGATACGATTACATTAACCTCTCATCCCAATACGACATCTTTACCTGGTTATCAACCCATGAAGCCTATGGTCTTCTGTGGAATTTATCCAATTGAATCCAGTAAATTTCCAGATTTAAGGGAAGCTTTGGAAAAATTAAAATTAAACGATGCCTCTTTAGAATTTAGTCCAGAAACGTCTAAAGCTCTCGGTTTTGGATTCCGTTGTGGTTTTCTAGGATTACTGCATATGGAAATTATTGAAGAACGCATTGAACGAGAATTTAATATTGATTTAATTGCAACCAGTCCATCTGTTGTCTATGATGTTGAATTAACCGATCACACGCATATAATGATTGATAGTCCTGTCAAATTGCCAGACAAAGGAAGAATTTTAGATATCAAAGAGCCATATATTCGTACAAATATATTTGTTCCAAGTGAATATATCGGTCCTATTATGGAACTTTGTCAAAATAAAAGAGGGACTTATGTTTCTATGGAATATTTAGATAAAACAAGAGTTAATATTCATTATGAAATACCACTTTCTGAAATTGTCTATGATTTTTTTGATAAATTAAAATCATCAACGAAGGGTTATGCTTCATTTGATTATGATTTAATCGGATATAAAAGTAGTCAATTGGTCAAAATGGATATTTTGTTAAATGGAGAAAGTGTGGATGCTTTGAGTATTATCGTACACAAAGATTTTGCCTATTCAAGAGGAAAACATATTGTTGAAAATCTAAAAAAATTAATTCCAAGACAACAATTTGAAGTACCGATACAAGCATCTATTGGTAGTAAAGTCATTGCAAGAGAAACCATTAAAGCCGTTCGGAAAAATGTACTTGCGAAATGTTATGGTGGGGATGTTACTAGAAAAAGGAAATTATTAGAAAAACAAAAGGAAGGCAAAAAACGGATGAAGATGGTGGGAAGTGTAGAAATTCCACAAGAAGCATTTTTATCTGTACTCAGTATGAATGAAGAAGAATAGGAAAGTTATATAAATTTCATGAGATAGAACATAAATAGTTGACATTTGTGTTTCTTTTTATTATATTAGTATGTATTGTAAAAAAAGGGGTGTTTGGTATGAAAGAAATAATTAATGAATTTTTTTCAAAAGAGTGTAAAAGAGAAAATAAAACAATTGACGAATTATTAAAGGAATATGAAATAGATGAAAGATTGTTTTGGAACTATGTATATACTTTAAATCCGATTATAGTTGCCAAAATAAAAGAGGAAAATAAACGTAGGCAAAAGAACAAAAAATCATTAGAAATATATAGATTATTAAAAGATGGTACGCTAACATTCGGAGATGTAGCGCGTATTCAAAAGACAACAGTAGATGCAGTTGTTGAACTATTGCAAAACGAATACTTAGTAAAAGGAATTTCACAATATTCTTTTGATAAGCTTGACAGACAAAATACAAAACTATTAAAGCAGAAGAAAGAACTTCATTTATATTTTTACTTTATAGAACATAAAGTCACATTTAGCGAGTTAGGCAAACAATTTGGTATAGAGGAAGCTGAAATTATTTATTTATTTGATGCTATTCTTGATTCTGAATTAACAGAGGAGCAAATTAGAAGTTTATTTGTAACCAATAAGAAACGTGAAAAGCCAAATAACAAACCAAAAAAGCCTTTTAAGATGAATGAAAATAAGAAATGTTTATATAAATTATTTGCGTTAACAGAAGCAGAAGAAACATTTGTTGACAGTACTATTGAAAGATTAAAAGAAGAATCACCAGAATTACATAGTAAAAATATAACAACTTTAAATTATATAAAAATGAGATTAACAGGAGATATGGTGGATACTACAGCTTGTTGTGATGCATTAAAAGTAAATCCAGAAACAATGCGGGGTAGATTAAATCAACTTTCAAAAAGGAGAAATTTTTCAACCATAATAACAAAGAAATTTATCTTAAATATGATTAATGGTAAAAAAATCTATACACATCCAGAAATTGCAAAAATCGAATATTATATGAAGTTTTACGCAGATTATTTGAACAATCCAAACCTTACTATCTCAGATATAGAACTACAACATAAAATAAATCTTAGAAATGGAAATTTAATTGATCAAAAACTAAATACGCACATTTTCTCAATAATTTCCGATAAAATAGAAGAATTAGAAGAAAACCAACTCATGAATAATTTTGATAGCAAAGTATATGAATATTATAAAAATCATTTTGTTCTTTTCCGTGATTTAGGTCCATTGCTAGGTATAGAACAAGAAGAATTGCAACAAAATTTTCCTGTAAATCAAAATGAATGGAGATCTATTTGTGAAATAGAAGAAAAAAGAATAAAACACATTAATGATAATATAAAAAGAATCACTTACTTTTCAAAATTATTGAGCAAATATCAAATAGATAATGATAACAATCAAATATATGATAATTTAATTACGCTAATTGGGGAAAACCGTCTTGTTGCTATCACAGGAAAACAAAAATCTTATACAGAACGTTTAATCCGTTCTATCCTGTTTACTTGTGATTATATTCAACAAGAAAATTATGATACAAAAAAATTAGAGCAATTATATAATATAAAAAGTCCTAATACAGTACACAAATATTTATATCACTCATTAATAATACAATTATTAGATAGTGAAGTAGTAGAATATATCAGAATAAAAAGAAAAATATCTGAAAATTGCAAAAGATTAGAAAATTTTCAAAAATTATCAAAAGATGAAAAAGGTCAATTTGTAAAAAAATATCAAGTATCTGAGGCAACAGAATAAATTTGAGTTCCGGTAAAAATTAAAGGTATAAGAAAAAAGTTCAAAAGAAAGAA
>CAMUMB010000014.1 GCA_947089915.1 uncultured Caryophanales bacterium | reverse complement strand
AATATCTTTTTCATCTAGTGTTGATGATTTTCCATAAAACTTTTCACACTATCTTTATTTTATAATAAAACATTCATTTACACAAGAAAAATAAAACGATATCACCATTTCCCACAATTACCACTGAATTGGTTGATCTCCATTTTTTTCTAAAAACTGGTTAATTTTGGAGAAAGGTTTGCTTCCAAAGAAACCACGATTGGCAGACAAAGGAGAAGGATGCACACTTTCCAATATCAAATGTTTCGGATTTTGAATTAACTCTTTTTTACTTCTTGCATAACTACCCCATAATACAAATACCATCGGCTTTTCTCTTTCTCCTAATTTGCGAATCACATTATCCGTAAATATTTCCCAGCCTTTATCTTTATGAGAAAGAGGACTATCCTTAACAACCGTCATAATCGAATTTAATAAGAGAACACCTTGTTTTGCCCAATCTGTCAAATCTGTTTGTGTCCTTTTCACTCCAATATCTTGATAGAGTTCTTGAAAAATATTTCTTAAAGAAGGTGGCATCGCAACACCCTCTTTCACAGAAAAGGAAAGTCCATGCGCTTCATGGTCTCCATGATAAGGATCCTGTCCTAATATAACAACTTTAACATCGTTGTAATCAGTATACCGAAATGCATTAAATATATCTTTATATTCTGGATAAATAATTTGATGTCGATATGCGTTTTTGACAAAAACACCCAATTCACGAAAATAAGGCGCTTTGAATTCACTTTCCAAAATGGTATCCCAATCTTTATTGACTATCATAAAACTTCCTCCATTATTAGATACATTGTATCATAAATGGAAATGGAAAAAAAGCTATTTGTGGTGCTTTTGAAGGCGATAGTATTCTAATTCCTTGACAATGTCTTCACGTAAACCAAATAATCCATAAATATTAATAATCGCAAGTATTGCAACCAAAACATCAACTAACTTCCACAAAGTAGTAGAAGACATAATACAACCAAGAAAAACAACAATTAAAGTAATGATTTTTAATATAATTAAATAAATTGGCTTCATTTTATTCGTAAAGTACTTGAAAGAAGACTCTCCATAATAATATCCTGTCAATATAGTAGAAAACGCAAATAATAAAATAGATAAAAAAACGAATGTATTACCGACATTTCCCAAATGATATTGAAAAGCCATTTGCGTAATTTCAATTCCATTGACATCTGTAAATATAGTAAAGTCATATTGGCTAGTTAAGATAATCATAGCGGTAGCAGTACAAATAAATAAACTTGTAATATAAATACCCAATATTTGAATGTAGCCTTGGGAAGTTGGACTATCACTATTAGAAGTAGAAGCAGCAATACTACCTGTTCCAAGCCCAGCTTCATTGGAAAAAATGCCTCTTTGAATTCCTACAATAAAACTTGTTAAAAACCCACCTATAAAGGGCTTAAAATGGAAAGCTTCTTTTATAATTTGATGAAAAATAGAAGGCAGTAATTGATAATTACCAATCATGATATAAAGTGCAAAGATGACATACGCAAGCGTCATAATAGGAACAATTTTTCCAGTAGCAGATGCAATCTTTTTTACACCACCAAATATAATAAGAGACGTAACTACTACAATTACAATTCCAACTGTATAAGAATTCACTGGTTTAATTTCTTGAATCGATTTGGTAATCGTATTTGACTGAATGCCTAAAAAACCGCCTATATAACAAAACAAAATAAGTATTGCGTATATCGTACCTAATTTCTTTTTACCCAGTCCATCTCTTAAATAATAAGCAGGTCCTCCTTTGTAGATATCACCACTATCTCGTTTTTTATAAATCATTCCTAGTACAGCTTCTCCATAAGCTAAGACAGAAGATAATATCGCCATTACCCATATCCAAAAAATGGAACCAACCCCACCAATATAAATTGCCAAAGCAATTCCAGCAATACTTCCAACTCCAATTCTTCCCGCTAGAGTCATCATCAAAACCTGAAATGATCCAATCCCTTTTTGATTTTCTTGTTTATGAAATAAGTTATGAAACATTTCCTTAAAATGAAATTGAATTCCTTTTAAGCGAAATGAAAAATAAATACTTGAAGTTACAATAAATACAGTTGCAACTGCCCACAAAATACGGTTGCAAAAATTGAGCATATACATCACCAATTATAGTGTAAAGTAATGATATGTTGTATCATGTCAAAAAAAGTGTAAATTGTATTTTATTCAACTAATTCAAAATTTTTCTTTTCTTCTTCAATGGCATGAATTAATTCTTGTTTTGTTGGCATATGCAATTTATATTCAGAAGAAAATATTGTTTTATTATTTTCTGAAAGTGTATATTTTACAATTGTCTCATTTTTATCCGTTGATAATAATATTCCAATTGTTTCGTTTTCATCCTTCTGCTTCACTTCTCTATCATAGCAATTAACATACATTTGCATTTGACCAATATCTTGACGGGTTACCTTTCCTATTTTTAAATCTATTATAACGAAACACTTTAAAAGTCTATTATAGAATACCAAATCAGGATAAAAATGTTCTTCTCCTAACGTTAATCTTAATTGATTTCCTATAAAACTAAATCCTTTTCCTAATTCTAATAAAAATTTTTTTAGATGGTTCAAGATATTTTTTTCCAAATCCGTTTCTAAATAATCTGTATTTTCTTTCATATCCAAAAATTCTAATACAAAAGAATCTTTTACTAAATCTTTGCTTGTTTTTAAAATTTGTCCTTTTTCAGCAAGTTCTAAAACTTTTTCTTTATTGGCGGATAGAGTTAATCTTTCATATAATAATGAATTTTTCTGTCTTTGAAGTTCTCTAACACTCCATTTAGAATTGATACATTCATTCATATAAAAGTTTCTTTTTGGTTCTTCCTCTATTTTTATTAATTCTAAATAGTGGGACCAACTTAATTGCGACGACACTGTTGTCGCAATTGGGAAATAAATATAAAATTTTCTCATCCTTTCCAAATTCATTGGTTAATTTTTGTGATAATTTTTCAAGTACAGTATCACCATAACTTGCTCTTTCATCACCTTGCTGTATCTCCATAATTATTTTTCCTATATTCCAATATAAACTAAGCATTTCAGTACTGTACTATATAGCCTATTTCTACTATTAACAACTAATTCTTTGATATTACAAAATATATGATCAATCTGGGCTTCATTCTTATCTAAATCCATATTCATTAATACCTCCATTTAAATATAATATTTTCTAAGATTTTGGTACTTCTAATTTTTCTACATACTGATATGGCAACTTATTTTCTTTGCATATAACAGAAGCACCTAATTTATTTTCTAAATCATCGCGTGCTACTTTGGCAACTTCTCCACCAACGGAAGCAATCTTTTTATTTTCTTCTAATCCATATGATTTATGCTTTTTTGCAAGTTCCCTCGTTGCAATTTCACCTAAATCTGTAAGCACAACTTCAATATCTGTCATATTGTCCCGTAATGACTATTTCCGAATACCTTTCAACATCTTATATTCACTTGATTTCATACCGGACTAAGCTTGATAAATTTCATTGGTTAAAATCGCATATTCATAACTCTCAGTAATTCCATTATCTTTCCATACACTCGTTAGCTTATTGCGATTTAAAATACCTTTTAATCTAACCTCTATCCACTCTTCAGAATATCCACGACTTCGATAATAATCTAACGCCCTATTAATCGCAATTTCCGGATCAAATACTTCATCAATTCGATCACTTCCTGTTTGTGCAAGCCAAAGTTTAAATGGCTCTGCCTTTGGACTAGGTACAGATTCAATCAATCTGAGTATTCCTTTTGTATCTAATGTATCAGTACTTCTTAGCTTTCCATCTTTTGCAACCATTTTCAACTGTACACATTTTGTGTACAATTCACTTTCCTCTTCATCTATTAATCTCTTTTTCAACATATTCCAGTAATTTCTAGGATTTTGACTGTCTGTTAATGCTTCTATTACATCAACAACACTAAAATAATAATCTCCCTCTTCTGCATTCCACATACTTCTAATTTCTTTTCCTTCAAATAAATTCGTAATGGTCTGTAATTTATTTTCTTTCATTGAAATCATCCTTTCTTGCCTCTACTTATATATACGACAAATTTTTCATAATTCCTTTTAATAATCGAAAATAAATTTCATTTTTGTTATCAAATAGTAAAAAACTAGACGCGTGCCTAGTTAAATTTCATTTCATATGAGGAATATTTCATTTGGATACTAAAAAATACTATTTAATTCTTTTTCCATTTACAAGTGGATTCAGATTTCGTATTTTGACTTCTGGTAATTCTATTTTAGGTATATCAATTAATTTTTTATTTTCAAATTCATCTATTAAACCTTGAAGTTCTTTATCCTTTTTTCCTTTTAATAACTCAAATAACATTTTTTCAGTATATGAATATAATTCTTCATAAATTATATATTTTTTATCAATAGCTAGTTTTGTGATTTTTGCAAGTAGTTGCATCATATATTTATCCTCATAAGAATGACAATAAACATCAATACTTTTGCTAACTTCCATCACTTTTTTAGCAATAGATTTTGTCTTAAAACCTATTTCATCTTCATTATATTCATTTTTAAATACACACATATCTTGAACAATTCTCCTGATATCTTTTGTATCAATATTTTTGGTCCAACCAATCCCTGTTAAAATTATACCATCAATTCTATCAGCACAAACTTTCGGTCTATCATTATCAACAATAGAATATTTTTTAAAATTAGTAATATCATTAATGTCAATATTATCTTCTTTTAAGCATTGAATCAAATATTTATCATTTTTTAAAATATGCTCTGTGTATTCTTCTGTACTTTCTTGTTTCTCATAATCTTGATTCATATAATCTATAACGTGTGAAAAACAAGGAGTTGCTATATCATGAAAGAGGCCTGCTAATGTTTCTTTCTTACTTTTTGTTAATTTATAAACAATTAAACTAGTCGTTATAGAATGATCATATCTGCTGATATATTCTTTAAAATTATAAATATCTTTTGAAGCATAATCCATTCCACAAAAATAACCTATATCCTTTAATCTTAAAAGTGAAGGAGCTTTTAAGTATTTAATTAAAAATTCTGGCAACTGCATACACCCTAATTGTTCTAAATAATACTGTAAATACATTTTAACACCTCATACAATCAGCTTCTAATACTCCTTATCAAATATTTGCAACTCACACTTACTTCACATGAATTTATCGCTTCCTCATAACTAAAGAATTTATAACCTATACATTTATCAGGTTCCATTATTTTAATTTCCCCATCTATGTATTTCCCATTAAAAATTATAAATACCCAATTAATATCATTTTTACATACATGATAAATTCCTATTGGATTACTAATTTTAACATTAGCAGCTTCTCCCATTTCTTCTTTCATTTCTCTTATTATTGCTGATTTAAAATCTTTATCATCTTTATCAAAACTTCCTCCAACATCTTCATATAAATAATTTTCGTCTCGACATTTACTTCCTCTTTGCTGAAGCAAAATTTTACCATCTTTATCTTCTATATGAATTATAACTCCCATCTTTTTATTTGGATAATTAAACTTTTCTATATCTGTAAAACTTACACCATGATTCATTTTATAAAATTCCATTCAAACTACTCCTTTTTTATAGATTTTATTTTACGTGTCATTTGGTATACACCAAATTAAAATAGGTATTTTTTTTCCACTATATAAGTGCATTTGCAATTTCAACAAATATTTCAATTGATAATGCTTCTGCTCTAACAGATAAATCATATCCGTATTGCTTTAAAACTTCTTCTATTTTTTCTAAATCATAATTCTTCAAGTTGTTTCTTAATGTTTTTCTTTTCTGAATAAAACTATCTTTTACCAACTGAAAAAACAATGACTCATTTTTTACTTCTAATTTATTTTTTCTTCTTTGAAAAGAAACCACTATACTATCTACATTTGGCTTAGGAAGAAATACATTCTTACTTACATCCATTAATTTTTCAATCTCAAAATAATATTGTAAAAATATAGAAAGAGAGCTATAATCCTTTGTTCCTGGTTTTGCCTTAAAACGATTCCCCACTTCCTTTTGTACCATAACCACTATCTTATCTACTAAAATACCATCTTCAATTAATTTCATAATAATAGGCGTAGTAACATAATAAGGCAAATTCGCAACCACATATAAATACTGATAAGAGTATTTTCTTATATCCTCTTTTACATTACTCTTTAAAAAATCTTGATAAATAATATCGACATTAGAACAATCTTCTAATACCGTATTTAAAACACAATCTAAGGAATGATCAATTTCATAACACAATACATGTTTCGCAACTGATGATAACTTATTGGTAAGAGAGCCTGCACCTGGCCCAATTTCAATGACCAAAGTATTATCCTTAATATCTGCCTTACGAACAATTGCATCAATGATATTCTCATCAACAATAAAATTTTGACCAAACATTTTCTTTAAATGAAATCCATTTTCATCTAACAATTTTTGAATTCTTTTTGGTGAATATTCCATTTACATCTTCCTTTCTTCTATAGATTGAAGATCAATGGGTAAAGAAAAAGTTTGTATGGCATTTCTTGAGGTTTCTTCTATTACTTGTTCTACAAGAACTTTTTTGATCTCGGCAATTTTTTCTGCAACAAGTAATGTATGATAGGGTTCATTTTTTGTTCCGCGATATGGTTCGGGTGTCAAATAAGGACTATCTGTTTCTAATACAAAATGAGAAAGTGAATAGGTTGCTACCACCTCTTTTAATTTTTCTGCATTTTTAAATGTTAAAACTCCACCAATACCAAGCACAACACCTAAATCAATAAATTGTTTAGCCATTTCTACACTTCCACTATAGGCATGTAAAACAAACGGAATATTGGAATCCTTATATTTACATAAAATATCATACGTATCTTGAATTGCATCTCTACTATGAATCACAACTGCTTTTTGATACTTATGGGCAAGTTCTATTTGTTTGATAAATACCTCTTTTTGTTTTTCCATATTTTCTTTTGTATAATGATAATCTAAGCCAATTTCTCCAACTGCCACAATCTTATCATCTTGTAACATTTTTTCCATTTGTAAAAAACTATCCGTTTGCATAGAATCAACCTCTTCTGGATGAATTCCAACCGTTCCATAAATATTATCGTACTTATGACACAATTCAAATACCCTTTGATTCGTAGCATCATTTACACCACTTACAATCATGACATGATTTTCCATATGTTCTAAAACAATCTTTAATTCTTCTTCATTATAATCATCTAAATGGCAATGCGTATCGATTAACATAAACATCTCTCCAATAAAAAAATTATACCATACCTAGATATAATTTTCTATTCTTTATGACGAATACGTAGATATCGAATCAAACAAATTACTATAAATAATAAGTAAGCAATATCTAAATAATTCAATTCTACAATCGCGCTTCCTAAAACCAAAAGCACACCCATAATACATACTAACACAACATACTTCGAATCCTTACAATTGTCAGTTGTCATGATATCTCCTTTTTATTCTTTTTTTGCAACAATACCAATATAACATAACAAAAAAGGAAGTACTAGTTTTTCCTTCCCTTTTTTATCGACAATTTACAACATTTTACACATTTTCATCAAATATTTCTGCTAATTTTTTTTCTTTATCAATACGTGCAAATAAAGGTTTGGCTTCATTTAATACAATTCCATAGTCCATTCCTTTGAAATCAATGCTATCAATATAACGATTTTCTGTATTTAATTGTGCAAATATTTCATTTGCAGTATCTGGTAAAAAGGCTTGTAACAAAACTGCTCCACTACGAATGGATTCTAATAAATTGTAAAGTACTGTTTGTAAACGTTCCTTTTTATCTTCTTCTTTCGCAAGTACCCATGGTGTTGTTTCATCAATATATTTATTGCATCTTCTAAATACCTCAAAAATTTCATCTATCGCATCTGCGACACGAAGTTCATTCATTTTTTCTTCTACTTTATAAGGCATTTCAAGCACCAAATTCTTAAGTTCCTCATCAATTGGTTCAAAACACATTGGTTCCGCCACTACACCATCAAAGTATTTATATGCCATTGAAATAGTACGATTGACTAAATTTCCAAGGACATTGGCTAAATCAGAATTAATACGTTCGATTAAAAGTTCATAAGTGAATGTACCATCACTCGCATATGGAATTTCATGTAATAAATAATAACGAACTGCATCGACACCAAATTCTTGTACCAAATCATCTGCATATACAATATTTCCTTTCGACTTACTCATTTTATCTGTACCAAATAGCAACCATGGATGTCCAAAAATCTGATCAGGAAGTGGTAAATCGAGTGCCATCAACATAATAGGCCAATAAATGGTATGAAATCTTAAGATATCCTTTCCAATCAAATGGACATTACAAGGCCAGTATTTCTTAAATTCCTCACTGTGATTTCCATCCACATCATATCCTAAAAAGGTAATATAATTACTTAAAGCATCAATCCATACATAAATGACATGATTATCATCAAATGTAACAGGAACGCCCCAATCAAAAGATGTTCTGGATACACAAAGATCTTGTAATCCTGGTTTAATAAAGTTATTCATAATTTCATTCAAACGACTTTCTGGTTGAATAAAATTTGGATGTGTTTCAATATATTCTTCTAATCTTTTTGTATAATTACTTAATTTAAAGAAATAAGCTTCTTCACTCGCAGGTTTTACTTCACGCCCACAATCTGGACATTTCCCATCTACCAATTGCGATTCTGTAAAGAAAGATTCACAAGGTGTACAATATAATCCCTCATATTTTCCTTTATAGATATCCCCTTGGTCATATAGTTTCTTAAAAATCTTAGATACCATTTCTTTATGAGCAGGGTTTGTTGTACGTACAAATTTATCATAACTTGTATTCATTACATCCCATATTTTGCGAACATCTAAAGCACGTTCATCCACGAATTCTTGAGGTTGTAAACCCGCAACTTTTGCCTTTTCCTCAATCTTTTGACCATGCTCATCGGTTCCTGTTTGAAAATATACATCATATCCAGTTAATCTTTTATAACGTGCAATTGCATCCGCAAGAACAATTTCATAAGTATTTCCAATATGTGGTTTTCCAGAAGCATATGCGATTGCAGTGGAAATATAATATTTTGGTTTCATCTAAACCATCTCCTTATCATTATATATTCTTTTTTCTAAATAATTTTTAATTATTTTTTTACTTGGAAAGCATAAATTAGAAGGTAACTGATTCAATCTATACCAACCATATGATTCAAATTCCTCTGATTTCTTTAAATGAACCTCGCCACTATAATGACGTGCGAGTAAGCCAATAGTCGCATAATGAGCATAATTATTTATATCATTTGATAAAGAAACAACTTCCAAATCTAATTCTGAAACAATGAGATTTACTTCATCTTTTACTTTACGTACACCCGATTCTTCAAAAGTTTCACCATAGAGCACTTTACCACTTGGCAATGTATAAGTTCCTTCCAATCGCATATCACTATCGGCTTTTTCGGGGTTATTATTTCTTAATAAAAGTAAAACTTCATTCTTTTCATTTAAAATAATAATTCCTACCCCAATTCCCATTTTCATATCCATCACCTCTAAAAAAATTAAATACTATTCACAATCTTAAATATATTTCAATTATTAATATCTAATGTTTTAACTTTTAAATAAAAAACATCCTAATTAAGGACGTTTATAGCGCGATACCACCTTATTTTATAGAAAAATCTATACACTCAAAGTCTTAACGCGACGATACGATTTTTGCTAACAATTCACAAAAACAATTCCGGAGCCATTCGAAATAACTTTTTTACTTGTTTTCACCCACCACAAGCTCTCTACCAAAAAATATTATTTTTCTCTCCTTCAAAATCTTTCTAATTTTACCTAGTATAACACAACTTTATTTACTCTTCAAGATATTTTGCCAAAAATTGGGAGGCAATGTGCACTACTTTTTCTTCTGTTTCTCCAATTTTTTCTTCATCTGACAACAAAATGACAAGCCCCACGACATCTCCATTACTTATGATAGAGTGAATCATATAACTTCCTTTATAAGAATGGTTATCTGTAATAGATAACTGTTTTGGAGTTTTTTCAAGTATGCTTTCTCTTTTTTTTATTACATTCAGCATATCTTGTCCTAACATTTCTCCATTCAATTCCTTTTTGAGCGGACCTGATATCGCAACAACACGATCAGTATCTGTAATCATAATATTATATTTTAAAAAAGCGTAAATCGCATCTGTAAATCGTTGTGCAAAATCATCTAATTTTTTAATTGCAGAATATTTTTTTAATATTATATTTTGATCTCCATCAATAAATATTTCAATATTTTCTCCTTCTCTGATATGCATGGTTTTTCGAATTTCTTTTGGAATAACAATTCTTCCTAATTCATCAATACGCCTTACAACTCCTGTTGCTTTCATAAATTACCTCACTCTCTATCCATATTTTGGATATTTTTTAATCATTTATACTTATCAAATAAATGATTTTTTGATATAATGATAGTTTAGGAGTGATGCAAATGGAAAAAATTTATATTTTTGGACATAAAAATCCAGATACCGATAGCGTAACCGCATCTATCGCATTATCTTATCTAAAAAATCAACTTGGACTTAGTACGACACCTAGAGTTTTAGGAGACGTTAATAACGAGACAAAATTTGTATTGCAATATTGGAAAGTAAAAGAACCAAAATATTTAAACGATGTCCGTTTACAAATAAAAGATATTGCATATTTAAAAGACTTCCATATGAATGGAAAATATTCTATTATGGATGGCTTAAACTATATGAATGAAAATTTAGTCAGTACTTTACCCATTGTCGATAACTATAATAAATTTACAGGCCTTGTTGCAATGAAAGATATTGCAAAATCACAAATTATGGGTGACATTAATAAATTATGTACTTCATACGAAAATATTATAAAATGTTTAGCCGCCGAAAAAATTTTAAAATTTGAGGAAGAAATAAAGGGAAATCTTTTAGTAGCAACTTATCGTAGTACAACTTTTATCGAAAATGTAAAATTAAAAACTGATAACATTTTAATTGTCGGAGACCGTCATAGTGTGATTGAGTATGCAATCGCATCAAAAGTGAAAATGATTATTCTAACCAACAACTCGGAAATCAAAGAGCACCATATAAAACAAGCAAAAATGAATGGTGTTAATATCATTCGCTCCCCATATGATACATTTAAAACAAGTAGACAAATTGGGTTAGCAAACTATTTAGACAATATTTCTTTCTTAGACTCTGTTATTTCGTTTCAAGAAGAGGAAGATTTAAAAGATTTTGTGGACTTTGCAAGTAAAACAAAATATAGCAATTATCCTATACTAAATAAAAATAATGAATGTCTTGGAATATTGAGATTATCTGATGTCAATGATAAAAAAAGAAAACAAGTGATTTTAGTAGATCACAATGAACCATTACAAAGTGTAGATGGACTAGAAGAAGCCGATATTATTGAAATTGTAGACCATCATAAAATTGGAACAATTGGTACTAGTACTCCAATTAACTTTAGAGCTATGACGGTAGGAAGTAGCAATACCATTATTTATATGCTTTATAAAGAAAATCATGTTGAAATTCCTTCTCACATAGCAGGTCTTATGTTATCTGGTATTATTTCTGATACTTTATTATTCAAATCACCAACAACTACCAATACAGATATTGAAACTGTAATTGAGCTTGCAAAAATTGCTAATATTGACTATGAAAAATATGGAATGGAAATGTTAAAAGCAGGAGCTTCTTTAAAAGGTAAAACCAAAGAAGAAGTATTATATATGGATTTCAAAAATTTCACTATTGATAATGATAAAATTGGGGTTGCACAAATATTCATTACAAACATCGAAGAAATTATGAACGAAAAAAATGAATATGTGAATTTAATCAATTCAGTTGCAGAACACAATGATTATAAATTAGTTGCCTTATTTGCAACCGATATTATCACCAATGGTTCTTACATGTTCTATAATGATAATGCAGAAGATATTTTAGATAATGCCTTTGCAATTCGAGATATCAAACAGGGGTATTATTTAGAAGATGTCGTATCTAGAAAAAAACAAATTATACCTAATATTATTAATGTACTTGAAAAAAAATAAGCAAATCAATGCTTATTTTTTCTGTTTTATTAATATGTTCATCAAATCAATTAAATAATAAATAAAATGTTTTTCCAACTTAACAATATCTAAAGTAATTACGAGACACCCTAGTCTCATTGAAAAACGAAACATACGAGATAATTTATTTACCTCCATAAACACTTGCTCTCCATTTATATTTTCTGTAAATTCTTTTGGTAACATGATTTCAATGAAATTATTGGTCTGCTTTACTTTTTGAATGTCTAATTCTTTTGCCAATTTTTCAAACCATTCTTCATACATGTAAATTAACATACTATCATTTACTTTACCAAAACGGTCTTCTAACTCTCTATGTAATGTATCAATATCTTCTTCGCTATGAATTTGATTGATTTTTTTATGAATCTCAATTTTAAGTTCCGTTTCAGATACATAATCATCTGATATTGTAGTTTCTACCTCAACTAAAGGCATTTCTTCTTTTGTCTCTTCTTTTTCTTTCACTACACCCTTCAGTTTAGCAACCTCTTCCTCTAACATTTTTAAATATAGTTCAATCCCAATCGCATCAATAAATCCTGCTTGTTCATTACCAAGAATATCCCCAGCGCCTCTTATCGATAAATCTCTCATTGCAATCGCAAATCCACTTCCTAATTCCGTAAAATCCTTAATAACTTTGAGTCGTTTTGTTGCAACGTCCGATAAAGATTTTCCTTTATGATACATCAAATAACAATATGCGATTTTATTACTTCGACCAACACGCCCACGAATTTGATATAACTGAGATAATCCAAAATGATCTGCATCTATAATAATTAATGTATTTACATTTGGTATATCAATACCCGTTTCAATAATCGTAGTACATAATAAGACATCATACTCATGATGAATAAATTTTAACATAACATCTTCTAACTCTGTTTTTGACATACGTCCATGTGCATATATAATACGGGCATCTGGTAACAAGCGTTCCATTTCTTTTAATTTAAGATCCATATCTTCTATTTTATTATATAAAATAAATACTTGTCCTTCTCTCGATAACTCCTTATAAACAGCATCCTTTATCATATGATTATTTTCTTCTAATACATAAGTCTGTATTGGATAACGATTGACTGGAGGTGTTTCAATCAAAGATAAATTACGAATTCCTGTCATGGACATCTGTAAAGTACGCGGAATTGGAGTAGCAGATAAAGTCAAAACATCAATATTATTTTTATATTCTTTTATCTTCTCTTTATGTTTTACGCCAAAACGTTGTTCCTCATCTATAATCAATAAACCTAAATCTTTAAACCGAATATCATCACTTAAAATTCTATGTGTACCAATAATAATATCAATTGTTCCACTTTGAATTTCCTTTTGAATTCTAGTAACATCTTTCATACTCACAAAGCGATTTAATAAAGCTATATTGACAGGAAAATTTTTAAAACGATCTAATGCATTTTGATAATGTTGATTGGATAAAATAGTCGTTGGACATAAAATCGCAACCTGTTTTCCAGATAAAACCGCTTTCATTGCTGCACGAAAAGCCACTTCTGTTTTTCCATAACCAACATCTCCACATAATAAACGATCCATTGGTTTGGAAGATTCCATATCTCTCTTAATTTCCTCTGTTACTTTCAACTGGTCAACTGTTTCTTCATATGGAAATTCCTTTTCAAATTCCATTTGATCTTCATTATCTGGATCAAACGCAAAACCAACACTCGCCTCTCTTGCTGCATAAAGTTCTAATAACTTTCCTGCAATATCTTCTAATTTTTTACGAACACGTAGTTTTGTCTTTTCCCATTCTGTTGTTCCTAATTTATTTACCTTAGGTACAATCCCCTCATTAGAAGAATACTTACTAATATACTCCATTTTCTCAACAGGAATATATAACTTATCCCCATCTTTATATTCAATTGTAAGATAATCTTTTTTAAGACCATTTTTTGTTAACGTTTTAAGTCCTATATACCTTCCAATACCATGAATACTATGTACAATATAATCTCCAATATTTAATTTATTGATATCACGAATCTTAGTACCGAATTTGAAATTACTTTTATAAGGAACCATTCGTTCTTTTCTAAAAAATAAATCTTGCTCACTAATCACAACATATTGTTCGAACTCAAAACCTTTTTCAATGGGAAAAAGAACAAAATTGATTTTTTCTGGATAAATTTCATTTATATTGGTTACAACAATATTTTCTAATTGTAATTCATCCGTTATCTTATTCATTTGATATCGACTAGATAAACAAATTAAAACAGTTTTATGTTTTTTTAAATAGGAAAGAAAGCGTTTTTCCCAATCATGAATATTTTTAGAAAAAGGCTCTATCTCACGTCCAAAAAAAGAACAAGTAGTTTTGATATCTGTTAAAGTGTTATCAAAGTTTTCAAGATATTTGATAGTAGCAGGATGAAGATCATAAAAATCATGCATATAAACAGTATCTCCTGATAAGTCTTTATTCACATTATAATGATAAATCTCATCCAAAAGAATTTGATAGCTATTTTCTAAACCATGATAATCGATGAAAACAACCATACTACTATCTATATAACCCAAAATATTGGTAACCTCAATATGCTCTTTTATAGAACGATAAGGTAATTCTATTTCACTATCTACCAAAAATTCAGTATTAGGCGTTATTTGAATCTGATTAATATCTTCAATCTTTAACTGTGTTTCATGGTCAAACGTACGAATAGAATCAATTGTATCTCCCCAAAACTCTAAACGGACTGGATATTTTTCTCCTACTGGAAAAATATCAATCACAAAACCACGAACTGCCATTTTCCCTGTTTTTGTTACAATTGTTTCTCTTTCATAGCCCATAACATAAAGTTGATGTAGTAAACTTTCCATAGGATAGTCACTACTTTTTTCAATACTTAACGTATAATTTTGAAACTGCTCTTTGGTAGGTAAATAACGTAAATAACCCATTAAGTTCGTAATTACAATATTTTTTTGATTTTCCATTAACTGATGAATTACATCCAAACGATTATATTTAAACTCAGGTGAAATCGCAAGTGCTTCACTCGTTAAAAAATCGTCCATTGGAAATAATAAAACTTGAGGAGTGTAGTGCAATAAAGATTGATATAAAGTATTGGCTTCAAATAAAGAATTGGTAACGACTAAAATAGAAGATTTTTTTTCTTCCAATAAATGATAAAGGTAAATTGCCTTCATTTCATATGTAAGACCATTCACTTGTTCTGCTTCTGGAAATGGGTTAAAGATTGTCTTAAAAAAATTCATACGTTTCCTCCTCTCACGACAAAAATGATACTTTGTATCATTTCTTATTATATTGATTCATCACATTATCATAAGATTTTGTTAAAAAATCATCAAAAATTTGTGGAACGATTTGAATAATATGATCAATTTCTTTTTTCTCTTCTTGACTAAATTTTCCCAATACATAATCTTTTGTATCTAGATTTTTATTATTCGAAATTCCAATTTTCATTCTTTTATACTGCTGACTTTTTAAGTGTAGTTCAATGTTCTTAAGTCCATTATGTCCCCCACTTCCACCTTGATAGCGCAAACGGAAAGTTCCAACAGGTAAATCTAAATCATCACCAATTACCCAAATATCATCTAAAGCAATGTCATAAAAATCAATAAATTTTTTAAGAACTTCACCTGATAAATTAATAAAACGTTGCGGTTTTAATAACAGTATCTTTTCATCAAATTTATGCAATATCGTATATTTGCCACCAAACTTTTCTGTTTCAATTGTAACATTGTTTGCATGGGCAATCGCATCAATCGCCATAAATCCAACATTATGACGTGTTCCCTCATATTCTTTTCCAATATTTCCCAAACCAACAACTAATTTCATTCAATCACCTCTATGATATTCCTGGTATACCTCATTTTTTGGCAGTCCACGATTATGCGCAACCTGTTTAATCGCATCCTTTACAGACACCCCTTCTTTTAAAAATAAATTTATGTGTTCAACTATTGTCAAGTTGTCGTGTGTTTCGCCTTGAAAATTACCCTCTACAATTATAACAATTTCACCCTTAATGTCAACTAGTTGTCCGGAAATATTTTCTAAGTTTTCCCTATATATTTCCTCATATTTTTTACTTATTTCCCGGGAAATTGAAATACATCTATTTCCCAAAATTTTTAACATATCTTGAAGTGTTCTCTCTAGTCTATGAGGTGCTTCATAGAAAATCAAAGTAGCTGCAATTTTTTTTAAACTTTCTAATTCCTTTTTTCTTTTTCCATCCTTACTATTTAAAAATCCATAGAATAAAAATGGCATTGGCGCAATTCCAGATGTAATCAAGGCTGGTATTAAAGCGGTTGGACCAGGTAATCCTACAACATTATAGCCATACTTTATCGCAATACGAGCAAGTTCATAACCAGGATCACTAATAACAGGAGTTCCTCTATCACTTACAATTCCTACTGTTTTTCCTGCTTCCAAATAAGATAACAGTTTTCCTTCATTTTTACTTTCATTATACTGATGACTAGAGATTAACTTTTTTTGAATATTATAATGGTTCAGTAAAAGAGCAGTTACACGAGTATCCTCAGAGAATATAATGTCTACACTCTCTAGTGTATGTAATGCACGAATTGTAATATCTTCCATATTTCCAATTGGAGTTGGAATTAAATAAACTGTTGGACTTCCATCATAACTCTTTTGAGACATTTGAATCACCTCTTACAAAATACTGCTCAATTGTTTCTGTATAATCACCATTTTCTTTATGCGTATAAATTGGTGGTAAAATCTTAAGACCGCTTTTTCCATTTTTTGTTCCTTCTATTAATAAAATATTCGCTTCTTTTTCTTGCTTTGGATATACAAATTGAATCTTTTTTGGTTCAATATTATTCTCTTTCATCAACATTAAAATATCCATAAGTCTTTCTGGTCTGTGAACAAGCGCTAATATGCCATTATTTTTTAATAATTTGCGACTAATATGAATTACATCTTCTAAGGTGAGACATAATTCATGACGCGCAATCGTTTTTTCAATCGCATCATTGAAATGAGATTCTTCCCCTACTTTAAAAAAAGGAGGATTACATGTAATAACATCATATTGATCTGATTCACATAGCGAAGCATATTTTTTCACATCTTCGTTATATAATGTAATCTGATTTTCTAAATGATTGTATATAACTGATTGTTTTCCCAAATCATAGGATTTTTTTTGAATTTCAACTCCTGTAATATGCGCATTTGTTTTTGTAGATAATAGGATAGGAATTACAGCATTTCCTGTCCCAATATCTAATATGTTTTTGACACTTTGATTCAATGTTACAAAATTCGGTAATAAAACGGAATCCAACGAAAAATGAAACATATCAGTATCTTGATATATTTTTAAATCTTCATAACCCAATAAATAATTTAAAATTTTCATTTTTGAACCTCAATCAATCCTACATTAGGAATTTCAACTGTATATTCTTGTTTCAATATATCTGTACTTACAACTTTACCTTTTCCTTCTTTGATTTCTACAATAGAGCCAATTTCTGGAATATCTTTTCGACATTCTTTATATACGTCATCTTCATATTTTAAACAACATAACAGTCTTCCACATACACCATTTATTTTAGTAGGATTGAGGGATATATTCTGGTTTTTTGCCATCGAAATAGAAACAGAGGTAAATTCATTCAAAAATCTAGAACAACAAAGTTTCTGACCACATACACCATATCCACATACTTTTTTTGCTTTATCACGCACTCCGATTTGTCTTAATTCAATACGTGTTTTATAAATACTTGCTAATGCACGTGCTAGATCGCGGAAATCAATACGATTATCAGATGTAAAGTGAAATAAGAGTTGCGTCTTATCAAAAGCATAAAAAGCATCTATTACATTCATATCTAATCTCTTTTTTCTAACAAGTTCTTTACAGGTTTTTAATGCTTCCCATGCTTTCTTTTTATTATTTTTATAATTGATATAATCTTTTTTACTTGCAATACGGATTATTTTTTTAAGTGGTTCTTTTAATTTAGAAGAATCTAATGGGTGCGAATCAGTAACTATTTTTCCAAACTCCAATCCTTTTTCTGTTTCTACAATTACTGTTATATTTTTTTTCACAGTATTGTGATTGGTATCATAGTAAATCATTTTATCTTCAGAGTCAATCATAACTCCAACTATTTCTTTCATATATTACACCTAATTTCTAGTATAAACTCATCAATTAATAAATTTTGATTGACATTTAATTTTATTTTTTCTTTTGTAAGATGAACTATATGAATCTTTTTAACAAGTTCCTTCATACTATTTTTTTCAGCAATTTTTTGTAGTAATGAAAGTTTTTCATCATAATATTCCACTTTACGATTCATTTTAAAATTTAATATATCTTTATATAATAATAACATCATTTCAAATGCCATTAATATTTTATCACGGTCATCAATTACATTATGCCATAAATTTTGTGTATTTAACAGGGTATTTTCCTTTTTTGATTCATAATATTCTACAAAGTGAACTACTGTTTCCATATATTTATCTAAAGTAAGCTTGTCCACTGTAGTTGGAATATAAATAGAATCAATTATTTTTTCTATCATACTATTTTTTGTTTCGCCATTTTTTGCAAATGAGATAATCTGACATCTTGAAACAATGGTATCTAATAATTGATACATATTATCTGTTATTAGGATTGCAATAATATTGGGAGCTGGTTCTTCTAAAAATTTTAAGATAGAATTAGAAGCTGACACATTCATTTTTTCTGCATTATGGATAATATAGATTCGATATTGGCTCTGAACTGCTGTCTGCATAAATTCTGCTTGCAAACTATCTAGTTGTTCTTTTTTAATCCATAATCCATCTGGCTCTATTATCTTTATTTCTGAAAATGTATTTTGATCAATTAAATTGCACTGCGTACAATTAATACAATTTTTATTATTACTATAATGATTTGGACAAGAAAGATATTTCGCAAATGCAAGGGCAACAGTATTAGCATTTTTATAGCCATTTGTTTCAAATAAATAAGCATGTGAATACCTATTCTTTTCCACTGCATTTTTTAATATAGTTGTAACAATTTTTTGATCTAATACAAATTCATCTAACATATTCCACCTCAAAACAAAATAATATGGATTAAAATAAATGCAAATAAAGCTGGAAAACCTAAAATAGTAAGACTAGATACGGTTATAAAATTAATTGGCACCATTATATGAAGTGGTGCTGTTATAATATTATATCCATATAAAAGAAATCCGCTAATTACAATCTTTTTAATTAAATTAAATACTTTTTTTATCATATATTGATCACCTAATTCAATATATGGACAAGATTCTTATTTTATGAAACATCTTGGCGATTTTCTAACGCAAGCTCTAATGTTAAGAAGTCAATATATTCCATATCGACACCTAATGGAACACCATGTGCAATTCTAGTAACCTTTACTGGTAATCCTTTTAGAATCTTTGAAATGTATAAGGCAGTAGTTTCACCCTCAATACTAGGCTTTACTGCAATAATTACTTCCTCTATTTTTTCTTCTTGAATACGAGTGAGTAATTCGTTTAGTTTAATATCTTCTGGATTAATGCCATCTAGTGGTGAAATTAAACCATCTAATACATAATATAAACCTTTATAGGTTCCTACTTTTTCAAATATTACGACATTTTTTGGATCTTCTACGACACAAATTGTCTTTTGATCACGGCTCGATTGTTTACATACTTCACAAAGTTCTTCTTCTGATAAATTATTACATTTTTCACATCTTCTAATTTTTGATTTTACATCTGCAATGGATGTAGAAAATAAATCTATGATTTCTTTATCTAAATTTAAAGTAGCAAGCGCTAAACGCTCTGCTGTTTTTTCCCCTATACCAGGTAGTTTTTTATAACATTCTATTAAATTACGAATAGATAATGGATAATTCATTAAAATAAACCTGGCATTCCTTGTGTATATTTACCTAATTTATCTTCTACTTCTTTGTCTATTTTTTTCATTGCATCATTGATTGCAACCACAATCATATCTTCTAACATCTCTTTGTCTTCTATGTCTACTATTTCTGTAATATTTACACTTACTAATTCTTTTGTACCTTTCATTTGGACAGTAACGATTGAAGATGATCCTTCAAAAATAGATTTATCTATTTCTCCTTTCGCATCCATCATATCTTTTTGTAATTTTTGTGCTTGTTTCATCATTGCTTGTATATTCATAAATATCCTCTTTTCTATTTTTCATATTCTATTATATTATTAAATAAATTTTCTATTTCTGATAGAGATTCTGTTTGTTCTAATTGTTCTATCAATTGTTTTGGTTCTTCTATATATTGATATTTTTTTGTTTTACTATTAAATTCTTTTTTAATAATATCCCAATTTTCCTGGTCAGTAGCAATTGTAAATAAATTTTCGTGAAATGTTTGTTCAAAGAGCTGATCTATCTTTGGTAATGTTTCGTTAAATAAGTTAGATAGACGGTCACTTTCATATACAAATATCAGGTGATGATGCCCAACGGCTTTTAAGTTCCCATCTAATATTAAGGATGCAAGTTGTCCATATTCTGGATTCGTTACTTCCATTTCAATTTGCGAAAGTTTTTCTTTCCAATCTAAAAATTCTTTTTTGTTAAATTGACACAAAGTATTATTAATTCTTATTTTCTTTAATTGTTCAATCGTATTGTTTGTTTCTATTTTTTCATTTGCTACACTTTTTGAAATCATTTCTTCTTTCTCGTTTGATATAACATTATCTTCTTTTACAACAATTGATTCCAGACTTACTACAGATTTTTCTTTTTTAGTAGGTACTTCTTTTGATATTTCTATTTTGTTTTCTAATACTTGAGTACCTTGTATATCCATAAATCCAATCAGCGTTGTTTCAAATAGAATTTTTGGATGATTTGACAATTTCATATCATATATACTTTGGTTAAAAGTTTGAATCAACTTTAATATTTTATCTTTATTCAAATTTTCTATTTCATATAATTCAAAATTGTTTATTGTCTCTTTTAAATAAGAAGGAACCGTAACTGCTAATAAACAATTTCTTAAAAAAAGTATAATTTCTTCTGATAGTTTTACAAAGTTTTTTCCACTTTGATCATATTGATCAATTAATTGAAATAAATGTTCGATATTATTATTAGAAAGATACACAATTAAATTTTTCAATTGGAGTGGTGTCAATGTTCCATTAATTTCATGTACAGCTTCTACTTTTATTTTATTCTTGGAATAGGCGATTACTTGATCAAATAAACTAAGTGCATCTCGTAAACCTCCATCTGCTAAACGTGCAATTTCAATTAAGCTATCATCATCTATTTCAATATTTTCTAACTTAGCGATTTCTTTCAACCGATTATAGATATCTGTTTCATGAATTTTTTTAAAATCAAAACGCTGGCATCTAGAAAGAATGGTTGCTGGTATTTTATGTGGTTCTGTGGTTGCTAATATAAATATAATATGTTCAGGGGGTTCTTCTAATGTTTTTAGAAGGGCATTAAATGCTCCTGTTGTTAACATATGTACTTCATCGATAATATAAATTTTGTATTTACCAATTGATGGTACTAAGCTTACTTTGCTCTTTAATTCTCTTATTTCGTCTACTCCATTATTAGAAGCTGCATCTATTTCTATTATATCTACAGATTGTTTATTATTTATTTGTGTACAATTAACACATTTATTACAAGGAACTAAATTTTCTAAATGTTCACAATTGATTGTTTTTGCTAATATTTTCGCCACACTTGTTTTTCCTGTTCCTCTTGGGCCTGTAAATAAATAAGCATGACTTAACGTATTATTCTCCACTGCATTTTTTAAAGTTCTTATTATTATTTTTTGACCTACTACTTCATCAAAATAAGAAGGTCTATATTTTCTATATAATGTCTGATACATTTTGTCACCTCATTTTCAATATTATATCATTTTTATTAATATTTTTATAACATTTTTTTTAATGTTTCACGTGGAACATTAAAAAAAATTATTTACTATTTTCTTTGTTCTTTAAAAAATTGTTGTAATAAATTTTTAGATTTTTCTGTATAATCATCGTCCGTATAATAAGATTCAATGTTATATTTTTCTTTTGCATTATAGTTAGTAGAAATAAAACCATAGTTTGGATTTTTAGAAGCATATATTATTTTTTTAACTCTAGATTGTATAATAGCACCAGTACACATCATACATGGTTCTAAAGTTACATATAAAATACAATTTTTTAAATGCCATGTTTTTAATTTTTTACAAGCCTTTGAAATTGCAATTATCTCTGCATGCATAATTGCATTATTCTGTTTTTCTTTTTTGTTATAAGCTTTTGCAATTATCTTACCTTCTTTTACAATAACAGCGCCAACAGGTACATCTTTTTTATGATAGGCCTTCAATGCTTGTTTTAAAGCTATTTCCATATAATCTATTTTCAATTTTATCACCTAATTCAAAAAAGCACACACATTTAGTGATCCTTAAGGCTGCTATTTTCCAATCCTGACCTGGTTCAAATATAAATGTTGTGCCATTAATAATATATATTATTTTATAAAAAATATCAACATAATTATTAATGTTTCACGTGAAACATTAATAATTATTATACTTTATGAAATCTATCTATATTTTTCTTGTAAAAATGTAATAAAAAAGATAAATGCTATTATTCTTTATT
>CAMUMB010000013.1 GCA_947089915.1 uncultured Caryophanales bacterium | reverse complement strand
TCGTTTCACTGTCTACTTTAGTTATCTTAATTCTACCTTTGATAACAGATTCCTTCACAGTAACATCAAATGTATTATTAGAATCAATTGTTATAGAGTAAACTGTAGGATCTACCAAATATCCTGTGCTACTATTAACTTCTTGGATTGTATATTTTCCAAAGGGTAAAAAATCTGTAGTAGCCGTATTATCACTACCAATTGTTAAAGTAGAAACGAGATTATGATTATGATCAAACACATGATAGACTGCACCTACCAATGAGGCCTCTCCTTGGGCATTCGTCTTTTCAGATTCGCTATCTACTTTTGTAATACGAATTTTACCACCTACTACATTCACATGAACTGTATGTATAACGGGGGTATAAGATCCTACTACAAGTAAATCTTGTCCTTCACTATCTACATATACAATAGGGACCCTTCCATACTTTGTATCAGATTTTGTCAAGGTTATAGAATCCTCCCCTAGTTGTTTACCTGTAATACTAAGTGTGTTCCCAGCAATATGAGTTGTAACATAATCACTATTTGAAACTACGAATTGGGAAAGAATCGCATTGGTATCAGAGAGTGTAATTGTTTCATTCATTGATAACGTATAATCAGTAGACTGAAAGTTAGGAGTTACACTATGACTGCTAATCAAATATTCTAATTCAGCCATCTCATTTTCATATAAAGCAATTCGATTACCATCCAAAGTATCTGTAAAATACATATCACTCGTTGGATCTACCGTTTTCCATATCATAAGTTGAGTAATCGCATACCACTTAGAATCCGTATGATTTTGATATTGATATCCGTAATAAGAAAGTAATTCAATTCGTTTCCATTGTTCTTGTGTCATATGAGTAATAGTTGCATAATCACTATCATACGCAGTTTGTAATTTTCCATTTACAAAGGATACAAAGGGTTGAAGGCAATATGCAAATTGCCCATCTGATTTTTGTAAAAAACGTGCAGTTTCATAATAACCAAGCCCATTTTTCCATTTTTTAAAATACGTTCCATAAATATAATCCCCTTCATAAAAGCGATCATTACTTGGTTGAGCGCAAATTATTTCTAAATAGGTACTCGTCAATAACACTCCTAAAAATAAGAAAATGCTCAAAATTTTAATGTTAATTTTTTTCTTCATTTTTCCACCTCACTATTAACATACGATATATATTTTGCATTTCCTTTTTATTTTCAAAAAAAAAGAAATCTTTTTTAAGATTCCAATTTTCATTTAGTATTAGAAGGTTGATTGCTCTCAAACCTTCATTAACTAACTTTAATTAAATACAAGGGATTACACTAAAATGTAAGAAACACTATCCAACATCCATAACCACAGGTTAACATTATATAAAAAATACCTATATTTTTTTGAATTGCTATTATATTTTTTATAGTTTTCATCCTCTATAAAATGTTGTTCTATCTCCATCATTTGAAAATGATAAATGAGTTTATTTCTTTTGTATTAATCATAACAATCAAAGTTAAGTTGTATCATCATTCTGTCATTATAGTTTTCTCCAAATTCATACGATTCTCCTGCTATTTTTTTCATATATTGTGAATTCTTCTTTGGTAAGCCTGGATAATAATCACGGTTCATTTCAATCGATAATAAATGTTTATCTATTCTTACAATGACATCTGTTTTATAGACTTTACTTTCTTTATGGTGCACTGGAAGTTCTATACTTTGATAGTTTGCTCTTCGTAATATTTTATTATTGATTCCTGTGATTAAATGTATCATCCTTGCTTTACATGCATTTGTTCTTTTACTTATCATAAACGCTTTGAATAATGTATCGGATGTTAATTCTAATATTTTTAATTCTTCTATTTGCATTTTTCCACCTCAATATTAACATAAGAGGTTTTTGTTTTATTTCCTTTTTGTTAGCAGAGAAAAAGAATCTTTTTTGATTCTTGCTTAAATTCTTAACAAATCAATCTGTTTTTGATAATTATCTGCATTGGTAACGAAACTTCCAGATACCACAATATCAGCATCCTTGACCCTATCAATCATATTTTCATTGATTCCACCATCTACTTCAATTTGGTAATGGTATCCATTTTCATCACGCAATTGTTTCAATTGTTCCAACTTCGCAACCGAACTATCTAAAAATGTTTGACCACCTTTTCCTGGTTCTACGCTCATGACAAGAATAAGATTAAGCTCATTTAAATAAGGTAACAATACGGATACTGGTGTTTTTGGTTTGATTGCAATCCCAGCACCAATTCCATTTTGCTTTAATGTTTGAATCCAAGTGGAAGGATCCCCAGCTACCTCATAGTGAAAAGTAAGATAGGTAGGATGTAATACCTTATAGATGTCAAGATATTTTCCAATATCTTCCACCATAATATGAATATCAAATGGTTTTTTAATATCTTTGACCAAATTCAACATATCCTGATCTGGAAATGTTTTCATATCTACAAACTTACCATCCATAATATCTAAATGAAGATAATCACAATTGGTATCATTAAGTGCATCTACTTTTTGCTTACAATCTACTTTTTTTTCTACAATACTTAAAATGGAACAAGCTACCTGCATGATTATCTTCTCTCTTTCTTTGTAACGAAATTGACATAATTTTCATATCGACTTTTACAAATAATACCCTCTTTTACTTTTTCTTTAATTGCGCACTTATTTTCAGATAAATGCATGCAATCTTTATACTCACAAAAATCACGATATTGATTGAATTCTATAAATTGATCTCGAATATCCGATTCCGTCATTCCTAAAAATTCAATTGCTGAAAATCCTGGCGTATCTGCTACATAACCACCATATAAGGGTATCAACTCGACATGCCTTGTTGTATGTTTTCCTCTTCCTAGCGCATAAGAAATATCATCTGTTTTGATCTGTAAAGAAGAATCAAGGTGATTGAGCAAAGTAGATTTTCCCGCTCCACTTTGTCCTGTAAATACACTCGTTTTATTCTGAAAAGATGCTTTTATTTTTTCTAACTCGGTATTTTCAAAAACAGTATATCCTATTTCTTCATAGTATTTCATATACTTCTGCATTTTCTCTAATCCATCCTCGTTTAATAAATCCATCTTTGTAAAACAAATAATCGGTTTTATCTTATGAAATTCAATAATAGTTAATAACTTATCTAACAGATTGGTTGAAAAATCTGGATGTTTCACACTTGTAATCAAGAATGCTTGGTCGATATTCGCAACTGGTGGACGAACTAACTCATTCATACGAGGTTGAATTTCCATAATGTAATGATTTTGTTCATCAAATTCTACAAAATCGCCTACCAGCGGGATAATGTGTAAATTTCGAAATTTACCTCTACTCTTACATATATATAAGTTACCATTTGCTTCTACTGTATAATCATTGCTAATTAATTTTACAATTCTTCCTTGCATTAAGCACCCGCATTTGTTTTATTATCACTAGAACTGTTGCTATTAGAATTGGCTGGTGCATCTGTTGATGTATTATCCTTATCAGTTGGATGTTCTGGTTTATTAACAGGTTCTTCTTTATCTCCCCCTGTTGACTTTTCATCTTCTTTTGGTTCTTCTGGTATAACAGTTGGTTTTTTCGCTACAGTAATACGTAATGTAACAGAACCTCCACCAACTACTTTGCTTCCTGCTTCTCTACTTTGTGCAATAATGGTTCCTTCTGCAACAGAATCATCTTCCTTTTCCACCTTTACCAAATTCACATTATGTGTTGCACAAAATTCCTCAACACCAGCATAAGTCCAATCTTCTTTTACAAAATCAGGGTAAACAGTAATTAATTTAGATACTTGAAAAACAATCGTATCACCTCTTTTTAACTTTTCACCTTCAGCAATATCTTGTTCTAAAATGATATCCTCTTTTTGATCCTCTGTATCCTTAAACTCTTTTTCTTCTATTAAAACAACAATTCCTTGCTCTTTTAATTTAGCTTCTACCGATTGGATATTTTGACCAACATAATTTTCTACAACAATACCTTCAAAACCTTTTGATACAATGAGAGTTACAACAGTGCCTTTTTTTACACTTCTACCAACACTCGGATTGGTTCCAATCACAACTCCAGCATCTACATCAATACTATATTCTTCTTGCACATCTGTTGCGACTTCAAATCCTTCTTTTTTGAGAGTGGCTTCGGCATTGACAATTGACATTTTAAAAACATCTGGAATTTGAACATCTGGTACTGCTTTCATTTTTGGTAAAATCATCACAACAAAACCAACTATAATCGCAGCCAAGATACAGATAATTCCCGTAATCCATAATACCTTATTGGTTTTCTTATCGCCTTTATCTTTCTTTTCATCTGTTCGTTTTGCTTCATTTTTCTTAAATCGACTTACATTTATTTTTTCTTCGACTTCTTGTTCTGGATAAGGGTAAACATATTTTCTCTCATCGGCACGATCTATATCCAAAGCGGTCTTAATATCATCATGCATTTCCATTACATTTTCATAACGATTTTTTGGATTTTTCGCACATGCTTTTAAAATGACATTTTCGATACTTTGTGGAATTTCTGGAAACATATCACAAACACTTGGAATTGGATTTTTCATTTGTTTAATGGCAATTTCAACTGCATTTTCCCCTTTAAAAGGAAGTTTTCCCGTTAACAATTCATACATTAAAATTCCTAATGAATAAATATCACTTTTAATGGTAGAGCCATTTCCATTGGCTTGTTCTGGTGGTAAATAGTGAACAGAACCCATCACAGAATTGGTTTGTGTTAATTCATTGCTATTGAGTGCCATTGCAATTCCAAAATCAGTAATCTTAACCGTTCCATCATCTAGTATTAATACATTTTGAGGTTTAATGTCTCTATGAATGATATAACTTTCATGGGCACAAGCAATTCCACTTGTCAGTTGTAACATAATATCAATCACTTCTGATAGAGTTAAAGCACCCCTTCTTTTGATTAAATTTTTTAGTGTTTTTCCTTCTACATATTCCATCACAATGAAATACTTGCCATCATCTTCTCCTACATCATACATACCTACTATATTAGGATGCGTTAGACTACTAGCGGAAATTGCTTCCCTTTGAAACCTCCTTACAAACTTTTCATCATTTGCAAGATCCCCTCTTAGTACCTTAACCGCAACATCTCTATCCAAGATAAGGTCATGCGCCAAATAAACATTGGCCATTCCACCTTCCCCAATTGTTCTTATAATTTGATAACGATCGTTTATTTTTTGTCCTCTTGTAATCATTTGTCACTACCACCTTTATTTAAATATGCAACTGAAATATTATCATTTCCACCACGATTATTACACTTTTGAATCAACTTAGAAACTTTCGCTTCCGCTGAGAGTTCTTCACTAAGTACTTTTGCAATTTGTTCAAAATCTAACATATTGGTAACACCATCGCTACAAAGCATGATGCCATCTACATCGGTTTCTACATCAAAGATATCCATATCGACTGTTGTTGTTGCCCCAAGTGCTTTCATCAATACATTTTTTCTTGGATGTTCTTTAGCTTCTTCTTCTGTTAATTCTCCTGATTTAACAAGTAAATTGACTAGTGTATGGTCTGTTGTGATTTTATGAATCTGTCCTTTCTTCATTACAAATCCAGAAGAATCCCCAATATTACCAAATAACAAGAAATCAGATGTAAATACAGCTGTTACGAGTGTCGTTCCCATACCCTTACTTTCTGGATGTTCCACTGTATACTTATAGATTAAAACATTTGCTTCACTTACTGTCTCTTGTACCCAATGAATCGCATCTTCTTTATTGCCGATAGATCCAAGTTCCTTGAAACGTTTGCCAATATGGGATATCGCAATACTAGAAGCGACTTCTCCAGCAAGATGTCCCCCCATACCATCCGCAACTGCAAGCAAAATTTCTCCACTTTTATTTTCTACAATAATAACACTATCTTCATTATGATCCCTTACTTTACCAGGATCGGTTAAATATGAATACTCCATTTTAAGCCTCCTCATAATTGGAACGTAACTGTCCACATGCAGCCATTACTTTTCTTCCAAATTCCTTTCGAATCGTCACATTGATTTTATTTTTCTTTAGTATATCATAAAATCGCATAATGGTTTCCTTAGAACTTTTTTTAAACTCAATATGACTTGTTTCATTATAAGGAATCAAATTGACATAACAATTCATTCCTTTTAATAATTGTGCGAGTTCGAATGCACAAGCATCTGTATCGTTAACACTCTCTAATAATATATATTCAAAAGTAACACGACGATTTGTCTTTTCAATATATTTTTTTAATACTGCTATCAATTGTTCAATTGGATATGCTTGATTAACCGGCATCAATTGATTGCGTAACTGATTATTTGGTGCATGTAAACTAATTGCTAAATTAACTTGTTTGCCATCTTCCATAAATGCTTCTATTTTAGGGACAATTCCGCAAGTGGATACGGTGATATGTCTAGCTCCTATATCAATTCCTTTTCCACTATTGATAATGGAAATAAAATCAATTACACTGTCATAATTATCAAATGGCTCCCCAATTCCCATTAAAACCACATGAGAAACCCTTATTTTCAAATAAGATTCTACCGCAAGTATTTGCAGTACCATTTCATGTGTTTCCAAATGTCTTACTTTTTTTAAACGACCACTTTCACAAAATGCACACCCCATATTACATCCAACTTCAGTAGAAACGCATAAACTATTTCCATAATCATGTTTCATTAAAACAGCTTCTACTTTATTGGAATCTGCAAGTTCAAATAAGAACTTAATCACATCTTTTCCTTCTGTTTTGGTTAACAGAGTAATTCCTTGCATATTAAAGTCTTTCTCTAATTTCTCTAAGGTTTCTTTTTTGACATTGGTCATTTCTTGAAAGGTGGAAACTCGTCTTTTATAAAGCCACTCAAAAACCTGGGTTGCTTTAAATGCCTTTTCCTTATGTTCTAAAAAATATTGTTCTAACTTATCTAATGTCATTCCATATATATTTTTCATACATTCACCTTTTATCTATTATAGCAAATTTTGTAGAATATGGGAATGAAATTGCTAGAAATTGTAGACAAAAAACAATTTTATATGAATCTTTATAAAATAATCTCCCAATTAGAAGCATATTTACATCAACTCAAAAATCAAGTATAATGTGGATGGTGGAACTATGAAATATATTTTAATCAAATTAATACAGATTTATCAAAAAATGCCAGGTAGATTTCACCAGAATTGTAGACACATCCCCACCTGTTCCAACTATGGAATAGAAGCAATAAAGATACATGGGAGTATCAAGGGAAGCTACTACACAATGAAAAGAATACTAAGGTGTACACCTTGGGGAACAAGTGGATATGATCCTGTTCCAGAAAGGAAGAAAAAATGAAAAAATTAAGTATATTATTCACATCTATTTTGATATTATGTACAACTGGTTGTTTAAAACGCGACAACTTAGAAGATATTAACATTTATACAACCATATATCCAATTGAATATATTACAGAAAGATTATATGGAGAACATAGTACAATTCATAGTATTTATCCAAATGAAACTGACCTAGAAAACTATGAATTAACAGATAAACAAATCAGCGATTATAGCAAAGGTAATATGTATATATTCAATGGTCTCAGCAATGAAAAAGATTATGTGGCTCCAATGTTTCAACATAATAAAAATCTAATGATTATTGATACTACCCTTAGTATGGAACTCAACTATCAAATAGAAGAATTATGGCTAGACCCATCTAACTTTCTAATGCTTAGTTTAAATATTAAAAATGGATTATCAGAATACATTAGTAACCATTATTTAAAAGAAGAAATTGAAAAAAATTATGATGCATTAAAAATTGAAATTTCTAATATTGATGCAAAACTAAAACTATTAAGTGAAAGCACAAATTATAAAACGATTGTAACAGATAATAATGTTTTAAAATTTTTAGAAAAGTATGGATTTACAGTTATTTCCTTAGAAGATGATATTACAGAAAAAACAATAAATGACGTAAAAGGACTTATTCAAAATAGAATAGTCCAATATTTATTTACATTTAATCCAGATCAATTAAGTGATTCCGTCTCTGCCTTTGTAGCAGAAACAGGTGTTCAGTTAATTGAATTGCATTCTCTTTCTAACTTAACAGAAAAGGAAAGTTCAGAGAAAGAAGATTATATCAGTTTATATAATGAAAATATTGAACAATTAAAAAAGGAGATTTATCATTAGCTCCTTTATTTTATTCACAAGTCCCACTAAATTGATTTTCAAACATTTCTATAAATTCTTCTAAATAGGCATCAATTCTGATTTGTTGAGCATATGCATTTTGATCATCTAAATCATAATTGAAATCCCTTAGCTTTATATCCTGTTATTTTATCCTTTTTTGTACATAATGGTGATACTACCTGATGATGAAGTACAAATCAATTGTTTTGAAGGCATTGAAACATATACTAAAATTACAATTCCTATAACAAGAAAAAAACAAAAACGCCTCCAACAATCATAAATACTTTCTTCATAATACACCTTCTTCTAAGCAAAAGAACAATCATCAATTTTGAACAATAAAAAAGGTGTACCCCCCTGTTCACAAATAACTAACAGGAATGTTATCATATTTTTAGACACCTTCTATAGAGGGTATCCACATATGATTATCCCATTGCTATATGCAAATCATTTTATGATTTTCTTTCCTAACTTTATTATAACACAATCTGACATTTTTTTGACAATTATTCATAATTATTCTACAAATATATGTTAATAAAAGACTAATGTGCATTAAAATTCTTTAAAAATTAACAAATTTTGTCACTCATCTTGACAGATGTAATAATATCTTGTAAAATGGTAAATGTTCTGGAGTAGTACTCAAGAGGCTGAAGAGGCGCCCCTGCTAAGGGTGTAGGTCGGGCAACTGGCGCGGAGGTTCAAATCCTCTCTACTCCGCCATTAAAAAATCAAACTCTATTATCAGAGTTTTTTCTTTCTATATAAAAACTGTATACAAAAAATCGCTATTCTAAGCGACTCAAATAATCTACACTTCTATAAGTACCACATCTCAAATAGGGAGCGTATTGTTTATTGTTGGGATTATATATTACATACCCATTACATTGATATCCATTCGAATCATAGAGATAATCTATGATTTTTTTAGATTGCAATGTATGAAGAGAAATGATTGTCTTATTCTCACCATCGATTGGGATTTCTTCAACATACTTTTTTGCACCTTCTTCTAATCGTAACTCTAAATTATGGTATTCTTTATAAGATACATATGTTGTAGCAACATCACTATAATCGTTCTTCATACGATAGGTACTACTTTTAACGGTCTTTTTAGAAGTAGTATAAGTAATAGAAGTCCCATCTAGCAATTGATGATAATAAAATGCAGATGTACAAAGACAAAGTCCTAAAAAACAACAAAAACCTAACATTGCAAGTAAGCCAAAACCACGCCTATCCATCTCATCACCCACTTAAAATAATATTTTATCTTCGATATTATCCTTGAAACGATATAATTTCGCAGGTCTACCATTATGCCCACCTGTTTTATATCCAGTATCTTCAATCAAATCTAAATTGACAAACTTCTTACGAAAATTTCTACGATCCAACTCTTTTCCGAGAACTTGTTCATATAGAGTTTGTAATTCTGGTAGTGTAAAATCACTTGGATATAGATTTTTTAATGTCGATATATTCAACATTCTATGCCTTAAAAACTCCATTGCATTCTCCACTATAGAGGCATAATCATATACCATTTTAGGAATTGCATCAATAGAAAACCACTCACTATGAAAAGCTCTTTTTTTACGCTTTAATTCAATCGATTTACTATCAATCAAAGCAATAAAAGAACTTGCTAAAATACGATCATTTGGTAAACGATCTACTTGACTAAATAAGTGACATTGTTCTAAATAAACTTCATCTAACCCAACGAATTCGTCAATGGTGGCTTCTGCACATTCTTCTAATGTTTCATTTACCATAAGTAAATTACTTGGTAACATCCAATACCCTTTAAAAGGTTCTTCATCACGACGGAATAATAATACCTTTAATTTTCCTTCTTTTATGGTAAACATACTAATCATAACTTCTATTTGATTGATATATCTTTTATCTATATTCATATACTTCACTACCTCTTATTCTTCTTCATTATAGTATTTCATACACAATTTGTCAAGGCAATGACAAATTGTGTATGACTATTTAAAATAATACGCTCTGTCCTAGTTAGTGCGTGATGATATTGAAAATAATAATTTTTATAGGCTATTTTGATATTGATTTATACAAATATCACGCATAAACAAATACATAGCGAAATAATATTTATTTCTTTTATTTGAAAGACAACAGAAAAAGACTGAAATTCAGTCTTAATCCATTAATTCTTGTTCTAATGCCTCTAATGGTTCATCCTTGATATAAGGTACTTCTAAATTGTAACTCACATCACGATATTCTCTTGCACCTGTACCAGCAGGTATCAATTTACCAATAATGACATTTTCCTTTAATCCATTCAAGTGATCTACTCTACCATGAATTGCAGCATCCGTTAAGATACGTGTTGTCTCTTGGAAAGAAGCTGCAGATAAGAAGGAATCTGTTTCAAGTGACGCTTTGGTAATACCAAGTAATACTGGTCTACCCGTAGCTGGTCGTTTTCCTTCCAATATCAAGTTTTTATTTACTTCTGTAAATTCATTGATATTAATCATTGTTCCTGGCAAGAATAAAGAATCACCAGAATTGACAATCTTAATACGAGAAATCATACGTTTTGCCATTACTTCAACGTGCTTATCACTTACATCAACACCTTGAGAACGGTAAACTTTTTGAATTTCTAACAAGATATATTGTTGCACCGTAATTGGGTCAGTTACAACGAGTAACTCTTTTGGACTGATTGCACCATGGGTAAGGCGTTGTCCTGCCTTGACTTCTTCACCCTTCTCTACGGCTAATTTTGCGCCGTAGTTAGAAGTATGTTTTTTCGTCTCCACATCATTTTGAACAGAAATGACAAATTTACCATTTTCCTCTTCAATTTCACTAACAACACCATTGATTTCTGAAATCGTTGCTTTTCCTTTCGGATTACGCGCTTCAAACAATTCTTGAACACGAGGAAGACCTTGTGTAATATCGTCTCCACCAGCAACTCCACCTGTATTGAAGTTACGCATAGTTAACTGCGTACCTGGTTCACCGATAGATTGTGCTGCCATAATACCTACCGCTTCTCCAATCTCAACAATTTGACCAGTTGCTAAGTTACGACCATAACAATAACGACATACACCATGATCATTCTTACAAGTAAGTACAGTACGAATTGGTACTTTCGTAATCCCTGCTTTCATAATCTTATCAGCTAATTGCTCTGTAATATACGTATTACGTTCGGCAATAACTTCTTTGGTTTCTGGGTGAATGACTTTCTTATTCGTATAACGTCCAATGATACGATCCTCTAAAGATTCGATTAATGTACCATCGGTATTATAGAATGCTTCTACTACAACACCCTGTTCTGTTCCACAATCATTTTCTTTGACGATAATATCTTGGGCAACATCGACTAAACGTCTTGTTAAGTATCCAGCATCCGCTGTTTTTAACGCGGTATCAACGGCACCTTTACGAGCACCATGGGTTGATAAGAAGAATTCACTGATGGTAACACCTTCACTAAAGTTAGATAATACTGGGATTTCTTCTGATTTACCATTTGGTTTATTGAAGAGTCCTCTCATACCTACTAATTGTGTAAGTGATCCGATATCTCCACGGGCTTTTGAATCAATCATCATAGAAACTGAATTTTCTTTGTTATTTTTTACCCATTCTTCTAGATCCTTAGAAACTTCTGATTTGGCATTTGACCAGATTTCAATGACTTTATTATAACGTTCATCATCAGTAATCAAACCACGTTTGAATTGTTTATTGACTTGATCTACCATTTCCTGACTCTTCGCTACAATTTCATCTTTCTTTTCACTCTCTTTGATATCATCAATTGAAATAGAAATTCCAGATAAAGTCGAATACTTAAATCCTAAATCTTTCAATTTATCAAGCATAATAGAAGTCTCAGTTGTTTGATAACGTTTATAAATCTGAGCAATTAACTTACCAAATACACCTTTATTAAATGGTTTTACCAGTGGCATAGCAGCAATTGCTTCTGGAATATTCGTACCTGGATCTAATAAATATTTTTTAGGCGTTATTCCTTCAATATTTTCTTCGGTTCCCTCATTGATATATTGGAATGTATCGGGGAAGATTTCATTGAAAATAATCTTACCTGGGGTTGTTACCAAATATTTATTCATATAGGTTTCTGGGAATAATTTATATTTGAAGCCTCTCACTGGTAATGCGATACGCGTATGAAGTGTAATTTCTCTTCTTTCGTATGCCATCAAAGCTTCGTTGGTATTTTTAAATACCCTTCCTTCTCCCTCAAGTCCAGCTTTTTCAATGGTTAGATAATAGTTACCGAGTACCATATCTTGTCCTGGTGTAACGATTGGTTTTCCATCTTTTGGAGAAAGGATGTTATTAGCACCTAACATAAGTACTCTTGCTTCGGTTTGTGCCTCTGTACTAATTGGTACATGGACAGCCATCTGGTCTCCATCGAAGTCTGCATTAAACGCTGTACATACAAGCGGGTGCAAACGAATGGCTCTACCACCAATTAATTTTGGTTCGAATGCTTGAATACCAAGTCTATGTAACGTTGGGGCACGGTTTAACATAACGGGATGTTCTTTGATTTTTTCTTCAACAATATCCCATACACGTTCATCTTGATTTTCAATCATACGTTTTGCAGCTTTGATGTTAGATGCAATTTCTTTTGTTACTAACCCATTGATAACATGTGGTTTGAATAATTCCAATGCCATTTCTTTTGGAATACCACATTCATACATTTTTAAAGTTGGTCCTACGACGATAACGGAACGACCAGAATAGTCAACACGTTTTCCTAGTAAGTTTTGACGGAAACGCCCTTGTTTTCCTTTTAACATACTAGATAGTGATTTCAAAGGTCTATTTCCAGCGCCTGTGATATTACGTCCACGTCTACCATTATCAAATAAGGCATCAACTGCTTCTTGTAACATACGTTTTTCATTTTGAATAATGATAGAAGGTGCGCCTAATTCCATTAATTTCTTTAAACGATTGTTACGGTTAATGACACGTCTATATAAGTCATTTAAGTCTGAAGTTGCAAATCTTCCACCATCTAATTGAATCATTGGTCTTAATTCTGGTGGAATAACAGGAAGTGCATCCAAAACCATCCATTCTGGTTTGTTTCCAGATGCCAAAAATGCATCTAGAACATCCAAACGTTTGATCAAACGAACACGTTTTTGACTTGCAGAATCCTTGATTTCTTCAATCTCTGCTTTAATCGCAACCACTTCTTTTTCTAAATCGACTTGTTGTAACAATTCTTTAATGGCTTCCGCACCCATTCCAACACGGAAGGTATTTCCATATTTTTCATAATAAGCACGGTATTCTTTATCGCTGATTGTTTGTTTTTTCTCTAAAGGTGCAGCTCCTGGGTCTAGTACCACATAAGAAACAAAGTATAATACTTCTTCCAAATCTCTTGGTGACATATCAAGGACCAATCCCATACGAGATGGAATGCCTTTAAAGAACCAAATATGAGATACAGGTGTTGCAAGTTCAATATGTCCCATACGTTCACGACGTACTTTCGCACGTGTTACCTCAACACCACAACGATCACATACAATATTTTTATAACGAAGTCTCTTGTATTTTCCACAAGAACATTCATAATCTTTGGTTGGTCCAAATATTTTTTCACAGAATAACCCATCACGTTCTGGTTTTAACGTACGATAATTGATGGTTTCTGCTTTTTTTACTTCTCCATGAGACCACTCTCTGATTTTTTCAGGAGAAGCAATGGCGATTCTTAACCCTTCAAAGTTATTTACATCCATTAATCTTCATCCCCTTCCATATCAGCATTTACTTCTTCACTATTTAGAAAATCTTCATCAGAAAGATCATCCAAAGAATCATCATAGTATTCTTCTTCTGTTTCCTCTGATTCTTCCAATTCTTCTACAATAGGTTCTTCTGGCAATTCTAACGCATCGGCAGATAGATAGCTATCTTCTTCCGATTCTTCTAATTCTTTTAAGTCAACATATTGACCTTCTTTATTTAAAACAGTAATATCAAGTCCTAAAGCTTGGAATTCTTTTATCAATACTCTAAAGCTTTCTGGCACACCTGAAGATGGAATTGGATTTCCTTTTACAAGTGATTCATATACTTTGACACGACCAACAACATCATCGGATTTGATGGTAATCATTTCTTGTAATACATGCGCAGCTCCGTATGCATAAAGTGCCCAAACTTCCATTTCACCGAAACGTTGTCCACCAAATTGTGCTTTTCCTCCTAATGGTTGTTGTGTTACCAAAGAGTAAGGTCCAGTAGAACGTGCATGTAGTTTATCATCAACCATGTGGTGGAGTTTAATCATATACATCACACCCACACTAATACGGTTGTCAAATGGTTCTCCAGTACGTCCATCGTATAATACGGCTTTTCCGTCTTCATCTAATCCTGCTTCTTTTAAAGCATCAACAATTTCAGTTCTCGTTGCACCATCGAATACTGGAGTAGCGACATAGATATCGAGTTCTTTCGCAGCCATACCTAAATGCATTTCTAGGATTTGTCCAATGTTCATACGAGATGGTACTCCAAGTGGGTTTAATAAAATATCAACTGGTTTACCATTTGGCAAGTATGGCATGTCTTCTTCTGGTAAGACAAGAGAAATTACACCTTTGTTACCATGACGTCCTGCCATTTTATCTCCAACAGATATTTTACGTTTTTGTGCGATATAAACACGTACAATTTTTGAAACACCTGCAGGTAATTCATCGGTATCTTCTTTGGTAAATATCTTAACATCATGGACAATTCCTTCACCACCATGTGGTACTCTTAAGGAAGTATCTCTTACCTCACGTGTTTTTTCACCAAAGATTGCATGTAACAATTTTTCTTCGCTTGTTAATTCTGCCATTCCTTTTGGCGTTACTTTACCAACTAAAATGTCATCATCTTTGACTTCTGTACCAATTCTTACAATTCCATTCTCATCCAAATTTTTACGTGTTTCTTCACTCACATTTGGAATATCTCTTGTAAATTCTTCTGGTCCTAATTTGGTATCACGACATTCGATTTGGTAATCTTCAATATGAATGGATGTATAGACATCGTCCTTCACCAAACGTTCATTTAAGATAACAGCATCCTCATAGTTGTATCCATTGTAGTTCATGAAGGCAACGGTAACATTCTTACCTAACGCCATTTCACCTTGATCTGTAGATGGTCCATCGGCAATGACTTGATCTTTTTTCACGGTATCACCAAGTTTTACAATTGGCACTTGATGATAACAAGTTCCTGCGTTACTCTCTTCATATCCATTTAAGTAGTAAGTATCCATACCACCCAATGTCTTTACTAATATTTTTTTCGCATCGACATAGTCAACCACACCATCGGCTTTCGCAATGACAACTGCTCCTGAATCTCTTGCCGCAATGGCTTCTACACCTGTACCAACGCGTGGAGCTTCTGCTTTCAATAATGGAATGGCTTGACGTTGCATGTTGGCACCCATCAAGGCACGTTTCCCATCATCGTGTTCTAGGAACGGAATTCCAGATGTTGTAATGGATACGACTTGTTGTGGAGAAACGTCGGCATAGTCAACTTTTTCTCTTTCGACAATAATGGTATCTGTATGATAACGAACTGGAACACGAGATTCTATAATCTTATTGTTCTCATCTACTTTAACGGTTGCCTGTGAAATATAGTAATCCAATTCTTCATCAGCAGTCATATAAACAATTTCATCCGTTAAAGTAGAATCTTTTACTTTACGATATGGTGTCATAATGAATCCATAATCGTTTACTCTTGCATAACTAGCTAATGATGTAATTAACCCGATATTTGGTCCTTCTGGAGATTCAATTGGACATAATCTTCCATAGTGTGATGGGTTAACGTCACGCACTTCCATACCTGCTCTATCTCTAGATAGTCCACCAGGTCCTAAAGAAGAAAGTCTTCTTTTGTTCGTTAATTCGGCTACTGGATTGGTTTGATCCATGAATTGTGATAACTGGCTACTACCAAAGAATTCTTTAATAGATGCCGTTAATGGTCTGATATTGATTAATGATTTTGGTGTTACTTCTGTTATTTCTTGTGTACTCATACGGTCACGAATGACTCTTTCAATACGACTGATACCAATTCTGAATTGATTTTGTAATAACTCACCTACCTGACGAACACGACGATTAGATAAGTGGTCGATTTCATCAAAGTTTCCAATACCTTCTAATAAATTTAAATAATAAGATACAGATGCATAAATATCAGATATCGTCAAACGTTTGATATCGATGGTTTGATCATTTCCAATAATAGATATGATTTGATCTGGATTGTTTTTAGAAAATACTTTGATTTCTTGTACTTTATTATAAGTATCTAATTCTGTATTGATTAAAACTTCTTTAACACCATAACCATTTTCTAAAACTGGTTTTAAGCTTTCTAAAACTTCTTTGGTAATCACTGTACCCTTTTCAGCAATTACTTCTTTTCCTACTTTAATGGTTTCTGCTAGTGTACAACCAAGTAGACGATCTGTTACATTTAATTTTTTATTAAATTTATAACGACCTACTTTTGCCAAATCATAACGGAATGCATCGAAAAATCTTGTAATCAATTGATTTTTCGCACTATCTAATGTAGATGGTTCTCCTGGTCTTAATTTCGAATGAATATCAATTAAAGCTTCATCGGTATTCTTGTTTGCATCCTTATGAATAGTATTTTCAATGTATTTATTTTCCCCAAATACATCAATAATATCTTCATCACTCGATAACCCAATCGCACGTAATAAGGTTGTAATTGGTACTTTTCTCGTACGATCAATACGTACATAGATAACATCTCTTGCATCCAGTTCATATTCCAACCATGTCCCACGAGTTGGGATAATTTGACTGGTAATAACTTTACGTCCATTTTTGTCAATTTCTTTACCAAAATATACACTTGGAGAACGCACTAATTGTGATACAATAACACGTTCTGCTCCATTGATGACAAATGTACCAGATTCTGTCATAATTGGCATATCGCCTAAGTAGATATCTTGTTCTTTGACTTCTCCTGTTTCATGATTGAAAAGTCTTGCTTCTACTTTTAAAGGTGCAGCATAAGTCGCATATCTTTCTTTGCAACCTTTAATCGAATATCTTGGTTCTTCAAAAGAGTATTCACCGAATTCGAGTGACAAATTTCCTGTAAAACTTTCCACAGGAAAAATATCATCAAATACTTCTTTGATTCCCTCTTGCATAAACCAATCATATGATTTTTTTTGAATTTCTAATAAATTCCCTAATTCAATTGCATTTTTTGTCTTTGCATAGTTTCTTCTTTCACGATAATCCCCAAATTTTTTTACTGTATAAGCCATGTTTCACCCCTATATACCTATTTTTTCGCAAAAAGAACATAAACCTAAAATTAAGTATATGTGTCAATTTATAATTTTATCAAAGTTATGTCTAGATGTCAATTACTGTTCTCGCATTTGTTTTATCATTTTAACATATTGTTTTGTACTTGTTGGTGTCTTTTCTTTGCTTTTCTCTGGAATAGGATTCCAAAATTTTTCCTCTTCCCTTATTATTTCTGAAAGCCGTTTTTGTCTCTTTTTTATGATGTCATAGTTTGTTGTGACATCTTTATAATATTGTTTCACATCTTGCTCACTCATTTGCTCCTCCAGCAGAGCGTACAAACGTTTATTTATTTTTGAAAAATGATAAGTTGTTGTACCATTTTTCGAAAGTATTTTCATTTCAGGAAATGTTTCTCCTGTTGTAATGTCCTCTAACTGTCCAAAAATTTTTCTTCGAACAATATAAGTTCCATGTGGATAAAACATAAGATCAAAGTTTCCAGAACAAAATCTATCCTTATCATATTCACAACCTATCAATCCCCACAACAACTAAATCGGTTTTTCCTAAATATGGAATATTGTGAGCCACTGCATACAAATGTGCTCTATATAATTTCATTTAATTTCCCCCTAATAATATAAAATCCCTTATTTTTATGCTTTAATTCTACTGTATAAAATTGTTTTAAAAATTCCATAGTTGATTTGGCACCTTGATCTTTATGAATGACAATCCATAGTTCTCCATTTGGTTTTAAATACTGTTTTGCTTCTTGTAAGATTTGATACAGTATTTTTTTCCCTACTCGAATCGGTGGATTACTGATAATAAAATCAAATTTATCTTTGACATTTTCATATAAATTACTTTCATAAATCTGAACATTCACATGATTGGTACTAGCATTCTTTCTTGCCAATTCCAAGCTTCTTCTGTTAATATCAATCATATGAACCTCTGCATCAGTCTCATGAGCTATGTAGATACCAATTGGTCCGTATCCACACCCAAAGTCTAACACTTTTCCGCGAATTTCATTTATACTTAATGTTTCTAATAATGATCTTGTGCCAAAATCCAAACCTTTTTTAGAAAATACTCCATTGTCTGTGTAAAATACAAATTTTTGATTGTTTATGATAACATCATTTTTTTGTATCTCACTTTTTAAGGTATCATCATTTTCAAAATAATGTGCCATAGTTTCACCTACATTATAAATAAACGGCGAAAGCCCATACTAATATTTTTAGTACAGGCCTAACCTATTATCTCAATTATTTGAATTCTACTGTAGCGCCAGCTTCTTCAAATTTAGCTTTGATTTCATTTGCTTCATCAGAAGATACGTTTTCTTTTACATTTCCACCGTTATCAGCGATATCTTTTGCTTCTTTTAATCCAAGTCCAGTGTATTCACGAACTAATTTGATAACAGCGATTTTGTTAGCACCAGCTTCTGTTAATACAACAGTTACTGTGCTTGGTCCTTCTTCAACTGTTGCACCTGTTGCTGGAGCGGCTGCAACTGCTACTGCAGATGGATCTACACCGAATTCCTCTTTCATTAAATCTACTACTTCTTTGATTTCTAAAAGTGTCATTTCTTTTAAAGAATCAATAATTTCTTTTGCGCTTAATTTTGCCATTTTATTTTCCTCCTTTTAAATTAATTTTCTTCTAAATTTTTAGCATGCAAGTCTAAGCAAATTGCAAAGTCTCTTGCAATACCCATAAGCCCACTTGCAAACATTGTAAGTAAACCTTCTCTTGATGGAATAGATGCCAATTGTTTTAACATAGCTTGATCTGCAACTTCTCCATCCACAACTCCAATTTTAATTTCAAGTGCCTCATGCTCTTTTGCAAAATCACTTAGGACTTTAATTGGAGCAACTGCATCTTTACCAAATGCGATTGCTTTTGGACCATCTAATTCACCAATTGTGATATTTAAACTATCCAAAGCTCTTTTTGATAATGTATTTTTGTAAATCTTAAGTTCTGAATCTGTTTCTCTCAATTTTCTTCTAAGTTCATTGGTCTCTGAAACAGTAAGCCCACGATAATCAAAGAATACATAAGATGCTGATTCTTTCATTTTGCCAGCAATTTCTTCTACGATAGAAGCTTTTTGTTCAATAATCTTTTGATTTGCCACTAACGACACCTCCTTTTACTGTTCCGTATAAAAAGCTCTTACAGTATTACCGTAAGAGCCTGAAGACTTAAATTATGATTCAAGTTCCTCGGTAGGATATTAAGTATTTCTACCCCTACTGTCTACGGTACATTATATATTTTATTTCACGAACGAGTCCATTATAACACAATTTGAATTAGTTGTCAAAACTATTTGTATCAATTTTAATACCAGGACCCATTGTAGATGATAGAGATACATTTAAAATATATTTTCCTTTTACAACAGATGGTTTTGATTTTACAATTAATGATACAAAAGCATTTAAGTTTTCTACTAATTTAGTTGCATCAAATGATACTTTACCAATGATAACATGTACATTACCATAACTATCTGTACGATATTCTACACGTCCTTTTTTTACTTCTTCCACAGCTGTTTTCGTATCCATTGTAACAGTTCCAGTTTTAGGGTTTGGCATTAATCCTTTAGGTCCTAATACTTTACCAATTTTACCTAATGCAGGCATCATATCTGGAGTAGCGATCATAGTATCAAAATCGAACCAATTTTCTTTTTCGATTTTTTCTAACATATCCATATCTCCAACATAGTCAGCTCCTGTTTCACGTGCAGCTTCTGCTTGTGCTCCTTTGGCGATAACTAAAACTTTCTTTGTTTTTCCAGTTCCATTAGGAAGTACCAAAGCACCTCTTAATTGTTGATCTGCCTTCTTTGTATCTAAGTTAAGACGAAGAGCTAGTTCAACAGAACCATCAAAATTTGTAGTTGAAGTTTCTTTGACTAAATTAACAGCTTCTTCTACTGTATATAATTTTGTTTTATCTACTTTTTTAGAAGCTTCTAAATACTTTTTACCTTTTTTCATTATTTTACCTCCTTATGTGGTGTATGCGGATTTTTTCCTCCCACATAGGTATATACCTATATGTTATTCTGCTTCTACTTCAACGCCCATGTTACGAGCAGTACCTGCTACGATTTTCATCGCTTCTTCGATACTATAAGCGTTTAAGTCTGGCAATTTAATTTCAGCAATTTCTTTTAATTGGGCTCTTGTAAGTTTTCCAACTGGTTCTTTTGAACCTTTTGTAGATCCCTTCTTGATTCCTGTTATTTTCTTAATCAAGAATGGAGTTGGTGGAGTCTTAATTACAAAGTCAAAAGTTCTATCTTCATAAACAGAAATTTCAACTGGTAAGATATCCCCCATTTTATCCTTAGTTGCATCATTATATTTTGTACAAAATTCTTGCAAGTTAATTCCAGCAGGTCCTAAAACGGTTCCGACTGGTGGAGCTGGTGTTGCTTTTCCAGCAGGCACTTGCAATTTAATAATCTTCGTAATTGATTTTGCCACGAAAAACACCTCCTATAATTTTTTTCGCGAGTGGTTCAAATGATATCCGCATGAAACATCTCCCACTTGTCTCTATATATAAAATATATAGCTAGTACATAATACCACAAAGTTGTGGTTTTGTAAATATATCTATTTTGTTTTTTGTCTAGATTGAATAGATAAACGATATTCTCCTACTTTTTTATAAATATTTCTAGTTGCAATCTTTGGATCATGGTAGCTAGGAGTAAGAACGGTTACTTTAAAATTATGCTCTGAAAAATAAGTATCCATATAATATTGAGCATATTTTTGAAACTCTTCTAATAAAATTTCATCTGGATCACCAATGTTAGAAAAGATAAATTCACAGCTATTCGACAAACAGTATTGAATGCATTCTGGAAGATGAAACCAATAATATCTAAGCATTTGGAATCCTTGTGACATCATATATGAAGTAATAACTATTTTAGACTGTTTTTCAGTTTTATTTTGATGAATCAACTGATCTACGGTATCCTGATTAGAGCCATTTCGTTTCAAAATTTCTTGTGCCTTACTATTTTGTTCCATAAGAGTTAAGCCACCTCAATCTCAGTTAAAGCAAGTTCTACAATTGTTTCTTGTCCGAACAAATCCAATGCCACTTCAACTTTCTGATTTTCCATATCAATTGTTCTAACTTTACCAAACATATTGGCAAATGGTCCATTTACAACCTTAACCATATCATCAACATTGAGTGAATTTCCAATCTCAAGACGACTCATACCCATGCTACCTAATATTTTATCTACTTCTTGCGGTGTTAAAGGGAATGGTTTCGCTCCCTTACCAGAAGAACCAATAAATCCTGTTACACCTGGTGTATTACGCACGATAAACCAAGCTTCATCATTCATCACCATTTCTACCAAAATATAGCCTGGAAACATTTTTTCCATTTTTTCTTTAGAAACACCATCTTTATCTTTAATTACCTTTTGCTCTGGAACAACAACACGATAAATATAGTCTTCCATGCCCATAGAACTCGCACGCATCTCCAATTTTTCTTTTACCTTATTTTCATGACCAGAATATGTATTCACAACGTACCATTCTTTTTGCATTATTTCACCACCATCTTAAGTCCAGAGATGATAAAATCAAGTCCTGTAAAAAATAGCCCAAATATCAAAATAAATACAATAGTTGCGGTAGAATATGTAATCATTTCTTTTTTACTTGGCCATTTTACCTTTTTCATTTCTTTTTTGACACCTACAAAAAATCTTACAATCTTTTTCATCCATACACCCTCTTTTCATCATATGTTTTCTTTCAAATAAAAAACACTGAAATCTGTGTCTAAATAAAGAATAGCATAAATAGCACTCAAAGTCAATCATTTCAGTTGTTTTTTCTTTACATTACTCAAATGAATATATTCGATATGTGGCGGATGAATAAAATTAAATAGATGAAAAACAGCAGGAGATACATTAGAAAACGCAATTACTCCTCCACTAATCACATATTGTGTATTACCAATTGTAAAATCTCCCCATGCATATTTTGGAAAAATTTTTTTGCAAGGAGAAATAAGACCATAGTTACCTTTTAATGGGATAATTCCCCTATGCATATGTCCAGATAAAACCAAATCGATAGACCTTAGAACTTCTGTTTCACGCACTCTCGGATGCGTAACATAGATTGGTGTATGACAAAGTAAAATCTGATAACAATCCTCCCTTAAATGCGATTTTAATTTTTGATCAATATTATCTATATAAGGCTCTACTTGTTCATGGGGACTATTATCATAATAAGTATATGGTGGTGTATACCCTAGAAAACAGATATTGTCTTTTATAATAGAGTCATTGTCTAGTACAGATACATTAGGAATGGATGCAATTGCATCTATCTCCTCTTTTGGGAATTGATATTTCCATTTGCGATTTCTTAACGCAACATCATGATTGCCAATTGAAATGATAACGGGAGCAATCATAGAAATATGTTCTAACCATGCTAGAAATATTTCCTTAGACGTTTTTTCCTTTAAAACAATACTTTGATCGAAAAAATCACCAACAATACAAATATAGTCGGGATGATGTTCTTTTAAATTGAAATAAATTTCTTGTAATTTTTTTTTGGAATAGTTCTCGGTGTAATGAATATCCGATAATAACGCTAACGTTTTATGCAGACGAGATAAAACTGTAATATCTGTGTTTTTTATCATACATATCCCCCTATAAAAAATAATCAAGTTCCCTTGACTATTTATTCACTAATTTTTTCTACATTAGAAGTAAATTCACCAACTAATTCATTAAATTTAAGAAGATTATTGCTCAATTCTTCTTTATCAGATTCATATTTCAAACGATTTTCTTCTAACATTTTCTTCTCTTCTTCTATTTGTTTTTCTTGATGATTAATTTCTAATTCGCGGTCTTCTAAATAGGCTTGACGTGCATCTAATTCTTGTTCTCGTTCCTCACCCTGTTTTTGAATTTTATTCATTTCACTCTTTTTATAGAATTCAAACTTATTTTTTTCTAAATTAAAATTGGTTTGTGCATCTTTTAGATTCTGAATTTCTCGTTCTAATTGTTGTTTTTTATCCCTTAATTTTTGATAAACTTCTTCTTTATATGATTTTACTTTTTGTATTTCTTCTTTGCACTTTTCCTCATGTGATGCACGTGCTTGTTCTATTTCCTTTTTTTCAGTTGTTAACTTTCTTTTTATTTCAAGATTTTTATTAAAAATATTCGTTGCTTCACGAACATTATTGTTCGCGATTTCAAAAATGTTTTTCAAATCATCTTTGGGAATTTCCAATTTTGGTTCTTCCTCTTTTTCAATATTTTTAGAAACCTCAAAACTATCTGTTTTTAATAAATCAAAACTTGTATCTAGTTTATGCGTATCGCTACCTGTATCTGGTTCTTCAATATCGATGATTTCATCGGTTAAAGTTTCTTCCAAGAAAAAGACCTCTAGTCATTCTTTCCAGGTAATTGTTGGAAACCAGAATTGAATTGTGAAACTAATTCTTTAAATCTTGCACAACTTTGCGATAAATTTTTACTTTCAAGTTCTAATTTCTTTTCTTCTAATTCTTTTGATTTTGCAAATTGTTCTTTTTGTGTTTGTAATTCTTTTTGACCATTTCTGATTTTTTCTTCAGCAATTGCTTTTTCTTTCGCGAATTGGTCTCTTTCTGTTTCTAATTTGGCTCTATCCGTATTTAGTTTTTCTTCTTCTAATTGTTTGTATTGTTCAAATTGATCCTTTTCTGTATCTAATTTCTCATTTGCCACTTTCAATGTTTGTTCTGCCAAAGCAATTTCTGCTCTTGTCGCATCACAATCGGCATTGAATTTTTCTTCTTCGTTCTGAATGCGGATTCTTTGATTCTTAACATATTCATTTACTTCTTTTTTCTCTAATTCCAAACTGTTCTTTTGTGTTTCAATATATTTCTCAAATTCTTCTTTTTCTTTTTCCAACTTATCTTTTAACTCATTTAATTCTGCCTCATTGACATTAACAGTTTTCTTTTGTTCAATCAAATTGGAAATGAAATTATTCGCACCAGCAACATCGTTATACAAACTATCAAATAAAACATCAAAATTAGATAGTACATAACTGTCATCTAAATCCTTTTGGTCTCCACTTTCTTCATCTTCTTCTATCATACGATTCATTTCTTGAAATCCCATTGACTTAATTTCTTGCACTGGTTCATCAATTGTTGGAATTTCAGTTTGAACTTCTGGTTGTTCTGCATTTGGAACTTGAATATCTTGAATCATGTTATCTACATCAATGATATCATCATTTTCATAGAAAAAGTCATCTGCATCGGTTACAGGAATTTGATCCATTTCTACATTTTGAGCCACTTCGTTTGCATTTTCGTTCATAAAAACATCTCCCTTTTTTATCCTTTTATTCTTTATTTATATGGCAAACTACCATAATAACATAATTAGTATAACACAAAATTTTAAAAAAACATATCTTTTTTGCATTTTTTTGAATTTTTTGTAAAAAAATGAAGATTTTTAGTCTTCATCTTCCCCTTTTTGCTCTAATTTTACCAAAACTTCTCTTGGTTTTGAACCATTACTTGGTCCAATGATACCACCGGAGTTTGGCAGTTACTTCTTTTTTAAATATAAAGTATGGGGCTGTAATGAAATGAAATAATTTCATTCAGTCCTTTTTTTGCTTTGGAAATG
>CAMUMB010000012.1 GCA_947089915.1 uncultured Caryophanales bacterium | reverse complement strand
TCAACTTGGTAGAGCACTTGGTTTGGGACCAAGGGGTTGCAGGTTCAAATCCTGTTTTCCCGACCATTTAGAGATTAAGGACTTGGTATTAAGTTCTTTTTTTGTATTTAGTGCAACCCCTTGCTTCCCTCCCTGTTAATCTAACGTGGGCAAGTGCTCTACTAAAATAGAGACATTTCTAAGTTAGTTTAAATATTCACTTTGGTAAATAACTTTTCTATATCTTGTTGTTGGATACGAAATGCAGTACCATGATTGTGAATTTGCCCTTTTCGTTTTCCAAAGCGGAATGCCCCAATTGTAAATGTAATTTTGATACCTCCATTTTCTATTAAGGTGATAAACTGTTCAAAACCAGTTAATTGATAAAAGCAAATACCAGAATATTTAAAATAAACTTGTTTTTGTACATATTTTCTTTTCACTGTTACATAGGCCAAATAACGAAGCTTACGATATAATTTTTCTTCTAAAACAGAAAAGTCCCAGTAGCTTAAGGTATCAATTACTTTATTTTTTCTATCATATACATACAAAATGATTCTTTTCTTCTTTCGATTGACAGATAAACGAAATTGATAAAAAAGGCCAATATATTTTCTTTGTATTGTATCTACATCACCATGAAGAATATTAGTTTCTTTGATTACTTTATCTGGATATCCGTAATATTTACATAGCCTTTCTATTTCAAAAAAAGAATTTCCTTTTGGATTAGCGGTAAAAAGAGTTGTGTAGGAACTACTGGTATCAATATGTGTTTTAATTTCAATTCCCTGAAAGTCTGGCACTTCAAAATTTTCCATTGGTTTTTCTAATAATCGTTCAAAAAGATCGCCTTGAATATGATTGTGTGTAGAGGAAACCCAACCCTTTTCTTTTATTTCAACAAATTTGTGATATAAATCTATCATATTTTCTTGCATATATTTCACCTAATTTGCATATTATCATAGTTCAAAATGTAAAACAAATGTTAAAAATAGAGAATTAGGATCCCTTTTTATGCAAATAATAGATTTATTATTACAAATTCGTCATTTATTTTATCAAAAACATGGTAAAATAGGTATAAGTGGTGAAGTGTATGAAAAATAAAAAATGGATAAAACCTTATTTATATTGTCTTGGAATTGCCTTTTTATTTTTAATGGTTTGTAGTAAAAACTCATTCTTATATCGTATCAATGACTGGGTAGATGCCAATGCATTTTTTACAGTAGGAAAAGGAATGGTAAGAGGGGTTGTTCCTTATCAGTCATTATTTGAACAAAAAGGTCCTCTTTTATATCTTATCTATGGAATTGGATCTCTCATTAGTTACAAAGATTTTGTAGGTGTATTTATACTAGAAGTAATCTCTTTTTCTATAGTTCTTTATTACACTTATAAAATTATCACTTTATTTTTTGAAGCCAAAAAAGCATATTTTGTGATACCCATTTTTACATTGTGTATTGTAACCCTAGGTTCTTTTAGTCATGGTGGTAGTGTAGAGGAATTTAGTTTATCTCTTTTTATGATTTCTTTTTATCATTTGATTTCTTATTTAAAAGATAAAGATGTTATGATTTCTAGAAAGACAGTTTTATTAACAGGTATACTCGCAGGTTGTATCTTATGGATGAAGTATACACTATTAGGATTCTGGTTTGGTTGGATGATGTGCGTATTTGTACTGCAATGTTATAACAAACAATACAAAGTAGCATTTCAAAATTGCTTTATCTATCTATTTGGTATGTTACTCGCAACGTTTCCTTGGATGATTTACTTTGGAATCCATAATGCTTTAGGTGACTTATGGAATGTTTACTTTGTAGTCAATATGAATGCTTATTCTAGTGCAGGGACTTTTATAGATAAAATTGTGGAAACATTCTCATTATTATTTCACAATTTATTTGGAAGTTTACCAACCTTTTTTGGAATTGTAATTGGATTTTTCCTATTATTTCAAAAAGGGGATATGTGGGGTAAAAAGGGCGCTAATTTAACTCTATTTACCTGTATGTTAACAACTGGAATCTTTATATATATTGGTGGGACTAGTTTTCATTATTACCCATTTGTTTTGACACCATTTATATTAATCGGATTTTTGGAACTATTATCCTATACATCAAAACAAGAGTGGAACCTATCAAATGCTTGGTGTATTTTCTTTAGTTTTCTAGCACTTTATACCATATGTGGAAATACTAGAATGGTGAAATGGAAAAAAGATGACTATGCACAATATCGCTTTGCGGAAATCATAGAAAAAAGTGAGGATAAAACATTACTCAATTATGGCTTTTTGGATGGTGGTTTCTATACAACAACTGGTATTATTCCAGAGTATTACTATTTCATGAAAAATAACATTGATTATGAAAGATATCCAGAGATGATGGATGAACAAAAATCGTATATTCGAAAGAAGAAACCTCATTTTGTCGTGATTCAAAAGGAAAATCCAGTAGGATTACCAACTTTCTCTAAAGACTATAAACTGATTGATTCTTATACCCAAAGGTATCAAACAAGAATGATGACCTATTTCTTATATGAAAGAAAAGCATGATACGGATGATTTCCGTATTTTTTGTATATAAATGTCAAGTGTAGAATTTCTATCCAAAAAATAGAATCAAGTTATGCTATACTAATCATAGGAGTGGTTTAATGAGAGAAAATATTCGCATGTTTTTAAATTGGTATCGTGTTGCCAAACCCAGCAAGAAATATTTTTTTATTGCCTTTATCACTGTTTTGGGGGCATCTATTTGTAGTATTATTGAACCTATTTTTGCGGCCAATGTGATTACCAATATTAACCTTGGAAAATACAATTTGGTATATTTATTTTTAACAATTGGTTTTTTATTTATTGTGTTACGTAAAGGGTTTTGGGATATCAATTATCGTATTTATTATAAGTTACTCAGACACACTTATATGAATTTGGAAGAGAAAATTTTCGATAAAATTGCCAATGCCAAAAATGTGAACTTTGAAAAAAATTCAAAAGAAAAATTAATTAATATCATTCATAATGATGTATATAATGTTGCGAATTTTGCGGATTTACTTGCAACGAGAACTGCAAGATTATTGCGACTTATCTTAACAATTGGCGCTATTTTCTTAATTAATATTCCAGTTGCTTGCGTCATTATTTTAGTGGATATTTTGAACTTCTTTATCCTCAATTGGATCAATAATCGAATTGCCAAATCGAACAAGCGAATTTCCGAAGCTCACGATGTGCAGTATGAAAGTTTTTCTGAGGTAATGGATTCTAAAGATATTATGAAGGACTTAAATGTAACGGGACAAGTCAAACGTAAATTTTTAAATAGTTGTAACGGATATATCAAAGAGAAAAATCAGTGGAATATAGACTATTGTTTTTTAGATCAATACTTTCATGTCTTTTATCAATTTGTAATCTATGCCATGACCATCTTTATTGTTTATATGGTATCGAAAGGGGAAGTATCTTTAACGTTATATTTCTTAATTGTTCCTTATTTAAGTTCAGGAATTGAAGTAGCCAATGACTTCATGACCATTTTAACAGAAATTAAAAAAGCAAATATTTCTACCAATCGTGTATCGATTATTTTAAATTTTACAGAGAAAGAATTACTGGAGCTTGGAAACAATAAAACCGATGATATTTTAGGTAACATTGACTTTAAGAATGTAAGTTATAATAGTATCAGTCAGGAAGAGCATAATAGTCGTATTAAAGATATTTCTTTCCACATTCCTGAAAATGAAACGGTCTTATTTTTAGGACAAAGAAATTGTGGAAAACGTACGATTTTCAATTTACTCAGAAGAGAGATGAAACAGGATCAGGGAGATATTTATGTAGATGGTATTAATATCTGGGATTATACAGAAAAAGTTCATAAAACCAATGTGAATTATTTAACAACAAAGCCTTATTTTTTCCACGGAAGTATCATGAAAAATTTAGAAATGGTATGTCGTGATAAACAAAAAATAAAAGAAGTATGTAACATGTTAGAGTTATATGATTATATACTTACTTTACCCAAAAAATATCGTACGGATATCAACAATTTACCAGAAGGAAAAAAATATTTGGTTGGTCTTGCTCGAACGCTACTAACGAATAGTGAAATTATCATTTTGTACGAATTTCCTATCGCATTATCAAAAACTGAGAAAGATAGTATTAAACATGCGCTTGATAAACTATATGGAAAAAGGACAATTCTCATTTTTTCAGCGAGTGAAGAATGTATCAATCTTGTTTCACAAGTAATCAAAATAGAACGTGGAACCATTGAATCTATTTCGAAAAAGAAAAAAAGGTAAGGAAAGTATCGAAAGATACTTTTTCTCGTATTTTAATTTTGATATAATGAATGAAAGGTAAATAGAGTGGATGATATTATGAAAAGAGTAAACGAATGGATTTGTAATCATATTGAAACAATCATTGTATGGTTTCTATTGTTGGGACCAATTTTTGATTGCGCGACTGCACTTTCTCTCCATTTATTACACATTCAGTTTACAGGTATTATTGTGATTAAAATTTTATTTTTAGGTTTATTGTTATATGATTTATTTTTTATCAGTAAATGTCGGTATAAAAAACCGATTATAGTAGTAACATGTGCGATTATCACTTATATGGTTATCTTTGTCGTACAGACAATATTGCTAAAAGGATTAGATGTATTCTTTTATGAATGTCAATCTATGGTAAGGAGTTTTTTCTTTCCACTTACGCTATTGACACTTTACAATTTACATTTGGAAAAAAGGTTGACAATTCATTCAAAGTATCTATGTTCTATCTTACTATTTTATCTTGGCTTGATATTGCTTCCTCTTTTGACCCATACCGGTTTTGACAGTTATGCCTATAGTAAGACAGGTACGATTGGATGGTTTTATTCTACAAATGAAATTGGTGGAATTCTTTCAATTCTATTTCCATTTTTATTTTATTATTTTTTGAAACAGAAAAAGTGGATTTTATTTGTTGGAATGGTTATTCTTATGGTGGTTTATTTTGCGATTGGAACAAAAGTACCTATTTTAAGTGTACTCATTACCATTGTTATTTTTGGAATCTCTTATCTGATACAAATGGTACAAAGGCATAAATGGAAACAATTATCTTATTTTGGTATCCTATTGGTAGTGGGGATTACTTCTTTGATTTTAATGGTACCAAAGACATCTTTTTATAAGAATATAAAAATTCATTTAGAGTTTTTGGAAATTCATTCTGTATCCGATTTGTTTACAATTCAAAAAATAGACCATTTTGTATTTAGTGAACGGGTTCGCTTTTTCAGTCAGTCATTTGACAATTATAAAAAAGCGCCTTGGAGTCAAAAACTATTCGGAATTGGGTATATTGAAAACTATGGGACAGATGATGTGAATGTAAAATTAATTGAAATGGATTATTATGATATTATGCTAAGACATGGAATGATTGGTGGTGTGATCTATTTTATCCCTTTTCTATGGATTTTGGTTTTCGTTGTAAAGAGAATACAATACAATTTTAAACTAGATTACATTGTTAGTATTCTACTCATTTTATTACTTGCTTTATTTTCAGGTCATATTATAACAGCACCATCTGTTAGTATATTGGCGGCTTACATCTTGGTTGGATATTTGGAAGGGGGTAATTTGAATGAAAACAGGATTTGTAATGGTCAATTACAATGACTATGAGAACATCAAAAAAATGGTAGATCAAGTACAGTCTTATTCTTTATTAGATCGAATTGTCATTGTAGACAATCATTCAACGGATGACTCTTTATCAAAAATAAAAGAACTTGCGAGTGAAAAAATAGTTGTGTTAGAGAGTGCTCATAATGGTGGTTATGGAGCTGGATTAAATATCGGCGCAAGGTATTTGAATACACTATACGAAGATTGTATCATCATTATGAGCAATACCGATATTGTAATTGATTGCGAGCAGGATATTCAAATTTTAATGGATACATTTGATACAGATACTGCGGTAGTTGCTCCCATTATGAGAGAACATACGGGGTATAATTGTGGGTGGAAAATACCCTCTCCTTGGCAAGATATTTTACTCAGTTTACCAGTCATTTATAAAAAATATCAAAAGAAGATGTATTATCCATTCGATCAAATCAAAAATAATACTGTGGCAGTAGAAGCCGTATCAGGTAGTTTCTTCTTAGTAAAGGGCGCTGATTTAAAAGCATTTGATTATTTTGATGAAAACTTATTTTTATATTATGAAGAGAATGTGTTATCGAAAAAACTACAACAAATACATAAAAAAGTAGTGATTAATGGAAATGTAGAAGTTTTTCATAATCATTCTATTACCATTGATAAGGTTCATACCAGTGTCCAAAAATACAAAAATTTAAAAAGGAGTCAGTATTATTTTCAAGTCAAATATAATCGTGCAGGCATACTTAACCAAGTGACAATGAAACTATTATTTACATTCTTTGCATTTTGTCTTAAGGTAAGGTCAACTGTAAACAGAACTAAAAAAGTCATATAATTGTGGCTTTTTATGTTATAATATATATAAGTATGTTATGGAGGTAGTTATGGCAAAACAGGATATCGCAATTGATGTAGAAAATATGACCAAAGCATTTAAAGTATTCTACGATAAACCAAGTACGCTAAAAGAAAGACTTGTTTTTTGGAATAAAAAGAAAAGTGAAAGTAGAAAAGTATTAGATAGTATCAATCTTAAAATCAAAAAAGGAGAAACAGTTGCTTTAATTGGAACCAATGGTAGTGGTAAAAGTACTTTGTTAAAATTAATGACAAAAATTATTTATCCAACTAAGGGAAAAATTACGACCCATGGGAAATTAACCTCTTTGCTTGAGTTAGGAGCAGGGTTTCATCCTGATTTTACAGGAAGAGAAAATATCTATTTTAATGCATCTATATTTGGATTAACGAGAAAAGAAATTGACAGAAGAATTGATGATATTATTGCCTTTTCAGAATTGGAAGACTTTATTGATAGTCCAGTTCGTACATATTCTTCTGGTATGTATATGCGACTTGCCTTTTCTGTCGCCATCAATGTAGATGCGGAGATTCTATTAATTGATGAGATATTAGCAGTGGGAGATCAACATTTTCAAGATAAATGTTTTGCGAAATTACAAGAATTAAAAGATAGTGATAAAACGATTGTCATTGTGAGTCATGCTTTAGAATCTATCAAACAATTGTGCAACCGTGCGATTTGGATTTATGACGGTAAAGTAAACATGGATGGAAATGTAGATGAAGTTGTGGAACAATATATTAAGGTTTGTGGGTGATATCTATGTTTAAAAATTTATATCAATATCGAGAATTATTAAAGAGCAATGTCAAAAAAGAAATCAGGGGAAAGTACAAGGGTTCTTTTTTAGGAATTTTATGGTCATTTGTCAATCCATTATTACAAGTACTTGTATATGCGATTGTATTTCCAATCATTTTAAAAAGTCCAGAACCAAATTATGTAGTCTTTTTAATTATCGGAATTTTACCATGGACATGGTTTACGACGTCTTTGAGTCAGGGAACCTTTACGATTTTGGGGAATGCAGGTATTATCAAAAAAGTCTACTTTCCAAGAGAAATATTACCGATATCTGTTGTAACAAGTGGACTAATTAATTTTTTAATTTCCTGTCTGATTATTTTTGCGTTTCTAATTTTTAGTGGTATTGGCTTTAGTGGATATCTCATCTATTTGCCACTCGTGATTCTAGCACAATACATAATTACCTTAGGCATTGTATTTATTACCAGTGCGATTAATGTATATATTAGGGATGCAGAATATATCATTAACTTTATTGTTAACATGTTATTTTATGCTACTCCTATTTTATATTCACCAGATGTTTTTGCAGGAACAAAATTTAGTGCAATTATAAAGTTCAATCCTCTAGCAACCATTATTAATAGCTATCGTGATATTCTATATCATCAGACCCTACCTGATTTAAAAATGCTGGCATTAGTATTGATTACAGGGCTTGTGATTTTACTGATTGGTATTCAAGTGTTTAGGAAATTAGAACGAAGATTCGCAGAGGAAGTATAATGATAGCTTTTATTATATTACATTATAAAAATTTAGAGGATACGATGGAATGCATTGAATCCATTATGGCATTAAAGACAAATAAACAATTAGAAATTATAGTGGTGGATAACCATACATTAGATGAGCAAGGTATAATTACTCTACAAAGATATCCAATTCATCTAATTCCTTTAGATAATAATATGGGATTTGCGAAAGCAAACAATATTGGTTGTCAATACGCAATCAAAAATTTTCATCCTGATTTTCTCGTAGTAAGTAACAATGATATTGTAATAGAAGATGAAGCTTTTATCAATAAAGTATATCAAGCAGATGAAAAATTACATTTTGATTTATTAGGGCCAAAAATTAAAACAAATAGTGGGCAATCTGTCAATCCTTTTCCCGTCTATAAAACAAAAGAAGAAGTAAAATACCAAATTCAAAAAACAAAAAAGCTAATTAAAATATATAAAAATATAATATTAAGAAATTTACTCAAATATTATTTGAAAATAAAATCCATACTAAAAATACAACACTTTGTAACCAATGGAGAAAAATTGGAATACCAAGTTGCTCTACATGGATGTTTTATTATATTTTCTAAACATTACTATGAGCAATATCAAGATGTATTTTATAATGAGACCTTTTTATACCATGAAGAGGAATTTTTATATCAGAGGATATTACATAATCATCTAATCTCCATTTATGATCCAGAAATCGAGATATATCATAAGGAAGGTGCTTCATTGAATTATCAATATCAAAATAAAGAATATTCCAAATTAGTATTTAAAAATAAAGAAATTTTAAAATCATTAATGTTATTAGAAAAAGAAATGGATCAATATGAAAGTAGTGAAGCGAATGCAAAATAAAAAGTTATCCGTTATTATTGCTGTTTATAATACAGAACAATACATCAAAAAATGTCTTGATAGCTTACTTCATCAGACTTATCAGAATATAGAGCTGGTTGTAGTGAATGATGGTTCTACTGATAGTAGCCTTACGATATTAAATGAATATGCAACTAGGTATGATAAATTAATTTTAATCAACAATGAAAAAAATAGAGGCTTATCTTATTCTAGAAATATAGGATTAGAAAAAGCAACAGGATTTTATATTGGCTATATTGATTCAGATGATTATGTAGAAGAACATTATTATGAGAATATGATACAAAAAATGGAAACTGAACAAGCAGATATGGCCATTACAGATATTAAAGTGGTATATGAAGATGCAAGTATGCCAGATTACATTACAAAGGGTTGTGAAGGAAAACCAACTAAATTAAATTTTATCTATAATGGATTAGCAGCTTCTGCCTGTAATAAAGTATTTCAAAAAAGTTTAATTGCAAAGTATAAATTTGCAGAGGGAAAGGTAAATGAGGATTTGGCCGTTATTTTGCCAGCAATTGTTTCTGCAAAAAAAATAGTTTATGTACCAGATAACTTTTACTATTACATACAGAGAAATGGTTCTATTCAAAATTCTGGTTTTTCCAATAAACGATTTGACATTTTTTATGGAGTGGATTTGACATTAGAAAGAATAAAAGGCTGTAAAAATTATCAAGAGATAGCAGATGCAATTATTTATATGCAACTGATTACACTTTTGATATATGTAATACCAAAAGAAAAAAATCTTATAAAAAGATATAAAATTTTACACAAATATAGTCAATTGGCAAGTAAATATCATATCAATCAAAACCAATATTTTATAGCATTTCTAAATGAACAAGGAAAAAAGAAATCGATATATTATAAAATGCTGATTCAACTGAATTGTATGCATATGAATTTCTTTTCCAATTGTTTGATCCTTTTGTATGACATTGCTAGGTATTTGTTAAAACCGAAAGATTTTAAAACCGATATTTGTTTACAGGATTTAAAAAAATTGGCATACCATCAGTCGAGAAAAAAAGAAAAAGTATCGATTACAGCTATCATTCCAAACTATAATTACAAGCGGTTTTTATATCAAAGATTATATAGCATTTTATATCAAACAGAAAAAGTGAGTGAATTGGTTATACTAGATGACGATTCTACCGATGGAAGTAGAGAACTCATAGATGAGGTTATAAAAACATTAGATGGGATAATCCCTATTCAGAAATGTTATAATAATAAAAATAGTGGGTCTCCATTTAAACAATGGGAAAAAGGAATGCATCTATCGAAATCGCAATATGTTTGGATTGCAGAAGCTGATGATTATTGTTCGAAACATATGCTCAAAAAATTAGTCAAGCCGATCTTAAAAGAAGATGGAATCGTAATTAGTTACGCAGATACTGCTTTTATAGATATAGCTGGTAATAAATTAATTGCTTCTATTGTGCCTGAGATTGATATTCAAAAAACAGGACACTGGAATCGAAATTATATAAATGATGGCAAGGAAGAATTTAAGAGATATACTTATCTAAATTGTACCATTGCTAATGTATCTTCTGCTTTAATCAAAAAAGATGATTACAAGAAGGAATTCGCAACAGCAGGACAGTATCATCAAGCGGGGGACTGGGTATTTTATGCAAATATCATGCAAAAGGGGAAAATTGCGTATACTGCGCAGCCTCTTAATTGGTATAGAATTCATGGAGACAATGTAACAAGTACTACAAGAAAAGAAAAACATATGGAAGAAATTCAAAAAATTCATCAATTTTATAATGAAATGTACGAACTGGATGTAATACAAAAAGAACAAATTCGAAAACGATATGCATTTTTAGAAAAAGCTTGGAAATTGGAGGTAAAAAATGAGAAAAATAATAAGAAAAATAATACCCTATTCCATTCGAAATAAAGTAGTGAATAGAAATATAGGAAAAACAATAGATATCTATAAGCAAAATCCGAAAAAGTTAAATGGGAAATTGAAAAAAGTCTCAGTAATCATTCCCAATTATAATTATGAAACATTTATAGAAGAACGAATTGATTCTATTATAAAACAGACCTATCCCATTTACGAATTGATTATATTAGATGATAACTCAACTGATAATAGTGTAAAAAAAATAAAAGAAATTATAAAAAAGTATGAAAAGAATATTAAAATTCAGTTAGATATCAACGAGAAGAATAGTGGTAGTGTTTTTTCACAATGGCAAAAAGGCTTTCAAATCGCAAAGGGGGATTATATTTGGATCGCAGAAGCCGATGATAGTTGTAGTCCCTACTTTTTGGAAAATGTAATGAAGGGATTTGAAGACAAAACAGTGGTACTTTCTTATGCAGAAAGTATGAGAATCGATGAAAATAATCGGATTATCAGTACTTCATGTAGAGACTGGATGGCAGGAATTAATGATACTAGATGGAAAAAAAGCTATATTCACTCGTCCGAAATTGAAATAAAAGAGGCCCTTTCGGTTTGTAACACGATACCAAATGTCTCTGCTGTTGTTTTTAAAAAGGCAAATCAAGTTCAACTAATTGAGGAAGCGAAGCAATTTAGCATTAGTGGAGATTGGTATCTATATTATAAATTATTGCAGGGACATTCTATTGCGTATTGTCATAAGAGCTTAAATTATTTTAGAAAACATAATAAATCGACTTCTACAATTGCCAAAAAAGAAGTAGAGTTGGAAGAACTTTTAAAAATACAACAAGATATTCGTCAACATTATCAATTGACGTCAGAGCAACTTTTGAAGCAAACTTACCGTTATGGGAACCTTAGTAAAGAAGTAGATTCTAAATTTTTAGAAAAAGTACAGCACATGATGGTGAAGAAAATCGCTTGGATTATTCCCCATCCAATCAAAGGTTCTGGTGGAATTAGGACGATGATTCAAAATGCCAACTTTTTATCGAATTCTGGCTTTTTGTGTGATATCTATGTCGAGGAAGATTATATGAATGATTCTGATACTATGAAAAGAAGAATTCAAGATTACTATGGTCAATGCAATTGTAATGTTTATGTTGGAATTGCACTTCGCATGGAATATGATTTAATATTTGCAACTTATTCTATATTAACTGCCGATTATGTCAGACATATAGATCATGTAAAGCATAAGGCCTATTTTATTCAAGACTATGAACCTTGGTTTGAACCAATGGGAGGGACATATTTAGATATGGAAAGAACTTACCGTTATGGTTTACAGGGGATTAGTATTGGAAATTGGTTAGCACAAAAAATAAACAGTGAATACGATATGCCTATGGCATCCTTCCCTTTTTGTGCGGATTTAAAAGTATACCGTAAATTAGAAAATATTCAAAAAGAAAAAGCGCTTTGCTTTATTTATCAACCAGAAAAATCCAGAAGATGCAGCAAACTTGGTTTTGAAGCAATTACATTAGTTAAAAAATTAAGACCTGATGTCAAAATATATATTTATGGTTCATCTGCAGATATTGCATTAGATTATGAGGTGGAAAATTTACATATTATTCCCATTGAAAAATGTAATGAATTATATAATCGTTGTACGGTTGGTCTTTGTATTTCTGCTTCTAATCCCTCTAGAATTCCTTTTGAAATGATGGCTGCAGGTTTACCAGTTGTTGATTTATATCGGGAGAACAATTTATATGACATACCTACAGATGGAGTTTTATTGGCGGATACAACACCAGAGGCAATTGCTACTGCTTTGATTCAAATATTAGATGATGAGAAGTTGCAAGAAAAAATGTCTAAAGTGGGTATACAGTATATGAAAGATTACCCACTCGAAAGAGGATATCAGGATTTCCTAAAAACGGTGAATCAAATATTAGAGGGAAAGACAATAGTAGATATAAAAAAAGAATTACTATATAAAAAAGCACCAGTCAGAGCCTCACAAGAGGTTTTGGATATTAACTATTGGATTAGGCCTATTCCTATTCCGTGTTCTCCAACGGGTAAAAAAATGAGATTTTTGGTGAGATTAAAAAGATTTATCATTAGAAAATTAAAAGGACAAGAATAATATGATAACAATAAAACAAGAGTTAAAAAAGACAAAAATTTATGATTTTGCTAGAAAAGTATATCATCGTATACAAAAAACCAAAAAAGAAAGATTCATTCAAAAAGAGCTATTATACATGGACGCATTAATTGATAAAGTGGTGAAATACGATATAGTATCTTTTGATATTTTTGACACTTTACTTGCAAGAGGGTTATATGAACCGGATGATTTATTCAATTTGATGGAAGAAAAGCTATCTATAAATCAGTTTAAACAAAAAAGAAAAGAAGCAGAACAGAAAGCCAGAGAACGATATCATAAGGATGTTAATATAGTTGAAATATATAATGAATTTCAAACAATACATAGTATATCAGATGATATTAGAAGAGAAATGCAAGCATTAGAAGAAAGCTTGGAATTAGAATTTATTACCCCAAGAGAAGAAATGCTAAAGTTTGTAAATACGCTAGCAAAAAGAAATCAATCGATGATAATTGTAAGTGATATGTATCTGAAAAAAGAAACAATACTTAAGATGTTAAAAAAGTGTGGATATAATTTGGATTTATTTCAACATATATATATATCAAATGATATTAATCAACGGAAGGATACAAAAGAAATATGGACAACGATTAAAAGGGATTATCCAATACAAACTATAATTCATATAGGGGATAATGATACCTCAGATGTTTTATTTCCAAAGGAGTTTTGTATTGATACAGTTAAAATAAGAAGTTCAAAAGAATTATTTCAACACTCTTCTTTATATTTACCATTACAACAATATATAGAAAAAAGAACCGTAAGCGATTCCTTATTTTTAGGAAACATAATCAATCATAAATTATTTAATTCACCTTTTAGTAACCTACAAATCGATACACTATATGATTTTGGATATTGTTTTCATGGCCCTATTTTATATGAATTTTTAAAATTTATCCAAAAAGAAAGTCAACAAAGTGACTGCTTATTGTTTCTAGCAAGAGAAGGGTACTCTCTTCAAAAATTATACCAAAAATTTTGTCAATTGAAAAAGATAGAGGAAAAAGAAAATATTTATTTTCTAGCTTCAAGAAAAGCTACTTATACTGCAACCACTTATTCTGAGGATGATATTTATCATATGATTGATAAAGAATTTAATGGAACATTCTCGGCATTTATGAATCAGATATTTGATGTGGAAGTAGAGGACAATACCATCATTCAATTACCTAAAGATGTAGATATTGTAAGGAAAAAAATTAAACCATATATACCTCAGATTTTAAATAATGCAAAAAAGGAAAAAGAAGCATATTTAAAATATATCAATCAAACCATCAAAAATGTAGATCAGAAACAATTGGCTGTTATCGATCTGGGCTATTCAGGCACTATACAATATAATTTAACCAAATTACTAAATAAAGAGATAACAGGTATTTATTTAACGAATTCTGAAAATATAAAAAGATACCGCAAAAATAGTAAATTAAAATATTGTTTTTTAACAAATGAAAACGATAATTATAAATTTATATATTATTATTCACTAATTTTGGAGTTTTTTCTATCCGCACCATTTGGACAATTACAAAAGTTTGAATTGCATGAGGGTAAAGCAATTCCTATATATAATGAGGAAACAATGGACGATATGAAAAAAGGTAGTATTGATGAATTATACAATGGAGTGCTACAATATATACATGACATGAGTAGCATTGAAAATATTTATGATATATCAGTTAACCCATTTTTAGTTGTTGATTTGTATAAAAATATAGTAGATTGTCATATTGTAAATCGATTGGTGAAAGACCGTTTTGATTTTATGGATTCTTTTGAAGCAAGTGAAATTAGAAATGTTTTTAAAATTATAAGTAAATATTAGTGTACAGGGGGATCAATGGAGGTAGTATGAAAAATTTAATAAAACAAATTTTAAAATTTGGGGTTGTAGGAGTTATTGCTTTTTTCATTGACTATAGTTTACTTTATATTTTAACGGAATTCTGTTATATTCATTACATGATATCTTCTGTTATCTCATTTATAGTTTCTTTAATATTCAATTATATCGCAAGTATATATTGGGTATTTGATGTCAAGAAAAAACAAACCTATAAAGAGATTATTGTATTTACGATTCTTAGTGTGATTGGCCTTGGAATCAATCAATTGGTTATGTATTTGATGACTGGTGTTGGTAAAATCTATTATATGTTAAGTAAATTGGTTGCGACTGCAATTGTGATGGTATGGAATTTTATAACAAGAAAAATATTTATTGAAAAATAAACTGTGGAAAAAATCTACAGTTTTTAGATGTAATAAAAAGGAAATCAAGGACAAATATGGTATGTTAATAGTGAAAGAATAAAAAATATCGGCTTAGAAAGAAAAACTAGGGTCTAAAATTTCATTTGAAAAATTTGATAATATTAATAGACTTAGTTATGTCAGTTTGCTATAATATTGATAGAAATTAGTGTTAAAATAAGGGAGGTAATGATATGAAACAATACAAAATGGCTAGTCTTTTTGCAGGAATTGGCGGAATTGATTATGGATTTGAACAAGCCGGTGTTATTCCCGTTTGGGCCAATGAAGTAGATAAGTATTGTGCAATTACATTTACCCTGAATCATAAAAAAACCAAACTAATAGTAGATGATATTTGTAATATAAAAGGAAAAGATATACCAAAAATCGATATTTTATCAGCTGGTTTTCCTTGTCAGCCATTTTCAATTGCTGGTTATAGAAAAGGATTCCAAGATAATCGTGGCAATATGTTCCGTCAAATAATGCGGTTAATTGATGAGATGGAAAAAAATAATAATAAACCAAGAATTTTATTTTTAGAAAATGTAAAAAATTTAAAAACACATGACAACGGTCATACATTTGATATCATAAGGAGTGAGCTTGAAAAAAGAAAATATATTGTGAAAGAGAAAATTTTAAATACATGTGAATATGGAAATGTTCCCCAAAATAGAGAAAGAATACTGATTGTATGTTTTCTGAATGCGAGTGATAGTCAAAATTTTGACTGGGAAAATATTTGTAAAATTAAACTTACAAACACGATTGAAAAGGTAGTGGATTGGAATGCCGATGTTGATAAAAAATATCTTTATGAGAAAAATAAAAGTTGCTACCAATTATTAAAGAAAAATATTACTGAGCATAATACAATTTATCAATATCGTCGTGTATATGTAAGGGCAAATAAAACAGGTGTGTGTCCAACATTAACTGCCAATATGGGTATGGGTGGACATAATGTACCATTAATTTTAGATAATAAAAACAGAATTAGAAAATTATTACCTAGAGAGTGTCTATTACTACAAGGATTTCCTAAGGATATGATTATCCCAAAAGAATTATGTGATTCAAGAGTATACAAGCAAGCAGGAAATGCAGTTTCTGTTCCAGTAATAAAAAGGGTTGCAGAAGAAATTGTAAAAGCAATGAAAGAAACGGATTTAATTTATGAAGATAATAAATTATAAAGACAAAGATTGGAAAAATTATAAAAATGATTTAAAAATGATAGGTTCGTTATCATTGTTATTTGCTGATAGTGATATTCCGATGATTGATTATAGAGTGCCTGAGAATTTATATTGTATGTCATTTGGCGCTACTAATTTGGCACGCTCATGTGTTACTGCTGATGCTAAAATTGCTGATATTGGAATAGGGATAAAAACATTTTTAGAAGGAAATCAAAAAACTTGGCAAAAAATTGCTGAATTTGATAAAAAATCCAGCGAATATAGTGAATTAAGTCCTAAAGAGAAAATCATTAGAATATCTGAGTTAAGAAATGAGCGAATAGAATCTACAAAAAGCATCTATGGATTAAAAAGCCTAATTTACCACTGTGTAATAAGAAATAGTGTAGGGTTTCATTTCTATGAAGAAAATATGGATTTAATTGATATTGATCATATTAAAAATTTGAAAGAGGAAGGAAATACAATTTACTTTGAAGATGGGAAACATGAGTATAGATTTAATAAAACGAAGAGTACACTATTAAAAAAATTCTATATAGATGATTATTTTGATAGTATAGAGGTAGAAATTGCAAAAAATCCGATTGAACTATTAAGAAATTCCTTTGCAAATATTGTAACAGTTACTGAAAATGAAACCATTGTACTTCCATTATATTCTGTTCGTAATGGTGTTAAATTTGTGCCTCCCAAAAGTGGTTTAAATCAATGGAATGCAGGCGGAAGGAAAAGAAATGCAAATGAGGTATATATACCTTTTCCTGTTGAACTTCGTAAAAAATACAAAGATTTTTTTCCTGATAGGGACCAAAGCTTTAAAGTAAAACTCCCTAGTGAGAAGGATATCTCCATGAAAATTTGTCAAGATGCCGGAAAGGCAATTATGTCCAATCCCAATAGTGAGCTAGGAGAATGGATTTTAAGAGAAGTATTACGGTTAGAGGAAAATGAGTTAGTAACCTATGATATACTTTTAAATTTAGGAATCGATAGTGTGATTTTTGAAAAATTTTTTGATGGAAATTATAGCTTAGATTTTAGAAAAATAAATTTAAATGATGATAACGAATAAATTATATAATATCTTTATCATTATAATAAAATTATTACGAGTTTGAAGTAAACAATTTTGGACTATTTAGAGGGTAGTCTTTTTCTGTAAAGTGTTATTTTCCTATTGTACTTTCCTTTACTAAAAAAGCGAATTATCGTATAATACCATTAGGTGAGATTCATGAAAAAGGTGACCATTTTGGCACTCCATCTAGGATATGGAGGAATTGAAAACTGTATCAGTATGCTTGCAAATAACTTATCGGATAAATACGAAATTGAAATTATTTCTACCTATAAACTATATGAAGAGCCAGCATTTCCTCTTAATTCTGATATAAAGGTGCACTATTTGTTACCAAAAATGAAGCCCAATAAACAAGAATTTATAAATGCTATAAAGCACATTCATCTTATCAAAACTTACCAAGAGTATAGAAAAGCAAGAAAGATTTTAAAATTAAGAAAGAACAAAATGATAGAAGCGATTCAGAATTGTGATAGTGATATTATCATTTCGACACGTGATATTCATAACAAATGGTTAGGAAAATATGGAAAAAAAGAAACTATCAAGATTGGCTGGGAACACAACCATCCTCATGGCAATCAAAAGGATGCGAAGAAAATCATAAAATCGGTACAAAATTTAGATGCATTTGTTGTTGTATCACCAGACTTAAAAGAATTTTATGAACCGAAGATTGAATGTCCTTGTTTCTATATTCCAAATGCAATTGAAGATATTCCAAAAAAAATATCCAATCGGACAGAAAAAAGAATGATTTCTGTTGGTAGGCTATCTCATGAAAAAGGGTATACAGATTTGATTGATGTTTTTGATATTGTACATCAAATGAATCCAGATTGGCATTTGGATATCATTGGAGATGGAGTAGAACGAAATTTAATCGAACAAAAAATAGTCCGCTTGCATTTAGACAATGCGGTGACATTACATGGATTTCAGGATAAGGATTATATCAACGAGTGTCTACTAAATTCCTCTATCTATGTAATGGCATCTTTGACAGAATCATTTGGAATTGTATTATTAGAAGCATTTTCTTATGGACTTCCATGTATTGCATTTGATAGTGCAGAAGGTGCTAATTTGCTAATCAGTAATAATTGGGATGGTTACTTAGTTTCCAATAGAGATAAAAATCAAATGGCAAAACGAATTTGTGAGTTAATTCAAAATCAAAATAGGAGAATTATTATGGGAGATAATGGATATAAAAAAGCAGAAAAATATCAAATGAAAGAAATTAAAAAAGAATGGGTTTCTTTATTAGAGAATGATTTGCTATGAAAAAAGTATTATGGATTTCTAGCCAAGGGGGACATCTCAATGAATTATTACAACTAGAGTCCTTATTTTCACAATATGATTCCTATTTTATAACAGAAAAAACCAAAGCAACTCAATTTTTAAAAGAAAAATATCCTCAAAAAACGTCTTATTTACTTTATGGCACAAAACATAATATGTTGATTTATCCATTTATTTTACTTGCCAATTGTTTTATTAGTTTATATCATTATTTACGTTTTAGACCAGATTATATTGTAACAACAGGTTCCCATACGGCAGGACCGATGTGCTCAATTGCCAAAATTATGGGAAGTAAAGTGATTTATATTGAAACTTTTGCCAATAGCGAAAATAAAACTGCAGCAGGCAAGCTCATTTATTTATTTGCAGATTTATTCATTGTACAGTGGGAAAGCATGTTAAAAGTATATCCAAAATCCAAGTTTGGGGGGTGGATTTTTAAATGATATTTGTAGTGTTAGGAACACAAGATAAAAAATTTGAACGATTATTAAAAGAGATAGAGCGACTTATAATGGATGGAATTATCCGAGAAAAAGTAATTGTACAAGCAGGCTCTACCAATTATAAATCAAAATATATGGAAATCCATAAGATGATCCCCATGAAAAAATTTTTAAATTATGTCGATGATAGTGACTATATCATTACCCATGGTGGAGTTGGAACAATATTAGATGCGATGAAACGAAATAAAAAAATAATAGCAATTCCAAGACTGAAAAAGTATGGAGAACATGAAAATGATCATCAGATACAAATCATTCAAAAATTTTCAAATGCAGGGTATTTAATTGGTTGTAATGGTGTAGAGGATTTAAAAGAAGCGATTCAAAAAATAAACCAATTTGAACCAAAAACATGTCATCTTGGCAATGAACAGATGTTAAATTTAATTACGAATTATATAGAAACAACTAATTGTGATAAAAAGAAGAATATAATGTTGGACATTTTTTATATAACATGTGCTTTAATTGTTCAAACGCTATTATATTTCTTATTAGCAGGGAAATTGAATACGATAGATGCCATCTCAATTGGTTGGATTGTTTCCTATATTCTATTCATTATGTATAGATACCAAAAACATCAGTATTTCTTTGAATTTGTCTGGTTTATTTTCCTTGCATTTGCGCTTATACTATGGTTTAATTTATGCAATGGAAGTGTAATGGTAATGTTAGGGATTACTTTTATTGCCAACATGATTACTTGTATCAGTCATAACTTATTATACAAAAGGAGAAGTTAGTATGAAAAAACAGTTATTGAGTGTTATTGTCTCTTGTTATAATGAGCAAGATGCAATTCCTTATTTTTATGATGAAATTATCAAAATAGCGAAACAAATGGATTACTTAAATTTTGAATTTTTATTTGTCAATGATGGTTCTAAAGATAATACTTTAGAAGTAATCAAAAATCTTCATCAAAAAGATAAGCGAGTAAGGTATGTATCATTCTCACGTAATTTTGGGAAAGAGGCAGCTATGTATGCTGGCTTAGAGCATGCCAAAGGAGATTATATCACGTTAATGGATGCTGATTTACAGGACCCACCAGAATTATTAATAGAGATGTATGATGCCATTCAAAAGGAAGGATATGATTCAGTAGGAACAAGACGGGTTACAAGAAAAGGGGAGCCACCAATTCGTAGTTTTTTTGCAAGATGTTTTTATAAATTAATCAATCGTATGTCCAAAGTAGAAATGGTAGATGGGGCAAGAGATTATCGTTTAATGACAAGGCAAGTGGTGGATGCCATTTTATCGTTAAAAGAATACAATCGTTATTCAAAAGGGTTATTTAGTTTTGTTGGATTTGAGACCAAATGGATTGAATATGAAAATGTAAAAAGAGTAGCTGGAGAAACCAAATGGTCTTTTTGGAAATTATTTATCTATGCCTTAGATGGTATTACAGCATTTTCTACAGTGCCTTTGATGTTATCAGGTGTGATTGGTTTATTATTCTGTATTGTTTCTTTTATAGCAATCATTATCATCATTGTAAAAACACTCATATTTGGTGATCCAACAGGCGGTTGGCCTTCTATGGTTTGTATTGTTTTCTTTGTAGGCGGTATTCAACTATTTTGTACTGGTATTATGGGGCAATATTTATCTAAGACATATTTAGAAACCAAGAATAGACCAATTTATATTGTAAAAGAGACGGAAGATAAGTAAAAATTGTAAATTATATTGTGATTAAAATATGAGAACTAGATACAAGTCTAGTTCTCTTTTTGGCTATTTGATAACGAGAGTTGAATTAATTTCAAATAATGAAAAGGAATTGAAGAAGATATGTTGTATATATAAGTAAGAGATAAGAAAGGAAGATGTAAATGAAACAAAATAAATTAGAAACAATTACAAAGTTATTTGAGGGAAGTGAGATTCGAAGTATATGGGATGTTGAAAAAGAAGATTATTATTTTAGTGTTGTTGATGTAATTGGGGTACTTACAGATAGTAGCATTCCTAAAAGATATTGGTCAGATTTGAAAGGTAAATTAGAGGAAGAGGGAAGTCAACTGTACGAAAATATCGTACGGTTGAAAATGAAAGCAGCAGATGGGAAAGTAAGAATTACTGATACATTAGATACAAAAGGAATATTAAGATTGATAGAATCTATTCCAAGTCCAAAGGCAGAACCATTTAAAATGTGGTTGGCACAAACAGGAAGTGACCGAATTGATGAAGTATTTAATCCTGAACTTGCAATTAAAAGGGCTGTGCAGTATTATCGGAATCGTGGCTATTCAGACGAATGGATAGAATCAAGATTAAAAGGAATTTTAAATCGTAATAAATTGACAGATATATGGAAGGAAAATGGAATTACAGAGAACTATGAATATGCGATATTAACCAATGAAATCTACCAATCATGGTCTGGAATGAAAGCAGCTGAATATAAAGCATTCAAAGGGATTCGTAAAGAATCATTAAGGGATAATATGACAGATATAGAAGTTGTATTAACTGATTTAGGAGAAATTGCAACGAGAGAACTTGCGAGTGTTCATAGACCATATGGATTAGAGGAAAATAAGAAAATCGCAGAACTAGGTGGTCATGCCGCAAAAGTAGCGAAAGAGGATATTGAAAGAAATTTGGGTACATCAGTTATAAGTCCAAAAAATAAATTAAAATATCAATATAAAAAAGATACGTTAATAAAATAGTTATTGTTTCAGTATTGTGGAAAATATGATAAACTAGTTATAGCATTTGAATTTATAGTTTAAAAGAAATGGAGCGTATGTTATGATTGATAAATTACCATTTAAAATTTTGCTAGTAAATAGAAGTGGAATCTATGATTTGATTCCTCATACAGAAGTAGGATATAATCATACATTATTGTTTACCAAATATTTTGAAACTCATTATTGAGATGATGAAGAACTACAACAAATGGATGTTAGAACAAATCCAAATACAATCAGTTTGGCTTTGGTGTCTCGTGGTGATATTGTAATACTCGATACAACTACTTACCGAGAGAATGCTATTAAAAAATATGGAAAATCACTTTTGTTTATGTTTCCAGAAGAATTAACAGAATTTCAAATAGAAACAATGGAAAGTCTGATGGAATCATTTGAAAATGCGGATGAATATACAATTTGGTACGACTTTGTCAAAATAAATGGTGAAACAAAATGCCATTGTTCAATAGGAGATAGTACTAACATAGTAAAGAATCATTTAGAAAAATATCAAAAAGGAAAGAAAAAATAAATAAAAGTTGAAATAGAAAAGTTGTGATTTCATGAATTTAGATTTCTTAAATGAAAAACAAAAAGAAGCTGTTATAACAACAGAAGGACCTATTTTGGTAATTGCTGGGGCTGGAAGTGGAAAAACAAGAGTACTCACGACAAAAGTTGCTTATTTGGTACAAGAAAAGAAAATCAATCCGAGTCATATTCTAGCAATTACATTTACCAATAAAGCTGCCAAAGAAATGAAGGACCGTGTAATTGGTATGTTAGGCTCTATTGCTTATACGATTCCGATTTCTACATTCCACTCATTCGGTTTACAGCTAATGAAAGAAAATTATGAAGCTTTAGGTTATAAACCTAATTTTACAATTATGGATAGTGATGATACCTTAACCATTATTAAAAAAATTATTAAGGAATTAGGTTATGATCCAAAGGAATATAACCCAAAAGCCATTCGTAATAAAATAAGTGGTGCGAAGAATGAACTAATGAATGCGAAAGAATATGAAAAATATGCAGCTACCACCTATGAAGAAGTTGTTGTAAAGGTATATGAACGTTATGAAAAGAAACTAAAAGCAAATAATTCCTTTGATTTTGATGATTTGCTTATGAAACCGATTGAACTTTTTCAGAGTCACCCAGAGATCTTAAAAAAATATCAGGAACGCTTCGAATATATTTTAATTGATGAATATCAGGATACCAATGAGGCACAATATATGTTAACGAAAATGCTAAGTGCAAAATATAAAAATGTTTGTGTTGTAGGGGATGATTCTCAAGCAATTTATGCATGGCGTGGCGCGAATTATAAAAATATACTAAATTTTGAAAAAGATTTTAAAGATACGAAAGTAATATTATTAGAGGAAAACTATCGTTCTACGCAAAATATCTTAAATGTGGCTAATAATATTATTAAGAACAATAAACAAAAAAAAGAAAAAAATCTTTGGACATCAAATGAAGAAGGCGTTAAAATTAAGTATCATAAAGCTGATAATGAAAAAGATGAAGCATTTTATGTGACAACTGAGATTCAAACTCTTTTAAAGAAGGGTGTTAAAGAAAAAGAAATCGCAGTTTTATACCGTACCAATGCGCAATCTAGAAATATGGAAGAGATGTTATTAAAAGAGAATATTCCCTATAAGGTGGTCGGAAGTTTTTATTTCTATAATCGAAAAGAAATTAAAGATTTGATTTGTTATCTGAAATTAATATACAATACAAATGATGATATTTCTTTTATGAGAGTTGTGAATGTTCCAAAAAGAGGAATTGGTGAAAAATCATTAGAGTCTTTAAGTATAAAAGCAATGAATGAGAACACGAGTTTGTTTGGTACAATTACAGATGGAAAATTATTATCATTTAAACACATGATAGAAGAAATTCAAAAAACTGATTGTTCTTTAACAGAATTGGTTGATCTTATCCTAGAAAAAACAGGGATAAAAGAAGAATTAGAGCATGAAAAAACATTAGAAGCCGATATTCGTTTAGAAAACTTGGAAGAATTTAAGACAATTACCAAGACATTTGAAGAAAAAAATGGTATTATATCATTAGAAGACTTTTTGAATGAAATTAGTCTTGTATCCGATATTGAAGAACATAAGAATAATACAGATGTCGTAACGCTTATGACAGTACATTCTGCCAAAGGACTCGAATTTGAACATGTTTTCCTAATTGGTATGGAAGAAGGAATTTTTCCACATAGTAATTCCTTAATGGATATGGAACAGATTGAAGAAGAACGAAGACTTTGTTATGTTGCAGTTACAAGAGCAAAGAAGACACTCCATTTAGTGAATGCAAGGAGAAGAACAATATTTGGAGATTTGAGTTATAACATGCCAAGTCGTTTCATTGATGAAATTGATGAAAACTATCTAGAGATAGATGAAGAACAAAAAGTGCAGACAAAAACGCAAATGCATAAAGGGGATAATATTGATACATCAATTGAATATCATATCGGAGAGAAAGTAGAGCATGAAACTTTTGGTGTTGGAATGATTGTAGGAATTGAAACAAGTATTCTGACAGTCGCATTTCCATATCCTCATGGCATCAAGAAATTGTTAAAAGGTCATAAAACATATAGAAAGGTATCAGGTGAATAATATGTTATTAAATATTGTAGATAGTATTAATAAGATTGCAAAGGATTTTCAAGGATGGATTGTTGCAAATGGAAGTAACCCTCTTTTATGGATTGGATTATTTTTTGCAGGTTTACTTGTATTTTATATTACATACAACGCATTACATAAAGATTAACGTAAATTTTTAGACTAAAGTCCGTTTTTTTAGGGGCTTTTTTCTTTTTCAGATTTATCGCCGTTTTTATATCGTTAAGCGGAAATAAGCTTGATAAAAGATGTAATTTTAACTAATAATTGTATAAATTATCCCACAATGAAAATGCAGAGGTTATTTCCGTTTTCTATAATACAAAGTATCATAGAAAACCTAAATATTTAATTAATAAATTGATAACAAACAAAGACAAACTTTATTTGTATTACTTATCATAATCAATGAAATTTAAAAATCAAGGGTTTTATAAACTCATTTCATTCGCCCTTGATTTTACATTTCGTTATACTATAATCAGACTTAATTCCGTTATTTAGTTAAAAACGGAATTCCAAATTAAAATTCACGATAGAACATAAAGATTAAACAGAAAAAATATTGAAATAGATAAATCGATATGTTATACTAAAAATGTCAAAATAAATCATAAAATAGTTTGCATATAGCATAGAT
>CAMUMB010000011.1 GCA_947089915.1 uncultured Caryophanales bacterium | reverse complement strand
CTTTTCTTTTATCATTAGTTTTTGGTCTCACCAACACTATTTGACAAAGAACCAAAGAAAATCTAAAAAAGATTTCTTTTTTCATACAGAGAAGGAAATTCAAAACATTTCGACTATATTATAAGTAAGAGACAAATCATGAAAGAAAAGGTGATTTCTTTTGCTGGAGTTTAAATCAAATAGTTGAAATGATTGAATAGTAAAAAATTTAAAAGATTTTAATATAAGTTTTAGGAATAAATGTTTATTGTGTAAGTGAATATAAAATAAGAATATCAAATATATTTGCCAAAACAGATTTCTAGTAGTAAAATGATAATAGTTAGGAGTGAAGTTATGTTAAAAGTAGATAATGTAACCAAATATTATGGTGATTTCCTAGCTGTAGATCACCTATCATTTGAGGTGAAATCAGGAGAAATATTTGGGTTACTTGGAATTAATGGTGCAGGAAAGACCACAACATTCCGTATGATTATGGGATTACTAGATGCAACAGAAGGAAGTATTACCTTAGATGGAAAGAAGATTGATTATGATGTTACAGATCAAATTGGTTTTCTAACAGAAGAAAGAAGTTTACTTACAAAATTAACCGTAAAAGAGCAATGCCTTTATTATGGTGTTTTAAAAGGAATGAAAGAAAGCGAAGTTATCAAAAAAATGGATACATTACTCAATGAATTTGGAATTTCAGAGTATAGAGACAAAAAGATTAAAGAATTATCCAAAGGAAATCAGCAGAAAATTCAGTTTATAACCGCTATTTTAAATGAGCCAAAATTGCTTATTTTAGATGAACCATTTTCTGGATTAGATCCATTCAATGTAGAACTATTCAAACAAAAAATAATCGAAATGGCATCCAAAGGTAGTATGATTATTTTCTCATCTCATCGTATGGAGCATGTAGAATTATTTTGTAAGAAATTAGTCATTTTATTAAAGGGAAAACCCGTGATTGAAGGATATTTACAAGACATAAAAGAACAATATCGCAAAAAGAATATCTTTATCAAGGGAGATATTGAGAAAGAAGAATTAGAAAAAATCAAAGGTGTTGTTTCTGTAGAAGAATATGGGGATGCCTTAGAAGTTAAAATTGAAAATAACGAAATGGTTTCTAATGTATTCGATGTCGTAAAGAAGAAAAAGAATATTACAAAATTTGTAGTAGAAGAACCTTCTTTAAATGAAATATTTGTTGCGAAAGTAGGTGAGTCTTTTGAAAACTAAATTGAAATTTTTAACTGCAATGAGTTTAAAAAGAAAAATCAAAACAAAATGGTTTTTAATTGCTAATGTATTACTTGCAGTTATCATTGCAGGAGTTATCAATATTGATAGCATTATTACTTTCTTTGGTGGTGATTTTGATAAAGTAACAAAAGTGTATGTCGTTGATGAAACCAATGAGACATTTGATATTTTAAAAGAACAAATCAATTTGAATAGTATCAATTTTAGTGGGGAAGAAAAATCTTCTTATGAAGTGGTATCAAGTGAAGTAAAAGCAGAAGATGCACTCTCATTGATTGAAGAGGAAAAAGATGCTTATGTATTTATTATTCAACCAAATGAACAAACCGTATTAGATGTTACACTTGTTACAGACGGATATATTGATACCATTGACTTTCAACTGTTATCAGCAGCAGTCAATAATACGAAAACAATGCTTGCAATAGAGAAGAGCAATTTAACAGAAGAAGAATTGAACAAGCTTTATGCATCCGTTGAAATCAAACGTTTGTATAGAGATGAAAGTAAAAAAACAGAAGATGAAAATATGGAAATGATTATGACTACTGTATTTCCAGTTATCATTTTACCATTTTTCATGTTAACACTTTTCTTAGTACAAATGATTGGCGCAGAAGTCAATGATGAAAAAACCACAAGAGGAATGGAAATTATTATCTCCAATGTATCACCAAAAACCCATTTCTTTTCGAAAGTAATTTCTGGAAATTTGTTTGTCATTATCCAAGGCATTTTACTTATCATTTATGGAGCAATTGGACTTTTCATTCGTCAACTACTCGGAAATGGTGGTATTTCTAATATTCTAGGTGGAGAAGTAGGAAAAGTAATGAGCAATGTTATGGGCACACAATTTATCTCTAAATTGTTATATATTATTCCACTTGCACTTATACTAATGCTACTGATTTTCTTAGCTTATTCTTTATTAGCAGGAATTCTTGCTTCTATGACAACCAATTCTGAAGATTTTCAGCAATTACAAACACCAATTGTTATTATTTCTCTAATCGGTTATTATTTAGCGATGATGGCGGGGGTATTTGATGGTGCACTATTTATCCGTGTGTTATCTTATGTACCACTTATTTCGGCTATTTTATCGCCAACTTTACTAGTACTAGGACAAATTGGAATTATAGATGTACTCATTTCAATTGTGTTAATGATTGCTACAAATTTCTTACTAGTTAAATACGGATTAAAAATTTATAAAGTTGGCATTTTAAACTATTCTTCAAAGGACCTATGGAAGAAAATGTTTAAAGCACTAAAAGATTAAAAACTGCTAATGCAGTTTTTTCTATTATACTCATAAATCAAGCTTTTTTTTCATACACTAGCATAGGTGATATTCATGCAGATAATAAAGAATTTAAGAAACTATTTATTAGAAGATGAATTTCAAATTCGCATTTTAAATGGGAAAGTAAATGTTGTGAATTATGATAGTATTGGTCATTTTGACTCCAATAAAGTAATGCTAAAATATGAACGAGGCACTGCAGTGATTACAGGAAATCACTTAGTTGTTTCCAAATTACTTACAGATGAAGTATTAGTAACAGGTGATATTAAAAATATAGAACTTAGGTGATTTTCATGAAGAATACATTTTTAAGTTATTTTCGTAGTAAAGTACGTGTCTGTGTAAAGGGAAAAAATATAGAGCGTTTTTTAAAGCGACTTCATATGAAAAATATAGAGCTATATGAAATTGAATATGTAAAATATGATGAAGCAAATATTATAATTCAAAAAACAGATTACGAAAAAGTAGAGGAAATAAAAACAATTTATGAGATCTCTATTACTCAAGTATATGGTATGGAACGAATCAAACAAGTACTCTTCAAAAATAAATATATGATACTTGCTTTTTGTATTGGAATTGTGTTTCTCTTTGTTCTTACGCATACTATCTTTGAGGTTGAAGTAATTCATAATAGTAAAGAAATGCGTAATTTATTGCAAGAAGAACTTTCCTTAAATGGAATTGATAAATGGAAACCTGTAAAATCTTATCAAGAAATTCAGAAAATCAAAAATATTATATTAGAAAAGTACAAGGATAAAATTGAATGGTTGGAAATTGAGAATGTTGGAACAAAATATATTGTTCGCTTAGAAGAACGCATTGTAATGGAAGAGCCTATACAGTATCCATTACAGGATATTGTTTCCAAAAAATCTGCTATTTTACTTCGAATAGAAGCAGAAAGTGGCGAAATTATAAAAAATATAAATGATTATGTAAAAGCAGGGGATACTGTAATTAGTGGCAATATCAAATTAAATGAAGAAATGAAACAACAGGTAGCTGCAAATGGAAAAATTTATGGAGAAGTATGGTATAAATCAACGGTTGAATATCCACTTTCTTATTATGAAGAAAAAGAAACAGGTAAAAAAAATAATGTGTATACGTATCAGTTTTTAAATAAGCGAATCGAACTATTGAATTTTCATTCATATAAAAATAAAAAAATAGAAGCAAAAACAATTTGGAAAAGTAATCTTTTTCCCATCTCTTTTGCTCGTGAAAATCAAAAAGAAATAGTAATAATTGATGAAACTTATAGTAAAGAAGAAGCAATAGAGAAGGCAAAAGAGGCTGCTATCAAAAAAATAGAAGATCAATTATCAGAAAAAGAAGAAATAATTCGAGTACAGCAATTGAAAGTAGAAGAAAATGAGCGTACAATAGTAGTAGAATTGTTTTTTGCGGTGCTTGAAGATATCACAGATACAAAACCAATCGAACCAATAACAATAGAACAGTAGGTGATGGTGTGCTTGATATAACCATTTTCAATATTCTTAAAAATATTTGGCCAATGATTTTAATTTTTACAGTTATTTTATCTTCTATTCGTATTGTTTATTTATGGATGAATCATGAACCATTTATTTTGTACAAAGAATTGATAACACTCGGATTTGTAATTTATGTTATGTGCTTGTTTCATGTGGTAACATTCCAAGATGTAAGCTGGTCAAGTTCTAACTTTGTTCCATTCAAAGAAATGTTTCGTTATCGCATTTTTAGTACGATGTTTTTCCGAAATGTGGCAGGAAATCTGCTCATGTTTCTTCCCTATGGATTTTTTATTTCCTATTTTTTGAAGTTAAATAAGAAAAGTATCATATTGTTTTTAAGTTTAATTGTCTCTTGTACAATCGAATCGACACAATTTTTAATTGGACGAGTTTTTGATGTAGATGATATTATGCTCAATGTATTAGGAGGGTTATTGGGATATTATTTATATCGATTGATTGATTATATAAAGGGTAAGCTTCCAAATTTTTTAAAGAATCAAATTTTTTATAACGTAATTGCCATTACTGTTTTATGTATTATTTTAGGATATTTGTATCAAGTATTAGAAGTGGGGATTATATAGTGTTTAAAATATTTAATGAAACAAACGAAACAATTGCAGAAACCAAAGAGATAGAAAGAGTTTTAGAAATTGCAATTGCAAACCAAAATTTAGGTCAAGTAGAATTTAATGTTGTTATCGTGGACAACCCTTATATTCATAAATTAAATAAGGAATATCGTAATATCGATAGAGAAACAGATGTTATTACATTTGCACTAGAAGATACCAAAGATATTACCTATGAAAATTATAGACTACTTGGAGATATTTATATTTCCATTGATAAGGCAAAAGAACAGGCTATTCTTTATGGACATAGCTTAAAACGGGAATTATGCTTTCTTGCAGTACATGGATTTTTGCATTTGCTAGGATATGATCATATGAATGAACAGGATGAGAAAGTAATGTTTGGATTACAGGAGGATATTTTAAATGAAGCAGGAATCACGAAATAAGGATCAAGGTAATTTTTTCATTCGTTATGTAAAAAGTTTTTGTCATGCTTTAAATGGTCTATGGTATGCACTACGATATGAACATAACATGTATATTATTTTACTTGCTACTATTGTAGTGATTTCAGCAGGATTTTATTTTCAAATCTCTACAGTAGAATGGTTATTTTGTATTGTTGCAATAGGCCTTGTTACAGCAACAGAACTCATCAATTCCGCAATTGAAGCCATATGTGACCGTGTTACATTAAAGTCTGACCCTCTAATCAAAATCGCCAAAGATACTGCATCTGGTGCTTCCTTGATTTTCTGCTTCATGTCTATTATAATAGGGCTTATTATTTTTATTCCAAAAGTTTAGTTTTTTAAATAAAGCCTTTGTTTTAAAGTAAATATGCAAAAACTTTTACGATATTTTGATATTAACCCGTTGCTTTCTGAATATTAGTTAGAAAAATTATTCTTTTGTCAGATTCTTTGCTATTTTACTTGGAAGATATCTAAAAACTTTTATGTGTTAAATATTTAAATGAAAGAACTTGATTGATAATATATTTTTGTTATAATAATACTCACTTAAGAAATTGTTGGAGAGGAGGATATTATGGATATTTCAAAAAAAATTGAAAGATTAAAATATGAAAGGGATAGAACGAAATTTTTAAAACGGATTATACCAAGAATTGGTACTATTGAAGAATTAGAAGATTGTATAATTTGTTATGCTAGCCAAAAATTGCTAGAAAAAAATGCAAAAAGAGCATATTATGAGCTACGTTGTAATGGAATGAATACTGTATATGATAAATCAAGAGAATTAGTTGATTATTTTAAACTTAACAAACCTGTATATTATATTTTTGATGGAATATGTTTTGATACTGTTGTAAATCTTTCATCAATATTTTCAAATATTATTTTTAGAAATTGTACATTTAATATTGGAATCCAAATTCCCTTTGCAGACACTATAACTTTAGAAAATAATAGATACATTTGCTGGACTGATTTTAAGGAGTGTGGAAATGCATTTTTACGTGGAAAAGTTAAAAATTTAGAAATTAAAAATGAAAATTTTATAAATCAATACGAATTAAAAAAATATGGAGAAAATAACTTCGGTATTAATATAGAAGTTGATAATTTAAAAATAGAGAATTCTACTATTTGTGCTGAAAATCACGGACAAATAAATATTAAATCGAAGAAAACCATTATTTGGAAATCCAAAATAAGTGCTCCTGAAATTTATCTAGATTCAGATAGCATAGTATTTGACAATAGTTTATTAAAAGCAACTGGAATTATAATTGAAAATAAAAATTGTGATTGTGATACAGAAGTAGGATTTTATAATACCGATTCTCCATATGTGGTTTATAATGGTACTGAAATAACAACGAATATTGAGTTTTTTAATGATGAAGAATTGAAAGAGAAAAGTAAGATGTTAACAAGTATTACAGATAAATGTAGTCAAGTTCCTTTAGTAAAATCGGTATATTAAAAAATTATCTTAATAATATTTAATTGTTTGAATATTTTAAAAATAATGTAATTCTTAGGGGGAAAGATATTTATGTATTATATGGATTTGATGTACCCATATACAGTAGAACAGAATAATAATGTATTAGTGTTTAGAAAAGATGGAATAATAGTAGGAATAATGCCAATTGATAATTATGATGTAGAAATAAAATTGCGTAAAGTAAGAAATGAATGCTTTTATAAACTTTACTTTCATCCAAAAAACGAAAAGAAACCACTTACTATTCCAAAAGGTTATTCGTGTCCTAAACTTGAAAGAGGGTACTATAGGATAGAAGATACGAGAAATTTTCAAGAAGATAGATACTATCAAGATGTAAAGCCTTTTTTAACTTTTAAAGATTATAAAAGAGACTTAGTATATATAGATACTTCAGTAATTAATGCGCAAGAATACCTTGAATATTTAAAAAAATATGGATATTCGGATATCACGATTCCAGATAATTTTTGGGTACAAATCGATTGGCGTCATTATTGTTGGGGTGGACAAACCTTGCGGAAACTTTATTATTAGTAGATAATTTTGATATAGAAAATAATAGTATGTGCATTACAAAATCTGAAGCATGCTACCTCGCATATATTAGAAATAGAGGGCAATACATATATAAGGAAATAGCTGATGAGATAGATAGATAGAATATTTAAAGATCAGCAAAAAGAATATATACAACATTTAATTATTTATCCATATGATTTAGGTTGGACTGCTATTCCGAATGATAATTGGGATGTCTTAGCAGTAGATGATAAGAAAGAATATTTATTAATAGGGATGGATGATATAAGAGTTTCAATAGAATCTGGAGATGAATTTATACATGAAACCCCTGTTGACTTTAATACCAAAAGAACTAGTATGTGGGGAATTCCAGTGATTCATACCACTGAAAACCCAGTAAAGAAAAAGATGTGAGATTATAAAAGAAGTCATAACTTCTTTTTTACTGTGGAACAGCAAATTGACTTTTTGATTTGAAAACGGTAAAATGAAACATATGGAGGATACTAATATGAAAGAAAGATTACAACAACTCATAAAGAATGCGTCTACACCTTATTATCATTTTTCAGTTGCTTGTATTGTAGAATGCAAGGATGGAAATTTATTTGAAGGTGTGAATGTAGAAACCTCATCTCCTGCTTCAGGAAGTTGTGCGGAAAGGGTAGCTCTATTTTCTGCAATCGCCCATGGGTATCACAAAGGTGATTTTAAAACCCTATACCTATATAACACAACAGAACAAAATATTTTCCCTTGCTTTATTTGTAGACAAGCTTTAATGGATTATTGTGATTTGGATACTAAAATTGTTTCTTACAACAGTCAAGGAGAAACGATAGAAGTATTGATAAAAGATTTATGTCCTTATCCTTTTGATGAAGAGGCATTCAAATGAGAAGTGGTTTTGTGAGCTTGGTCGGAAGACCGAATGTAGGGAAATCTACATTGCTAAATCAAATTATTGGTAAAAAAGTAGCGATCACATCGAGTAAACCGCAAACAACGAGAAATATGATTCAAGGAATTTACAATGAACCAGATATTCAAATCGTTTTTGTCGATACTCCAGGAATTCATAAACCATCTCATAAATTAGGAAGCTATTTGAACCGTCAAGCTTATTATAGTATTGATGATGTAGATGTGATTTTATTTCTAGTAGATGCAAGTGAAACATTTGGTAAAGGGAATCAATATATTATTGATAAATTAAAAGAAACAGATAAGCCAGTAATTTTGGTATTAAATAAAATTGATTGTTTGTCTAAAGATACTTTATTAGAAAAAATTAATGTTTATAAAGATTTGTACCCATTCAAAGAAATTGTACCCGTATCTGCTTTAAAGAACAACAATACGGATACTTTAATCTCTGTACTAAAAAATTATTTACCAGATTCGATACCTTATTATGAACAAAATCAAATTACCAATAAACCACTTACCTTTACTATTGCAGAAATTGTAAGAGAAAAAGTATTTGAATTAACCGACCAAGAAGTACCACATTCTTTGACCTGCGTAGTAGAAGCAATCGAAAAAGGAGAAAATAGTTACCATATTCATGTTGCTATTATTGTAGATAGAGATTCTCTTAAAAAAATAGTGATTGGATCTCGAGGAAGTAAAATCAAAGAAATTGGAATTCGCTCTCGTAAAGAATTAGAAGAATTATTAGAAAAAAAAGTATATTTAGAAACCTATGTGAAAACCATTCCAAAATGGCGTGATAAAGAAAAGTATTTAGCAGAATTTGGTTTTCATGAATTTGAGTGAAATTTTTGTAGAATTGTTTTTTGTATAAAATAAAGAAAAAATCCTTATCATAAAATAGGAAGGTGAATTTTATGCAAAAACAATTATTATGGGATTTATTTGAAAATACTGGGAAAATAGAGTATTATATGAAATATAAAGAATTAGAGAAACAAGAAAATAATAAAAAATAATTTCTAAAGAGGTTTGCATTATGATAGAAAAAATAGAGGGAATTATAGTCAGTGAGAGAGCTTATAGTGAAACAAGCAAGATCATTTCAATTTTAACAAAAGAATATGGGATTATCAGTTGTATTGCGAAAGGATCTCGCACTCTAAAAAGCGATTTAAGGAGTGTAACAGATAAAATGACCTACGGTCTTTTTCATATGCATTATAAAGAAGGAAAACTATCCACGTTGGTCGGTGTGGATGTCATAGATCCACTGAAAGAAATTAAAAAAGATATTGTTAAAATTAGTTATGCAAGTTTTGTATTAGAATTGGCAGAACAAGTCATGAAACAAAACCAAAATGAGGAAATTTATCAGTTACTGATTTCAACGCTCAAAAAAATAAATGAAAATTTTGACCCTTTGGTATTAACGAATATATTAGAACTTAAATATTTAGAATATTTGGGGGTTATGCCAATAATAGACGCGTGTAGTGTATGTGGAAGAAAAACCTCTATCGCAACACTTTCTAGCGATCGAGGTGGTTATGTTTGTAATCACTGTTTAACAGGCGAGAAAATTGTTAGTGAAAAAGCAATTAAATTGGTTCGTATGTTTTACTATGTAGATATTGATAAAATATCTACATTAGAAATCAATGAATCTGTGAAAAAAGAAATCAATACTTTCTTGGAAAATTATTATGACAGGTATACAGGACTTTATTTAAAGAGCAAAATTTTTTTACAAAACTTAAATAAAGCAGAATTTAGATAGGAGTTTATATGAAAAGTTATTTATATTTAATTTGTCCCTTTACAACACTTATCATTTGCCAAATTATAAAATTTACAATTGAAACAATTCAAACGAAAAAGTGTAATTGGTCGAGACTCTTTAACGGTAGTGGGGGAATGCCAAGCAGTCATACTACTTTTTCTTCCTCTATTACAATGTTAATTGGATATACATTAGGATTTGATAGCCCTATTTTTGCTATCTCTCTTATTTTTATGTTGATTATTGCATACGATGCTATGGGACTTAGACTAGAAAGTGAAAAACAAGCACAGGCCATTAATATGATGTTTGAAAAATTTGAAAGAGGAAAATGGAAAACAGGATATAAAAAGTTGAAAGAAGAATTAGGACATCAACCATTAGAAGTATTGATGGGATTATTGTTAGGAACCTTCTCTGCATTTGTATTTTTTCTTCTATTTTTCTGAAAATCATTTTCAAATTTATAAATGTGTGATAAAATGAACAGTAGGTGATGATATGCAAACATTTATGAAACAGGTACAAAATAGTTTAGCTCAAAATGAAAAATTAAATGAAGAAGCAAAACAAAATTTATTACTTTTGGTGAAAGAAATGTATCGTCAAATGACGTTACCAAGAGAATTATTAGTAGAAAGATTGAAAACAGTCTCATTTGAAGAAGGAGCAAAATTTATCAATCGTGAAGCGTATCATTATAATATAGAAGAAAATAGTATTTGTTTCCAAATAGATCAAATTGGAGATCAGAAAAATGTATTATGTCAAGCACTTTTGGAAATGGCAATTATTAAAGAATCAGGAAAAGGGTTAGACGACCAGAGTTTATATTCCATCAAAAAAGGTGCACTTGAAATATATGCAAATTATCTGGTTGGAAATGATAGTGAATTTGGAATCTCTGAAGATGAGCAAATTATTACGAATCTGATGAATATTTTAACAGAAAATCAAATTTTAGTAGCTACCTTAAAAGATGATGGTGAACTTTTAAAAAATATTTTGTTTAAACATAAATTAGCAATCATAAATGATTATGCAAATTATAACGCAGTACATAGACAAAACGGTGGACTTAGCCAGTTAAATGAGATCGAAAAATCTTTAATATATCATTTTTTTGCTCTTCCCAAAGAGGAAATGGAAAAAAAACGAAAAATAGAAAAAATAGGAAGATATGAGAAGGATTTTAGAGCAAATATAGTGAGTTGCCCAAATGTGATGAAGAATCCAAAGAAATATTTTGGTTTGACAAAAATAGATGCATATTATGAACAACAATCCAGAGAGTATAATATAATAAATTCTACTGTGAATACTGATGTGATAACAATTCCAACTGCAACTCAATTTGTAGAAATGGATGATAGTGAGGATTATAAAAGAAGAGCTATTTAAATTAAAATAAAGAGAAAATTTTAGTTTTCTTTTTCTTTTTTTGTACAAGCTAAGAGTAGATGTTGCTCTTTCACTAAAATAATGATATTATGTAAAAGAAAAACAACAATCGTTAGGAAGTGTAGCCATGATTGATATACAAACAGATTCAAGAAAAATAAAATTAGGCGATACATTTGTTGCAGTAAAATGCGAAGTAAATGATGGGCATCAATATATCCAAAATGCAGTTGCAGCTGGTGCAAAGAAAGTAGTGACCGAGCGAGATGGAGATTATGGTGTAGAAACAATTGTTGTAGAAGATACGAGATTATATTTAAAAGAATATTTAAAAAAACACTATAATCAATATTTAGAACAAATGAATTTAATTGGTATTACAGGGACGAATGGAAAAACAACAACAGCAATGCTTCTACATGATGCATTAAATCTGTTAGGAGAAAAAACAGCATATATTGGTACAGTTGGTTTTTATATTCGTAAGAAAATATCCAATCTTCCCAATACAACTGTAGATATTTGTGATATGTATGATTTATTTATGCAAGCATACGAAGCAGGTTGTAAAAATGTTGTCATGGAAATTAGTAGTCATGCATTAGAAAATGGTCGTTGTGAAATGATACAATTTGATTATGCATTGTTTACTAACTTAACACAAGATCATTTAGATGAACATGGTACAATGGAAAATTATGCGCTTGCGAAACAAAAATTATTCAAACGATTAAAATACGATGGAGTTGCGATTATCAATAACGATGATTCTTATCATAATTATTTTTTATTAAAAGAAAATCATAACATTACTTTCGGTTTTGAAAATGCTGATTATCAAATTATTTCCTATAATATGTCAGCAGTAGGAACAGATTTTACCTATCAAGTAGATCATATGGAATATAAAGTTCATACGTTATTATTAGGACGTTATAATATATATAATATATTGGGTATGATAACAATATTGAATCAGATGCAAATACCACATAATAAGATTGCTGATCTTCTTCCAAAATTAAAACCACCAGTTGGTAGAATGGATACAATACTTTATAAAAATAACAGTATTATTATTGATTACGCTCATACACCAGATGCATTTTCTAATCTTTTCTCTACAGTAAAGGAATTTCAAAAAGGTAATATTTATACCATTTTTGGATGTACAGGAGATCGTGATCGCACCAAACGTCCTATTATGACAAATATGGTTGCAGAAATTTCAACATACTTTATTATTACGAATGATGATCCCCATTTTGAGAATAAAAATCAAATTGTAAATGATATGATTTCTGGGTTAAAAAGTGACCATTATGAAGTTTGCCTAGACCGTAGACTTGCTATTCGAAAAGGAATTGATTTACTGAAAAAGAACGATATTCTTCTAATTTTAGGAAAAGGGCATGAGGAATTTATGATTATTGAAAAAGAATATATTCCCTTTAATGATAAAAAAGAAGTTTTAGCTTACTTAGAAGAAAAATAAAATTGTAAAGTCATTGTTTCTTTATTGTTTTTCATTACACACAAAATTAAGTTGTGCTATACTAGTTTTATATTGGAGTTGATACTATGTTAATTTTGGCAAAAGCAATGCTTGCACTTATGATTGGATTTATATTAGCTATTTTATGTGGATTTGTTTTGATTCCATTTTTAAAAAGAAATAAAATAGGACAAAGTGTAAGTGTCTTTTTAAAAGAAAAGCACAAAGGAAAAGATGGAGTTCCAACTATGGGAGGCTTTATTTTTATTTTGCCAACCATTGTAACGATTGTTCTTCTTTTATGGATGAATAAAATTGAATGGAGTGAAAATTTAGGAATTATATTATTAGTATTTATTGCTTATGGTATATTAGGTTTTATAGATGATTATCTAATTATTCGTAGAAAAAATAATATAGGACTTACTGAAATTCAAAAATTATTTGGTCAATTGGTAATTGCAATTTTCTTTTTTTACATCTTTATTAAAAGTGGACATAATCCAGGTTTAAATATTCATACATTGGGAATTGAAATTCACATGGGTTGGCTTTATGGATTATTTCTACTATTTATATTAGTTGCTAGTAGTAATGCTGTTAATATAACAGATGGATTAGATGGACTTGCAGGTGGACTTTCTTTGATTGCCTTTTTAGCAATGGGATTGATTGCTTGGAATTCAACTTGGGTATCTGGCTATGAAAGTATTGCTGTATTTTGTTTTATTTTAGTGGGAGCGTTGCTTGGATTTCTATTTTATAACACACATCCTGCTAAAATTTTTATGGGTGATACAGGATCTCTATCGCTAGGAGCTACGATGGCAAGTGTTGCAATATTAACCAATCATGAAATTACATTTGTTATTATTGCAGGTGTATTTATTATTGAAACACTTGTTTGCATCATTCAAACAATATCTATGGTATATTGTGGTAAAAAAATATTCTTGATGACGCCATTACATCATCATTTTGAAAAATTAGGATGGGATGAGAGAGATATTGTAAAAATGTTTTGGGTATTTGGTCTTATATTAGCAATGTGTGGGGTCTTATTTGCCGTATGGATTTAATCGAAACAATAACAGTTCAGTGAACTGTTATTGTTAGGGGTATAATTCCCCGTCTGCTTGCAGCGGGATAAAAAATAAAGTATACTAACAGTGGTGATTGCAGATGAGCGATTATATAAGAATGAGTCATAATGTAACAAACTTGGTGTATCACATAGTCTGTCCAACAAAGTATAGAAGAAAAGTAATAAGCGAGAAAGTAGATAGGACATTGAAGCAAATATGTCTTGAAATTGAGGAACGCTATGATATATATTTCTTAGAAATAGGAGCAGATAGGGATCATGTACATTTTCTAGTACAAACAATACCGAAATATAGCGTGACTCAATTGATAAAAATAATAAAAAGTATAACGGCAAAACAAGTATTTGCACAATGTCCGGAGGTTAAAGAAGAATTATGGGGCGGAGAGTTTTGGACAGACGGCTATTTTGTTGCAACAGTGGGTAAGAGCACAAGCGAAGAAGCAATCGCAGAATATGTAAAAAATCAAGGTTGTGAATCTGATTATACCCAATTATATTTGATGTTGTAACACCTTGTGATACCCCGTCTGCTCTGCAGCGGGGTGATTCATTATTGAGAGAAAAAAATGACAATTGGATTGTAGGAGATAATCTATCGATAGGTGCTTGTGTTGAAAATATGTGTTTAAGGGCTACTGATTTAGGTATAGGATCTTTATGGATAAGAGATACAGTTTATGTAGCAGCTGATGTAGCTAAAATGTTAGGACATGAAGCAATGGAACTTAATTGTGCTTTAGCCCTTGGATATGCAAATCAAAATCCAAAACAAAGAGCTAGAAAAGATTTGAAAGATACTATTGAGTGGTATGATGAATAGTAAACAAAATAATATTTTAAAAGATAAAATTACTTGAAAAAATAATAAATTATGATATACTTATATCAATGTCAAAGGCTGTGATGAAGAAGTAGTAAAAAGGTATTCGTTTGTAAAAGAGAGTTCGCAATTGGTGGAAAGCGAATCAAACATCCTTTTGAATTCACCTTCTATGCTTATTTTACGGTAACGCGTTATAGTAATGAGTTGCATAGATTTTATCTATGAATTAAGGTGGTACCGCGTTAACACGTCCTTAAATGAGGATGTGTTTTTTGTTGGAGGTGTAGTCTAGCTTTGATTTATCACTTTCATTTTAAAATGAAAAAAAGAGATATAATATAAGGAGGATTTATATGCAGGAAAAAGTAAATAGTATCAAAGAAAAATTATTAAAAAAATTGGAAACAGTCGATAATCTGAGTTCTTTAAATGACTTACGTGTAGAATTTTTAGGAAAAAAGGGTAGTATTACGGAATTATCCAATTTGATGAAAGAAATTCCAGTCGAAGAAAAAAAAGCATTTGGTAGTCTACTCAATACCATTAAAAATGAGGCAACAGAACTTCTCAACCAAAAGAAAGAGGAAATAGAAGCATCTTTATTGGATGCAAAACTGGCAAATGAAACAATTGATGTTACACTACCAGGAACCAAATTATCAGTAGGAGGAACGCATCCCCTTACCAAAGTGATTGATGAGATAGAAGAAATATTTGTATCCATGGGATATGATGTCGTAGAAGGACCAGAAATTGAATCCGATTTATACAACTTTGAAAAATTAAATCTACCAAAAGGACATCCTGCGAGAGATGCCCAAGATAGTTTTTATATTACAGAAGAGGTGTTACTGAGAAGTCAAACTTCTCCTGTTCAGGCAAGAACGATGGATGCCAATTTAGAAAAAAGTCCGATTCGTGTGATTTGTCCAGGGAAAGTATATCGCAGAGATGATGATGACGCAACCCATTCCCATCAATTTACCCAAATAGAGGGTTTAGTTGTCGATAAAGATATTTCTCTTGCAGACTTAAAAGGAACATTGGAAATTTTAGCCAAAAAATTATTTGGTGAAGAAAGAGAAATCCGTTTTCGTCCAAGTTTTTTCCCATTTACTGAACCAAGTATTGAAGTCGATGTCAGTTGTTTCAAATGTGGGGGAGTTGGGTGTCCTATTTGTAAAGAAACTGGTTGGATTGAAATATTAGGTTCTGGTATGGTACACCCCAATGTATTAAGAGGTTGTGGTTATGACCCTGAAAAATATACAGGATTTGCCTTTGGAATTGGTCCTGAAAGAGTTGCCATGTTGAAATATGGTATTCAAGATATCCGTAGTTTTTATACCAATGATTTACGGTTTTTGAGTGATTTCAATCGTGTAGAAGGTGGTGAGTAAGATGCGTTTGAGTAAAAAATTTATCAGTGATTACATTGATATTCAGGATATCGATATGCAAGAACTAGCTGAAAAAATGGTATTTGCAGGAAATGAATATGAAGAGATGAGACCATTTTGTGAAGCAACCAATTTAGTAATTGGTGAAGTACTAGAATGTGTAGACCATCCTGAATCAGACCATTTACATATCTGTCAGGTAGATTTAGGTGATGAAACGGTACAAATTGTTTGTGGTGCACCGAATGTCAGAAAAGGACTGAAGGTCATTGTATCGAAAGTAGGAGCTACCTTACCTGATGGGATTGTCATTAAAAAGGCCAAGCTAGCAGGCGTAGAAAGCAATGGAATGATTTGTGCTTTATCAGAATTAGGATTAGAATCCAAATATTTAAAAGAAGAAGACAAAACAGGAATTCACGAATTACCTAGTGATGCAAAAGTGGGTATGGATGCTTTAGCATATTTAGAATTTGATGATACCATTATCGATTTTGAATTAACGGCAGACCGTGCTGACTTGATGAATATGATTGGTATGGCCTATGAAGTAGGTGCTATCTATGATAGACCTGTAAAGGTAAAAGAACCCGTTGTACATGAACAAGGAAATGATATTATCGCATCTTATCAATTGGATGTAAAAACTGATAATTGTTCTATTTATTTGGGGAAAAGAGTAGATAATGTATGTATCAAAGAAAGTCCACAATTTATCAAAGAACGTTTGATGGCCTGTGGAATTCGTCCGATTAACAATGTAGTAGACATTAGTAATTATGTCATGCTTGAATATGGGCAACCATTGCATTTCTTTGATGCAGATCGTTTAGGAAACCACATTGTCGTTCGTATGGCAGAGGAAAAGGAAACCTTAACCACTTTAGATGGACAAATGCGTGAATTAAAAGCATCTGATATTGTAATTGCAAATGAGAAAGAGGCAGTTGCATTAGCGGGTGTCATGGGAGGATTATCTACAGAAGTAGAAGAAGATACCAAACATATTTTTATCGAAGCTGCCATTTTTGATCCAGTTCATATTCGCTATACTTCCAAAGCTATTTTAAGAAGTGAAGCAAGTAGTCGTTATGAAAAGGGAATTGATCCAAATCGTACCAAACAAGCTATATTGCGTGCTTGTGAACTATTAGAACAATATGCAAGTGGAACAACCCAAATAGGTATGTTATGCTATGATCAAGCAGATAAAGAAAATAAAAAGATTGATATTACTTTAGAAAAAATCAATCAAGTACTCGGTATGGAATTAAAAAATACAGATGTGGAATCTATCTTAAGACGTTTAGGTTTTACTTACAATTTAGATAGAGAAGCGTATCATGTAATTGTTCCAACGAGAAGATTAGATGTCAATATCAAAGAAGATTTGATTGAAGAAATTGGTCGTATTTATGGGTATGATCATGTATCTGGTAAATTGCCAGTAGTTCCAATGAAACAAGGAACTTATCCGAAAAAAGAAAAAATGGTAAAAGAAATTCGTAAGAGATTAGAAGGCTTAGGACTTTATCAAGTGATTACATATTCATTGATTGGGGAAAGTGAATGCAAACAATTTGTAAATGAAGTGAAAACGCCTGTAAAAGTACTCGCCCCTTTAAGCGAAGATAAGAAAGTGATGAGACAAACCCTAATTCCATCTTTGTTAAATGTCATGGAATACAATTTAGCACGTAATATCAAGGATATTCAAATTTTTGAAACAGGTTCTATTTATTATCAAGAAGATACCTTTATAGAAGAACAGATGTTATCAGGATTATTATTAGGAAATTATCAAGGGAATACTTGGCAAAACCAAAACCTAAAAGTAGATTACTATTTGGTCAAAGGTATACTCGAGAATTTATTAGATTATCTAGGAATGAATGGTCGTTATCAGATTGTAGCAGATGAAACTTATCAAGATATGCATCCTAAAATGACCGCATCTATTTTAGTTGATCATGAGAAAATTGGATATTTTGGTAAAGTGCACCCACGTACCAGTAAAAGAGATGTCTATGTATTTGAAATGAGTTTAGAAAAATTGCTTGCCAAAAAGGTAAGACAAGTAAAATATAAAGAAATTTCTAAATACCCAAGTGTACATAAGGATTTGGCATTTATTATGCCTAAGACAATGGAATCCGAACAAGTTATGTCTATTTTGAAAAAAGTAGGAGGAAGACTGTTAACTAATATTGACGTTTTTGACGTTTATGAAGGAGAAAATGTAGGAGAAAACGAAAAATCAATTGCTTATGCACTTACATTCCAAAATCCATCGAAAACATTAAGTGATGAAGAGGTTACGACGATATTCAACCAGATGATTTCTGAAGTAGAAAATAAGTTAAATATTAAATTAAGGACAAAATAAAAATTGAGAATTGAAGTCTCAATTTTTTTGAATTCAACTATAAAAAAACAATATATTTTGATATTATATATAAATATAACACAATCTGTGTCAAAGTTTTTTTGATATGGCCTTAACATTTATATACAAATTATTTGGGTATATGATATAATAACAACTAATTTTAAATATTGAGGTGGGGAAGTATGCAAAATTCCAATTTTGAAACACTTTTACTAAATGCAATAAATAAATGTAATGGGTTGTTTGTAGAAGATTTTGTCAAAGACTTCCAGTTGCTATATCCTTTTACAACTGAAAATATTGCTGGATATATAAACAATTTTAACTTATCAAATGGAACATTACTAACAGTAGGATCTTCTGGGGATCAAATTATAAATGGAAGCTTATTTAATTGCCGATATATAGTTTGTTTAGACATTTATCCATATGCAAAATTTTATATTTACTTAAAACTAAGTTGTTTATTAGAACTTGATAAAAATGAATTATTACATTTCCTATGTTATAAATATAAAACGTTTAGGGATAATAATTCAGCTTTTAATAATAATATTTATAAAAAAATTAAATCAACTTTAAGATTATTAGATTATGAATCTTATTTAATTTGGGATGAATTATTTTCTACCTTTCAAGGATTAAATATTCGAAAAGAATTATTTTATTTTGATGAAAATAGAGTAGATGTGATAATAGGGTGCAACCCTTATTTGCAGAGTGATATAGCATATGAAGAGGCAAGAGAAAAAATAAAAAAGACAAAATTAGAATTTATTACTGGTGATGTATTTAAAATGGAAATAGATAGACAATTTGATTTCATATGGCTATCAAATATTGGAACATATATTTCCAGACATTTTTTGAAAATAATGGTAGATAAAATGTCAAAAAATTTAAATGACAACGGGTTACTTTTGATTAGTTATTTATATAAAACTGTTAAAAATACTCCATATCAACAAGATTATAACCCAATATATAATCTAGAAAGGACTTTTGAAATATTGCGAGAATATAATCCTGAGTTGCTTTCTTTTATAGGTGTTGATGGGATAAAATTTAAAGATAGAACAATAAATGATTCGATATTAGTTTATACAAAGCGTAAGCATTAGCAAAATAAAAATTGAGAATTGAAATCTCAATTTTTTTGAATTCAAAGATATTTTGTATGTAGTTTTGAAAATCATATTTACATATCTATGGACGGATAGTATAATAAATTGTAGGATATATTTGATTTCTGTCAGATGCTTTTCCCTTTCTTTTACAATAGTAATTAGAAAGGCGGTGGTATTTATGAAGCAAAATGAAAAATGTTTGTATTTTGTAATCACCTTGTTATTTCTAACAATATTTATACTTCTATTTAAATAACAAAAAAGGCATCTAATCTATCTATTGATTTGTTAGGTGCCTATCCCAATCAAGGGAATGCATTTGACTTACCACAACCAAATGTATCCTTTTTATTTTATGAAGTTTCCTTCATCTATATACATACTAACATATTTGTTTCTTTTTGACAAGTTGTTTATGACAGTTTGTCTATATATTAGTTTTTCACATGATATTTTTCCATAAATGTTTGATATGCTTTATTTTCTAAAATCAAGTGAAATGGTTTGAATTTGAAATTAGAATCTAATTCTAAAATCAATTGTTTTACAAAGTATTTGAGTAACTCTGGATTACGGACGAGAATAGGTCCAATTAAGTAGGTTCCATAAAAATGATTTTTAGTGATTCCTTCTTGTGTAATTTTAGGGGCATATCCTGTGCCTTTTGAGAGATTTAGAAATGCCTTTTCTTTTACATTTTTCATGACACCAGATCGATTTTGAAAGCCCAAAATTGGTTTGGATAGAAAAGGTGCGTTTCCAATACATTCTCCGACAATACGCATAGTCTCTTGTTTGCTTTCAAATGAGAATAGATTAAGTGCTTTTATTTTTTTATTCGTTAAGATACTTTTCCCAAATAATTCTATTGCATTTCCTGTAACAAGAAAGAAAATACCAGAATCAATTGCTTGTTCAATCTCTTTTTTATAGGAAAGAAGATGTTTTAGTACTAGCTTTTGATTTTCTTCTGTTCCCATTCCCATATAAACAAAATCATAATTTTCAAAATGAAGGGTATCCGTAATGGTAAGTAAATCTATTTTTACTTTTATTCCTTGTTCTTCTAGCTGTTTTTTTAAAGCCTTTATATTGCCACTTTCACCATATAGGTTCATAAGATCATAATACAAATGTGCGATATGGATAATCATTTCAAATCACCCCTCATTTCCTTTTTAAAAGGTTCGACATAATCAAAATTCAAAATTGCATAAATATTTCCTTTGGTTTTTGTTTGAATATAAGGAATGCTTTCTTTTATCTGTTCAAATACAACAATATTCTTCTCATCAATGCCAGCATATTTTAATCTAGTTGCGATGTCATATCGATGGATTCCAATGCAGATAAATTTATGAACTTTATTTTTATTTAATAATTCAAAGTCAATATCATATAACCAAGATAAATCATCAAATTGGTAGCGTCTACTAATTTCTTTCCATCCAATTACAATGGTTTTTTCTTCCTGAAAACGGCTGATATAAAGAATCGATTGATTGAAAGTAGAACTGTTTTCATTCTTGTTATTTAAAACTGTAACAATACGATTATTATTTTCAAATACATCAAATAATTTTTCATTTTTGTGAATTTCGGATAAAGTTTGACATATTTTTTCTTTTTGTAAATTTAAAATACTAGCCATTGTAAAGGTTGCCAAGGTATTGTAAATATCATAGAGAATGATATAAGGCAATTGTATTTTATAACAATCATCAATGGTAATTACAGCATTGGTATAATCCATTTTTGTAATAGTATAATTTGCATTTGGCTTTTGAAATTCACAATTGGGACAGTGATAGCTACCAATATTCTCAAAATTGTAATAGTCATATTCTAGTTTATGATTACAAATTGGGCAATAATTTAAGTTTAGATTCATAAATTTGTTTTTGGTATAAGAATATTTATTTTTTGAAATGGAATAATAAGTAATAGGGTTATGATTTTTGATTGTAAATTTTTGTAAGTAAGGGTCATCTGCATTTAGAACAAGATGCATAGTTGGGGTGAGTGCTTTCCTAATTTCTTCATATACAAGATCAAAATGTCCTTGTCTTGGAGGTTGGTCCCTACTAATATTGGAAATGACAACATAATTTGGTGTGATAGAATCAAAGACATATTTTGCATAGCGTTCATCGATTTCATAGACGAGAATATCACATTTGAGTTTACCAGAAAGGGTAGTATTTTGTAATAGTAGTGTTAAAATACCAGGGGTTAAATTGGAACCTGCTTTGTTATGTGCAACTTTATAGCCTTGATTTTCCAATACTTTTGCAATTAAGGAGGAGATGCTTCCTTTTCCAGAACTACCTGTTACGGCAATGACTGTTTTGGGCAATTTAAAGTAGTGTAGGATTTTATGATTTATTTTCAAAATAATGGCACCTGGAAGGGAACTACCACGTCTACAAATCTTACCAACTAGAATCAATAGTTTGCCAAAGAGAATACACAATATATGATACATGAAACCACCCTTATCTATTCAATATCTATTTCACATTATAGCATATATTTGCTATATATGGTAGTTTTGGACATAATTTTTCTAGTTTTGTCGAAATCATTTTTCAAAGTAATATGTTGTGTTATAGTGTAGAAACGGAGGGATACATATGCGGACAGATTTGATTTATAGTGATGATGTACTTTATGTAAATGTAGAAGGCAATTTAAATAAAAGAGGAGTTTCAAATTTGCAAAAAAAAATGTATTCCGCTATTTCTTCCTATGGAATAGAAGATATCGTAATTGATATTAAAGGTGCGAGTAAGATTGATAAGACTGCCTTCTATGATATGTTAGACGATTATGATAGTCGTTATGGAGGTAATTTAAAAATAATGGAAAAATAGTTCACATTTTTCTTTTTTTATGGTATGATTTTTTCATGCAAGAGTGGTGGAATTGGTAGACACGCAGGCTTGAGGGGCTTGTGAGACTTTCTCGTGTGGGTTCAAGTCCCATCTTTTGCACCATATATATGCCGGATTAGTTTAATGGTAAAACAAGTCACTCGTAATGATTAGCTGTAAGTTCGATTCTTACATTCGGCACCAGTAAGCAATCTGTCCAGACTTTTATAGTTTAGGACTTAAATATATAAGTATCAATTTCAAATAAGAAGTTGGTACTTTTTAATTGTTTAAGTAAAGGAGGACAGATAAAATGGTAACTATTACAAAGAAAGAATTAGAAATTGATAACGAATTAAAAAACAAAATAGAATTTATATGTAGTTTTTGTAATACTACTCCTACTATTATTAATGGCAATATTAGGAAAGTTAATAAGACAAATTTAAACTACATAGAACCTCATAGAATTATTATTAAAGGTATTACATTTTTAGTCTTTAATTATTCTAATGAAATCTTTATTGAGAATTTATCTAATAGAATTAAATTGTCAGATTTAGAAACCTTTATTAAGCAATTAAACTAAATATAAGTATTTGTACCAACTTCTCTTTAAAATCGTCTTAAAATAGGCAAAAATGGTAATTATGTCTTGATCTTGCAATCAAAAAAATTGACACTTAAAGATTTTTATGGTATAGTAATCCTCAATTTAAGGGGGATATTTATGGAAAAGAAAGATTCTTTATTAATGTTAAAATATATGATATCTGAGGGATTTAATCCAAATAATTCTGAAAGAGTATTAGAACTATTACAATCAGCACCATTATCATTATCAAAAAATTTAACAGAATATAATCCATATTTATTATCTGACAAAGTAGTTTATTCAGAATTAGATGAATATGGCATTGATGGAGCACATGGTTATTTAGAAAATAGTGAAATTATGGTTCCTAAATCAATTTATAATGATAATCGCTTTTTACATTCCACATTAACACCAGTAAGAAGATTGTATCCAAAACATAGTTATGGTGCACCAACTATTGATGAATTTGGAACTGTTATCTTTTTCGAGGACTCATTAGAGGAAAAAACTAATGAAATCTATAATGCTATTAAGAATAGTTTAAATTTCAAAGATTTATATTTTGGATTTATTACAGAAATGTATCCACTAATAGATTATGGAGATCAAAGGTTAGTATATGTTTTCCATCAGTTAATGAATCAATCAGATGGTTACAAACTATCATACGAAACAATTAGTGAAGAAAATAAAAAACTATATTTAATTAAGAAAAAATAGAGGTGCAAGACATAAAACCTAATGTCTTTGTCGCCTCTTTTTTGATGAAGAATAAGAAAGGATTAAGTTTATGAATGAAGAAAAGAAAATAGCAGGAATTTATATTAGAGTCAGCACAGAAGATCAGGCTCGTGAAGGTTTTAGTTTACCAGAACAAGAAAAACGACTTCGTGCTATGTGTGAATTTAAGGGTTATGAAATTTATAAAATCTATAAAGATGCTGGAATAAGTGCAAAGACTGGAAATCATAGACCTGCATTTGAAGAATTAAAAGAAGATATTAAAAATAAGAAATGTAATACTATTGTTGTTTTAAAACTAGATAGATTAACTCGTAGTGTTTATGACTGGGAAAACATAATGAAATTTTTAGAAGAAAACAATGCTTATTTAGATTGTGCAAATGATGATATAAATACTACGAATGCTAATGGTAGAATGGTTGCTAGACTTTTAACTACTGTTTCACAAAATGAAATTGAAAGGACAAGTGAGAGAACTAAAATTGGTTTAGCAGGTGCTATAAAAGTTGGCAATATTCCAAATAAAGCACCATTCGGTTATAAGCATATAAATAAGAAACTCGTTATAGATCCACTTACAAAAGATGAAGTAATTAGAATATTTAATTTATATTATGAGGGGAATTCCTATCAAACTATTTCTAATATTTACAATGAAGAAAAGGTATTTGGAAAAACAAATTGGTGTGATAGTACCATTTTAAGAATACTAGAAAATGAAATCTATAAAGGCGATTATGTGCATGGAAAAAAGACAAATCATCCTACTTATTATGAAAATGTAGTTGAACCACTAGTATCAAAAGAGTTATGGGAAGAATGCCAAGTACAAAAGAGAAAGAACTCTAGAAATTATAAACGTGATAAAGAATATTTATTTTTACAAAAGTTAGGATGTCCTAAATGTAATCGTATTTTAGGTGGTAATGCAACAAGAAAGAAAAATGGGAAAGTCTATTATTACTATCAATGTAATACTTGTAAAATAACAATTAAAGAAATAAAAATAGAAGAAACTATTAAAACATTACTTGCTGATATTCTAGAATATGATAATGTTGTCAATGAATTCTTTTTACCAGTTTTAAAATCAAAAATAGAAAATCCAAAAGAAGAATTAAATAAGGAATTAAAAAGTTTAAACAAGAAAAAAGAAAGAATTAAAAAAGCATATATAGATTTATTATTTAATGAAAAAGAATTTAAAGAAGAAACAAAAATAATTGAAGAACAAGTTGAACTTATCAATTCAAAATTATTAGAAAACGAACAAGCAGAACAATTAAATTTTACTATTGATGATATACTTTTAAAAAGAGATATGGACTTTATTAATAAAGTAAAATTACCTATATCTTATTATGCTTTTAATGAAAACTGGGATTTACTTGATAGAGAGATTAAAGCAGATATTATTATGAGATATGTAGATGACATAGAAGTTGAAATAGCAAATAATAAATATGAAGTAAAACAAGTTAATTTTAGAAGTACATTCTATAGTGATTTTGAAGAATTATATAAGCAAGGTTATATTGATAAGAAAAGGCCACTTACTTATAACTTTAATGGAATATGTACTGATACTATTGTTAGATATAGTGAGTATCTACCAATTAAAGAAGTTATGCAAAACTTATATAGATTAAATGAATGTTACGAAGTTAATTTTTATAAAGGAACATACTATAAGGAAACTGAAAAATTAGATATGCTACCTCTAAAAAATGGTGAAGTACCTATTAGAATATTCCCATTACAAGATAACAACAATGAAAATGAAAATTGGGTATCAATGGGAATGATTACTACAAAAAATAATCCTAATGATATAAAAGTAAATATTAGAGATATATTTGAAACAATACCAGATAATGTTAATGAATAAAATTATGAAAATAATTGCTTATGAAATTTGCAATTACTTGAATAATTTTCAAAGATAAAATAATAAGCAGTGCTTACTATTTTATCGGTAGTCTTATGTAGTTTTACTCTATTACGAAGTTTTAGAGTATTACGAAATAAGACAAGGTGGATTCTAAGGTTGACCAAACCTTAGCCCCCAGATTTTGATGCTAGCGTCAAAATCTATAGGGGGTTAGAGATTTTGTCAAAGCCAAAATTAACCTACTATAAATAGTAGGACTCTATTTAGAAACGTAGAATATATTTAACGAAAAAATGATAATAATTGTTAAAATAGTATAAAAGTGTGATAAAATAATAAGTAATTACAAGGGAGGTTATTACATGACAATTAATGCAAAAGAAAAAGTTATAAAAATAATTGATGAATTATTACCAATGGATAATACAATTCCATGTGAGCATTATAGGAATGAAAGAGCTATTGAATTATTCTATAAATTTTCGTATTTCTTTAATGTGAAAGAATTATTAAGACAATATAAACGTGAATATCTTCAATATGCAATAGATTCTTATACATATCCTAATGGATTAATTAGATTAGAAAGTTATTGCGTATTAAATGGTGAATATGTGATTAATCAAACAATTATTACAGATAATTTAGAAGGTAATAATGCAATTGTTCAAATATGGAACAAATATGAGTTAAAATCATTACAACAATTTTTTATTAAATCTGAATCATCAAATTCAATATTTGGATATCCACGTAGTTGGGATGAAGAAAGAAATATTGAAACTAATGAAACAGAAATTGAAATAAATAATATGGTTCTTGGGAGATTTTCAAAGATTAGCAAGGATAATAGTAATACAGTATATGTAGAAAAATATATGCCTATAAATAGATTAACTAATTGGAATCTAGAATTAAAGGATAATTCTACTGATCTTGAATTATTAGAAATTTTATATCGTTATAATGATAAACCTGCATTTGCCCAATTACTAGATGATAATGGGAAATCTCTTTTAGAAGGAACACAATATAATCCTAATAACTACAAGGATGCTGAAATATTTGTTAATTTAATAAATAATGAAGTTGATGAAATAGTAAAGGAAATTACAACAATAATTGTTGAATATGGTAAAAAAGTTGATGAAAACATTGGTGAGAAAGTGCCTACTAAAGTGTTAAAATTGGACGATGAACAAATTAAAAGAGTGTCCCAAATGATAAGAAAAGACTTTGAAAATGATGAATAATGTACTATAATTAATTAAGAAATTGATACAAATATTGTATTGATTACTTACCTTAGCGGATAAAGTTTGAAATAACTTTCTTACTCGCACCAGATTGATAGGAAACTCGAACTTTTTATTCGAGAGTAATAAATATTAACTAGAAGTACCGTCTAGTTTTTTTGTTATTTTAGAATTGGGAGTGAAGAGTTTTTTATGAAAGTAGAAGTAAAAGAATTAAAAATTAGTAGTGAATTACAAAAGAAGATTGATATGATATGTAGATTTGCTAGTGTTAAATATGAATTAATCAGTGGAAGTATTATTAGTCTTAAAAACACTAATATTGCTTATGTAAAGCCACATATCTTAAAAGTTAATGGGAATGACTATTTATTATTCGATGAGTGTGATGACATATTTATAAATAGTTATCAAAAGAAAATTAAATTTAAAGATTTAGAAGAACATTTAAGAGAAAATTAACAAGTTAGTTTATTATTTAAATACAATTTAGTGTACTTTTCGCGTACGATTTAGTTTACTAAAAAAATACAATTTAGTTTATTGTAATTCAAATTAAATGGATTTATGTCAAGTTTTTAGACACGAAAATCTTTAGTAATTTAAAATTTAAGCTATTGCTAAGTTAGTAATATAGTTGTTATATTTTTGATTGGGAGTAATGTACCCCAATGTACTGTGAATGCGTTTATTGTTGTACTGGATTTATGTCAAGTTTTTAGACACGAAAATCTTTAGTAATTTAAAATTTAAG
>CAMUMB010000010.1 GCA_947089915.1 uncultured Caryophanales bacterium | reverse complement strand
AATATCTTTTTCATCTAGTGTTGATGATTTTCCATAAAACTTTTCACACTATCTTCTACTTAATCTGGATGGATTATAATAATTGCCAAATTCATCTTTAAATACAAACTGTGTATCTTCCCATTTCGTTACATACATTTCCTTAATGGTTTGTTGATTATCTTTTAACTTTTGTAGTAATTCAAAGCATACATTAGGTAAAGAAATAGTTCGTTTACTCTTTTTAGTTTTAGGTGTATCAAGATAAACTCCTTTTCCTCTTACATTTAGTAAATTGTTTTTAATAGTAATAGTCTTATCTTGAAAATTGATGTCTTCCCAAAATAATCCTAAACATTCTCCTCTTCGTAAACCTCCCAATGTTAAAATATAGATTGCTGTTTTAAATGTTAAATTTTCTAGTTCCAAACATTGAAATAATTGTTTTATTTCTTCTTCATCATAGAATTGCATTTCTTTTCGCTCCACAGTTGGTGGCTTAGTTAGTTTTAGACAGGGGTTAAAATTTAGAAAATCCCATTTTACTGCTGTATTAAGCATAATACATAATAGACTGTGTTGATGTCTTACACACGATTCAGATAATAAATGATATTCTCCATTTCTAGGGTTCATAGATTTTGTTTTTCTTAAATCATTATAAAACTTTTCTAACTCATAAACTGTTATGTCTGATAGTTTATAATCTTTAAATCTAGGAAGAATATGTGCATTTAAACAATTACGATATCCTGCTAACGTGGAAGGTTTTACATTGATTTCCGCATAATCACGTATCCAAATTTTAGCATATTCTAAAAAATTCATATTACTATCTGGTTTTATTATCGAATGTTTTACTTCATATAATAACTCATCGCGACGTTCAATAGCCTGTTTCATAGTTCCATTTATTACTTCTACAATTCTATTTCTACTACCATCTTGCTTGCGACCTTTTTCAATGTCGATTCTATACTTCTTATTTGGAATAAGTTCCGTTATATTCTTTTCCTTAGCCATATAAACCTCCTTTTGACTGTAATTTTAAACAAGTTATTTTAAATTACAAGAACCTAAACAAACTTATTGCAAGTTTTACCATTCTTCTTAGAATTATTATCCTTACTAATCCATTCATCAATCTCTGACTTCCTAAAGAAATACTTTGACCCTCGTTTATGATAAGGAAAATCTTTAGTATGAATTGCTTGTGATAACCCATAGTCTGTTAGTAATGGATAATATAGTCCTATAACTTCTTTTTTAGTTAAATATATATCCTTAGTTTCTTCCTCTTTATTACTAGTCGTAGTTTCTATCAAAGTATTTTGATTATAATTTAATAGATAAAGGTAAGACTGTAAAAGATAACTCATTATATTATTATGTATCTGATTTTGTTCAAAATCATCTGTATCTTTTGTTGTAAAATATAATCCTATTTGAATTAAATAACTTCCCATTTCATTAAATTTATTCCTCATTTTCTTTACTCCTAAACATATCCATAGTTTCCTTTGAATTTCCTTGAATATTTATATTATTTGCTTGTTCGTTATTACTTCGACTGTTTTTGGACTTAATTCCAAAAGCATAATACTTCGGCTCTAAATCTATAGAAATCATCTCTTCATTTGACTTGTCATCTCGTGATTTTAGTATTTGTATTTTTGTCCTATTATTGTTTCTATCTTCTTTATTCGTAAATATAGAAAGTACTAATTGCGAACTTCTTTCAATTTCGTTTCCCTCTGCAATACTTGTTAAATCATATTTTCCTTCTTTTAATGCCTTTTTATAACCTTCACGTGAACTTTGAGCTGCACATAATATAGAAATAGGTTTCTTTTTTCCTACAAAATCTAAGCAATTCTTTCTAAAATAACTCATCCAATGGTTTACTGCTGAATAGTCATTTTGTCCTCGAAGATTACCACCAAATTTTAATAAATTAACATGATCGATAACAAGTATATCTATCCCTGAACCAGTCCTTTTTATAAACTCATTATCAGCATTTACAAACAATTTATCGAATACCTCATATGTATTTGATTTGATGTCTGTTTCATCATATACAATTAAATGCTTTTTAAATTTTTCCTTAAAATCTGGATGAATAGTATTTAAAAGATACTCTTTGTCTTCTTTTGTTATATTTGCCTTTTTAATATCAGTATGAGATAACTTATTCTCAAATTGATAAGAATGTCTCGACAAAAGATTGATATACATTTCCATTTTACTAATCTCTAGTGATACATATAGTACATTTGCACCTTTAGCTATATTGTTATAAGTAACATTTGTACAAAACATAGTTTTAAAGCTACCTGTATATGCAAAGACAGAGCATATTTTACCTTTGGATAGTTGAAAGTCTTCAATATCTAAAGCCTCTATTCCTGTTGATAGAGTAATCTCATCTTCTTTATTTTCTAAATATTCTTCCAATTCATCAAAATTATCTTCAAATACTGTTGGTTTACTTATAGGTAATAAATTTTGAAGTTCATTCATTATATTCTCAACAGGTTCAGTACAATTTGTTAAGCGATTTGCTAATATTTGATATTGTTTTTTTCTTAAGTTACTATACATAATCTCAAATTTTTCATTTAATAAAACGTCATCGTATAAATATTCTTTACAAAATTCTTCTGAATAAGGTAAATCAATTACATTAAATGCGTTTTGAATAGTGGGTAAAGTTCCATACTTTTGAACATAGTCGTATATATATTTAGTTAACTTATTTTTTGGATTGCACGACTGTTTATCAAGCATTTCTAATGTAATTACTCCAGTTTCAAATAATTCTACAAAGTTTTCCTTTTTATTCAACCAAACTATAGAGAACATTATTCTTAATATATCATCATCTTTACCATCTAAAATTGCTCTTAACTGGTTCTTAATGGTTTTGAATCTTAATAATGCATTAACAGGTTTGAACACCTTACAAACAGTTTCATTCAATTCTGGATAACCCTTTATTTCTTCTTGTAATTTTTCCTGTTCTTTTTTAAAATTTATTTGCTCTCTACATTGATTAAGTGCATTCTTAATTTTAGGAATATCATTATCGCTAATTGTCTTCCCATCAGTTTGTGTTAATTGTCCATATACACTCAAATCTAATTTAGCTATTAAATTTCCTTCTTTATCAATACTATATATATTTCCATCACTATTATACTTGGTTGCATAAAACCATTGAACGTCTTCATCAGTCATTTCTTTTATAATTATATTATTAGAACTTTCTAACTTATCTTCAGCTGATTTATCAACAATGTTGGAATGATTATATCTACCAATAGATTTATTACTAAGAAATTTTTCATTCTCAATATAATGTTCTATATTTGGTAATACCTCACGTTCACCCCTCATAGATGTTTGATCTATTGTTACCTCTTTATTGAAATCAATTACTTCATTCATAATATTTCCCTTTCTTTATGGGGGATTAAGGCTTTGACAACGACTTAAAGTCTTATATATTGAGAAATAGTTATACCTTTAATCCCTTATATTTCCTATATATTTTTAAATTTGTAAAACTGCAATTGTAATATTTTGAACTTTAATTGCTGTCTTTTGAACTCTACTTGTTAAAATAGATAACCCATTTAACATTCTTATATTGATAGTCATAAGAATATATAGAATGTTCTATAATTTCATATGTTCCCTTAAAATCTCTAATTTTTAGTTCACCTTTTAAAGTTTCTAATAGTTCATCAACTTTCATAATTACTCCATACCAAAGTCTTTTAATATTAGGACCAGTATAGTAAGCTGCCATACAACATTTAACTAAGTCATATTTTTGAGTAACCATAAACTTATTGATATTTTTCATTATCGAATTTAAAGTAATAGTAACAGTATCTTTTCTTTTTCTTCTTTCAATAAAGATAATCTTACAAATGTATAATGCTATTTGATAAGTCATAGTTTCATTAAAATTTAATTGAAAATACTTGGTAGGTACTAAAGTTGAATATCTTTTAGATTCAATTAATGTTTTACCAAACGGACCTAACGAATAATTTATAATCTTATCTCCATTACATAGTTCTTGAACACCATTCACTATTAGTAGTGGATGAGTAGCAGTTCTATAAGTAATTTTATACTTCTTTCTTGTTTCACCTAAATCATAAGAAATTCTTTTCTGACATAATCCTAAAAATGCTTTATCATAAGCTTTTTGGGTGATATCATCTAATAATTTGCTTTTACCAATTCTCTTATTTCTTAAGATTTGAATTTCCTTATATGATATTGTTTGTTCCTCATTTTGATTATCAATACACTTGTGTAAAAGAAGAGAATATATAATCATTTCTTGTGCTGTTAAATCGTATATATTGTTATACATACGTACTGTGTTCTTATAAAAGTTATGTTCTAAAAAACAAAAACTATTATGTTCCACAATCCTTTGTGGTTGTATAACTTCATCTGATACTAAACTTACTATAGTGCCATTCTGATTATCAATTGCTCTATTGTTATTCTCTAATAATTCATAGGTCATCAGGATGAGTTTTGATAATAGCTCATCATAACAACTGTGAAATTCAATATTTTGTGTTTTCAATACTATTGCTCCTTTTTCATAATTAAATTTATTGCAATAAACAATATTTCTGTTCGAACAAATTCAGTATATTACTAATATTTTATATTGTATATTGACTTTCTGTCATAACAGTGTCATAATATAAAACAATTACAAAAGGAGATAATTTATGGGAAAAATCAGTAAAATAGGTAATAATAGAATCCGAGTTAAGGCCAAAAGAATTGTTAAAGCAAGAGAGGTAAAAGTTGTAGAGTCAAATAGTAATATATATATTGAAGTTCTTCCTAAATTTCAAAAAGATTTAGAAGCTATTGATATCAATAGTTACTTCTTATCCTTTCTTGAACTTGGAAGAAAACTGTATCACGAAAATAAAGACAATATATCAAAGATTAAATTTACATGGTATGGAATTGAAAATACTATAGAGAATAGATATATTTTAAAGGATAATCCTAACTCATATATAAATGAACATTTATTTGAATATGTTAATAGTTGGTCAAAAGAAAATCACCTTTGGTATAAAGATAATGATAAGAGAATAAATGATTACTTTTTTATAAAATCCACTGATAATTTAAGATTGGAAAATTTTAAGGAATGGTTAGAGAATAACTTTGTCCCTGTTGATGTTGAAGTAGATGATGGTCCATGGTTTTATGTCAATTATGAGAAGATAATTGATTTATCTATTTTCATATATTTAGTTACTTATTCAATCAAAAATATGAAGAATGATAAAACTAAGAGTGACAACGATTTTATAACTTTTAATGATTTTATAGAAACTTCTGGTTCTAATCCTAGTGATAATGATTACATAGAATTAGTATTTGATATAATCTCAATGTTTGAAATGCATAATGTTTATGATTTATATGGTCATAACAAACTAATTTATATAAAAGAAGAAAAAGAGGAAAAAGAGGAAAACAAAGTAATTCAAGAAGGACGTTTTGAAATGACTACTGAATATAAAGATATGTATGCTGTTATTTGGTATGTCTTCAAATTATATCTTGTTGATAATTTTTCATTACATACTACTGATGAGAGAATAATTCCAATTAACTTTTGTGACCATTGTGGTACTCCATTTATAGGAGCTACAAAATTTTGTAATAATTGTAGTGAACATAGAGGTGCTAGACGCCAAGCTAAAAGTATGAATGCGAAATTTGAAGCCCTTAACAAAATTCAGGAATTACTAGCTAATAATACCTTCTCAAAAAATTTAACTACGAAAGCCAATAAATATTTAGGTTTATCAAGAACTGAAATGTATAGAGCAAAAAAAAGTGATATAGATAAATTACTATATCAACTTGAATTATATTTGCATAAACAATCTTAATTTTTATCTTCAAATATCTTTAGCCATCGATAAGTAGAAGAACGACTGGATAAATTTAATAATCTTGTCATCTCAACTACGGTAATTTGTTTATTCTTCATTTGATAGTAATACTTTAGAAATTTAGGATTATTCTCTAAATCTTTCTTAGTAATTATAGGTCTACCAAGTCTAGTACCTTTTGCAACTGCATTTTTTAATCCCAATTTGATTTGAAACACTTTCATTTTAAGATCAAAACTTGCAAAAATAGAAAGTACTTGTAACATTGTACTTGTCATTATATCCAATTCATCATTTCTACAATCTGCTTTTAAAGTGCCTATTTCTAAGCATAATTTATTGTTTTCAACAAATTCCATAATTTCATAGAATGTTTTAGGATTTCTTGCAACTCTGGTTATATCAGTCGCTACAATCTTTGAAATACCCGGTTTTACTATTTTAAATAACTTATCAAGTTCAGTACGGTTTGATAAATCTGCTTTACCAGTAATATATTCAATAAATATGTTTTCTTTAGGAACACCTCTTTTTACTAATTCTGTAATTTCATATTGAACATCTTGCTTGTTTGTGGAACAACGTGCAATTCCATAAGTTTCATTTACATCATCCATAATAACAGCTCCTTTCTACAAATGACCCATAAATCTATATTTTTTTTAATCAAACACTTTTAGAATAATCTTTACATTTTTACCCCATAAATTCATACGAAAATCAATGACCCATTAAACAAATGATTTATCAAACAGACAAAAGTAATGAAGAGATGCACTTAATAATCTGCATCTTCTTCACAAAATTAACGATTGTGAGACGTTTTTAATTGAATAGACAATATAACATCAACTTAGAAGCAAAATAACCACACTTGAACCACATAGAAACAAGTTATCAATAGATAATTTATTCCCCATCATACATAGTTAACTGATCTGCAACTTCATCTACAAATGCCATTCCATCTTCACTATTTATAAATACATTTAATGATAGATATTCTGTTTCCAGTGCATTATTGGATTTTAGTACTTCTTTTGTTTTAGCAATTGCTCTAGTATATTTTGTTAATATGCTACATAATTCACTACAACTGCCACTAGAATGTTTATGCATATTAAAATGTTCTGGAATAAACATCTCTCTAACTAAATGTTTATCATAAATTAAATCTGCGTCTTCAAGGTTTATAAATGTGATGTTCTTTCCATTTGTGAAGTGTTCCACCTCTCCATAAACACATTCTTTGTATGTCGCTCTTTCTGGAGTATATTCTTCCTTAATACCTTGAATAAGAGAATCAAAGTAGACATTATGTTCTTCTAGATTCTCAAATAATTGCTTTAATTCTTTATCATAACGTCCTATAAAACTGTTTATTGCTTTAATGTCTTCAACTCTAAAACATCTAATTGTTGAATACAATTTGTCATACTCATCTATTAACCTCTTTTTACTAGTACATAATACTAGGATTTTCCCTTTAAATTTATTATCTGCATAATGATTACGATAGTAGTTAAGCATAAGACAATATAATAGTCTATACTTATAATTCCATCTATCGTATATATTTAATTCATTCATCTTTACCTCCCTGAATTTTAACTAATTTTTAATAAGAATGTTTTTACTCCAACTATTTAGGAATCTCCATTGTTCCTTAGTTGGTTCTTGATTTTGTTTGATTTTTGCTTGTACAACTTGATTATTCCTAACCTCAACAGTAACGAGTGATTTTGTTGGATCACTTACTAATCGCATAAGGTATAAATCACATTCTGATAACGCTGCTTTTTCAATGTATGTTTTAACACAATTTGATTGTTGCATACTTTCGTTGATTAACTCATCACTTGAACTTGCTGGATATATTATAAACTTCTTAGTTTTGTATATATTGTGTTTTAACTGCTCATATCTTTCCTTTAATAATCTGGAGTTTGCTTCGTTTCGACATATTTCGACTAAGTTTTCTAATTTATCGTGTGCTTGCCTTAAATTGCTAGGATAGAGTATAGTTTTATCTTTCATATCATATCCTAATTGAATAGCAAAGGTTAAATAATCCTTATATTCATGTTCTGTTCTTTGAGATAATAAACCACATCTCCATGCCGTTAGAAAGTCAATACGATAAGATAACCACAGTAGGTTATGACACCCCTTTAATGCACGTAATAATCGAATATTCGGAGTTTTACAACACCTTAGTACATCAAGCTCATCATAAGTAATATTGTGCTTTTGCATAAACGGAAGGAAAGACTTAGGAACTCCAAACCTTTCTTCAAATGATTTCTTTGTACTGCCAAAACGATTACTTACTAAAGCTAAATGATAAAGTTTTGCTTTTACTAATAGTTCAAATGTATTAGAGTAGTCATTAAGACATCTTTGGAATAACTCAACTAAATTAAATGGTTCAATTTTAGATACTAACTTCCATAACTGCGTGTATTGATATTTTGTTCCTTTTAATAATTGTTTGATATTATAAGGATAGATGTAACCAATTGTATTAGCATAACCACTATAATACCAAGACCATTCTTTCTTCTTCCAACAACTTCTTTTCTTGAAGTGCCAAACTACTGATAAACCCATTGTATGAAATACATTATCTCCCTCAACAACTTGGTTGTAACTAGTATCATCAAAGAATACTCTTCGATACTCGGTACATGAATAATCAAAATCTTTGAATTGTAGGTTATACTTGGAATATAGTTCGAATACTCTTAATATAAATTTATCTTCCACTTTATCTAATAGTATCAAATCTTTCTTGGTTTCATAATTTTTTAGTGTGAATCTTCTAACTAAATACTTGTACTTACAGTAGGGACATCTTGTCTCTTCTTTTACTTTAACATTAGAAGTAAATTCATGCCCACAATGGGTACAATAACAAGTCTGTCCCTTTTTTAGGATTATGTTTTCTATCGCTTTATGTTTATTGATAAACTTTTCAAATGAAGTAGGAACGAAGTGTGTGTCTGACAATTCCACATAATGTCGTAACTGCTTATCCATATAAGCCATTTTAGAATAAAGTTAATTGTGCTCTCGGTGGTGTTTCTTCTACTTGTTTTGTTACAACATTACTAGGTTTAGGAATAATTGGTTTTGGTTCTTCCTTTTTAATTCCTAACTCTTCATTGGATAACTGCCAATAATTTAAACTCCATCCATAAACTGTTTCATCAATTATCATTGCTACATTATTTACTGCAAACTCTTTAGCCCTTGATTTTACATAATCACACATACCTTTTAGATCCTTTTCATCATTTAAGAATATGGTAGTATCAATATCTTTTAGTTCCTTTAAATGATTCACAACTTTGGTTAGTGCTATATCTTGTTGTCCTTCAAACATTTTGTTAAGTCTTGTAATACCTTCATCCATCTAATGCACCAACCTAACCAATTTCTTCTTTCTTTTACTTCTTTTATTACTCTCAATTATATTTTCTATCGCTTCAATTACTCCACAAGCAGGACATATTCTTGTTTTATTATCAATACGAGAAATAGCAGGGCGATTGTTATATTCCTTATTGCATTTAGGACATATCTGTTTTAGCATTTCTTCAACACCTCCAATTTATGCTTTTGCATAATAGCCATAAACACATCTTGTTCCATTACGACTTGGATCAAAGGTATCATAAATAATATTATCTTTGACACAAGTAAGATGCTTTGATACAGAGACAATCAAAGTCCCTTTTTTGGGTAACTCTCCACTTTTTAGATGAGTGGTGCAGCCTTTTCCGAATATCATGCACGCATGCCATTTCCAACCTAATGACTCCAAAAGTTTAGTACATATCTCTTTACTGACTCCAGTACGTGCATTTTCAACATACATATCATCAAGCTGTTCTTGTTTAATGTAGTCGTTTATCATATCATAAACTTCTTTGTAGTCTTTACCTGTTGCTATTGCAATTGCACGACATACACAATCTTCTGTTGTACCTTTGAAATACTTACTTCTTCCTCCGTCATCATAAATCCATTTCATAGTTTCACCTCCAAACACGAACATAAACAAAAGTTCGTACTTTGAAGTCTGACACAAATAAATTTAATTACAAGATATAATGGAAAAAAATACCAATAATAAACAAATTTCTTTTGAATACTGACAACTACTAGACATTTATTACATGATAGTGGGGGATTTTAGAGCAAAAGAAAAACTTGCATTAAGCAAGTTAAATCAAGTTAATCTAACTCTTTAAGTTTACTGTTTTATCCACTCAACATATGATGCATCATCTGCTATTTTACATATTATATTGGTTGAATCCCTAACTTCTTTGCAAGCAAACAAATCAGTATATTGATTTGATATATATACCATTTTAGGATTTTGATTTGGAAGGTGTTGAGCATAAAATTCATCACTCGCTCCATTTACATATAAAGTAACATTATCTCCAGATATACACATTTTAGTAACTTTACGTGTATTATAACTGCTTGCTCCTTCTTCTGGAATAAAACAACCTGATATTTGTTTAGAAGTTCCACTTTCGCTTGATTGTTCATCATCACTGCATCCTGTAACTCCAATAATCATTAAACCTAAACATATACATACAAATAACTTCTTCATTTTACCTCTCCTTTAACTAATTACATAACATTTCAGTTCCTGCTAAAACTGAGTATAAAGAAATCTCATCAGGATCACTAAGATTCCTTTTAATAGATTCTGCTTCCGCTTCTGCTATAAATGCCTTTCCATCTTCATCTAAACTAACTATAGCAATCATAGTATCACTAGGTCCTATCGTTTTTAATTTAAGATAATCTCTATCTTGTATTTTAGTCATTTTATAAATTGCTGATAAATTTTCGTATGTATTAAATTCCTTAATGGTTTCTCCTAAAGTTTTATTAGGACATTCTACCATCGGAGCAACTAGAAATTTATTTAAGATTGAGTCATTTGCATTATAAGGATCATACTCATAATTTGGATTATTCTCTATATTAGCTTTTTCTTTTGATTTATCATATTCTATATTACCAAGAGATAAGACATGGGTTTCTATATCGGATTCAACTGCTGCATAACGTGTTTGAGCCTCTAAGCCAATAAGCCTGACTATATCTTCTTCATCGTAAGCAACATAAACATTATTATTTCTAACATACAATACGATTTTATCAAATCTATTGTTAATCTGTTTTATATATTTATTTATATTTTTCTTGAACTCTTTACTGGACATATTATCAAACGCTTGACTATCAGTTGGTATTAGAAGTCCATCATCCTTATGTAAATCTGCTATATCATTTAAAATTTTCTCAAATACATCGGAAGGATTTATTTTATACATCTCCAATAATTCCTGATTCGTTATTATTTTTTGCTCATCCAAATTGATATTTATGCTATAAAAATCATATGTTGTATAATCCATTGGGCCTTGTTCTTCGCCATAAGGATATTCTATAAGATATGATTCATCTAGTTCATATACAGATAATACATTACCTGATATATCATAGAAAATCTCATTAGATAAATTGGTGTTTGAATATTCAGCAGATCCAGACATTTTATTTGTAAATTCACTGTGCTTATTATAGAACTCTGATGTTAGAGTAGCTGGTAAGTTTTTAAATTCCAATTTTTTAACTTGACCATCTACATTAGTATAATAAATGAACCACCCCGCTGCAGAGCAGACGGGGTATCACAAGGTATGTTATCTATAATTCGCTGCAAGCAGCGGGGAATTAAACCCTTAACAATAACAGTTCACTGAACTGTTATTGTTTCGATTAAAATCTTTAACTGTTATATAATCATCGATATTATAATTACTTGTTTTCTTGCTTATAGTTCCTACGTTTTTCGATAATAGTTTATCGTAGACAATATATCCACTTAAACTTAGAACGAGTACTCCTAGTATGACAAATCCTACTATCAACACTACCTTTTTCTTCTTCATATCTAATACCCCATCAACTTATAATAGTCTTCTCTTGTTATTTTTATCATACCTTGATGTCCCATATTTCTGTTTGGTAATGCTTTACTAAATGAGACCTTTCTTTCATCAAATGTAGTAAAGGAGTCATAGAATATATAACCATGTGCCATATTTTCTTTTACTTCCTCTAATGTTAAATTATATAAACCTAAAGGATAGTTATATAAATTTTGAAGTAATCGCCATTCGTTATCGTTTTGTGGAGTTTCGTAGGTTTCATATTTTACTACTTCACATCTAGCAACAATAAAGTCTCCTTGCTTAAATAAGATCTTACTACCAGCGGTAATATGATTGTTTGAAAATTGTGCATTGATACCATATACGTTAGCTGATTTCCAAGAATCAATAGGAAGTCCTGCCATATATGGATTATAGTTTAGTACAATGTATTCTATTGAATCTTCATCATCTGAAATAATATCTGGTTTTATTTCAATATAGTTCTTTAACTCAATTACTTCTAGGTTAGTCTTATTATAAATCTCTCGTAATTTCTGTAGAATACTACAATTGTCTTCATAACAAACTAAGACATAATTTCTCCCATCTTTCATTTGTTCTATATGACCATGACTAATAAAGTTTTCTGATAGATACTCAAACTCGACTGTTACTCTTTTACCTTTGTACTCAATATCGTCAATATCAAAGCCTCGTGCAGAGGAAGGAACAAGTTTAGGAAATCCTAACTCCTCATGCAACTTGGAAAAAGCCATTATAACGCCTGCTTCTTCTTTGATAGGACTATACATTTGTATTTTCATCGCTACCACCTCAAGTTAATAATATCATACTTGAAGTAGTTTAGACAATACCTCCAGTGCAATTTGTTTTGCTTTCTAGTTGTTCAAATTATATTGAGGTGATATAAGTGATTATCAATAATACAGAACATTATGATGCAGTAAGAGAGACTATAAACATGAGTAACATGAAGAAGTTAATTGACTCCAAAGATTACTCGGTAACTAAATTAGCAATGAACGCCTGTATAAGTGATTCATCCATCAATTCTTACATAAATGGAAATAAGCTTCCTAGTGTTACGAACCTTGTATCAATAGCCAATTTCTTAAATTGTAATATAGATTTTCTTTTGGGTAGAACTGATAATCCTTTACCAATAGAAAAACTTAATTCATTGAGTAAGGATTCTGAATTAAGCATACTAATAAATAACATTTCTTCTTTACCTAAGGATAAACAGAAATTAGTAGAAGCATATGTAAAGGGTTTAATGGATCATAAGTAGAGAAATATATCTTATTATATAAACATAAAGTATCTATGTTATATAGTATTATATATTTCTTTTTTGTTTGGAAAAACGATTGCTAATTATAGATAACCACAATCTGAAATTAGATACAAGACCCTAATTAAAAGTTCTTAATATGATTGTTTTCATCCATAATTATGTTTAGAAGTCTTTCTGTTTGACTCCAACCAACAATTTTAATGTTTCTATGTTTCCTACTAGTATCATTTACTCTTAATACTATAGGAGAACGTCCTTCGTTTTGATATTCTAATGTTTTAAACATATACATATTCTCATTGATAATATCTTTTAGTTGTTCTATACAAGTGGAAGAGAGAATAAAGAGTTTCTCATTTCGTTCTGTTCCATAAACTATACCATTGTTATAAATTGTCATTCTTGTTTTGTTTATCTTATTTTCAAATTGTATAAACCATGATTTCATTGGAATAAGTCCTTTCATAAAATTGTAAATGTATCTTTTAAAGATTACCAAGTTATTAACCAATTTTAGACCAATTGTGAGGTCTTAAATGGATAAGTAGTATAAACCACACAACTAATTAACTTTTACAAAGTGTGAACCATTTATCAAACTATGATTATTTTAATTAGTTAATGGGTATATAAAATATCCTCGTACCATTAAAGGATAGAGGATATAATTGTGTATCTACTATAACTGGAGGAAGTACTAATAAACTGTACTGACTCCTTGTTACTATTTAATTGTAAATATATGGTCGATTCTACCAATTCGGAATAAGGATTACACCGACTCGTGTTTCTTATACCTGTGTATGAGGATTGTAGTCTTTACTTTCTCAAACATCTTTGATTGGTACTAGTAGTTTTACCTTTCTAACTAGTTTAATTTAATAATTTAATAAATCTCTGCTCTTCTTACTTTTCTTTCTCTTAGTTTTCTTCTTCTTTGTTTTAATTTTAGTAGTGTTATTTCTCTTTCTTTTAATTTTTTGCTTCGTGTTATTAGTTTTCTTTGATTTCTTCTTTATAATGCTTTTTCATGAGTTATCCTCTCGTACATAAGTTGATTATTCTGTGCTGAAATGCTGGTAATATAGCCTACCAGTAGACTACTGAAACTAATGTACCATATAAAAAATATGATTACAACCCTGTTTAGGCCAAAAAACAAAATTTCTTTTGATAATGTAGTTTTAGCATTGCTCATTTAACCTTTTGAAGTTGTAAAATGCTATCACTATCTTTTGAAGTAATCTTCAATTTGTATTTACCTCTCAATTTATCATTGACTAACTTATTTATGATGTTATTTTCTTCTTCTGTAAGATAGAAGGAATCTTCTGATGATGAGAATATTTCACTATATGTCATATTGTGATTATTACCGAATGCATAATAAGTGGTTGCAATATTATCTACAATAAGGTTCGCATAATGCTTAATATAATTTCTTTTATAATAATCTTCAATATCAATATTTCTTTCTTCAATAGTAAAATCGGTTCTTCTTATAAGTGGAATTGCACCTGTAATTATTTCATCAATTTTATTATGATGTTCAAATGATCGAATAGTTGATTTTATAATTTGTTTATCGATTTGAAACTCTTGTTTTAGTTGGAAATAGATATTTGGTGCATATTTAATTGTTTCAATAGTTCTTCTTTTACTACTACTTAATAATTCAATAAATAGTGGGGGAACTTGTTCTAACCATACTCCATTACTTAATACTTTTACCATTTTAGGTATATCTTCTTCATAAACAACCTTTACTTGTTGTCCTAAATCATCAATGTCTTTGTTTTCTTTTGTCATAAATTAACTACCTCCATTTTATATGTAAAACAGATTTTCGTTAATTACAATCCCATTCGCAAAAGTTCCAAAAAAAATGTGCCGATAGCACATTGAATAATGATTAAATAGTTAGATAACTAATAAGTAGTTCGACTAATTTATCAAAGTCATCAGTTTTGTCCTTATATCCCTTTGAAATAAGAAAGACATTTAATGGAGTAATTGGTTCAACACTATAAAGATAAATATTTTTAAATAAGTATCCCAAAAAATCTAAGTCATTATTATCTTCCTCTTTAAATTCAGGACATACATCAATAATCTGTAGATATAATTCTTTTTGTTTGGTTATATATACCTCATATTCCTTCTTCATTTGTTCTAAGTTCTCTACCAAATCATTATTTGCTTTGATGTTTTTGCTTACTGCTTCGTATAAATTCATATCTAAGTTCTCCTTTCATATTATAATGAGAGAAATAGCTAATTGATATTTGATTAAGGATACTAATACTATTTCAACTATTCAAAGCATTTTTGAATTAACTTAATTAAGTATGAATATCTTTGAAACAATCCCACCTAATTCCCCACATAAACAACTTCTAAGCAACAAAAAAGAGAATGTCAATATAACAACAATCCCTTGTATTTACTAACTTTTATACGATTTTAATTAAGACAGATTTTGAATCAAGCACGTCGGTTTTTGAGTCCATCGCGTCTACCATTCCGCCAGGCCGGCAAATAACAACAAACAAATTATAACATATATCTTATATGAAATTCAATGTTTATTGTTTTCATTTTACTCATTTTCTTGATATTTTGATTCAAATAGGTCTTTTTCATCTTCTATATTCTCTTCAATTGGTTCAATTTTAGGTAATTGTTCTAAACTGGCTAATCCAAAATAATCTAAAAAATCTTTCGTCACACCATATAAAATAGGTCTACCTGCTGCTTCCGATCTTCCCTTTTCTTGAATCAACCCTTTGGATAATAATCTACGTATGATATGGCTACTACCAATTCCACGAATTTCATCTACTGTAACCCTCGTAACGGGTTCATTATAAGCAATAATAGCTAAAGTTTCCAAAGCTGCTTGACTCAGTAAACTATCATCTTCTGTATCCACTAGTTTTTGGTAATATTCCTTATGTTCTTTTTTTGTTGTCAATTTTAAGTGATTTCCAAGTGCGCTCAAACGAATGCCTCGTTCTTCTTTCACATAACTATCTTGAAGTTGTTGTAATAGAGAAATCAATGTTTTTTGATCAACTTCTAAAATATTCATTGCTTGATCCATGGATAACCCATCTTCGCCCACTACAAATAATAAACCCTCTAATACTGCTGCTAAATTCATTTTAATCACATCCTTTTAATGATAGAATGATTTTACTAAAATTATTTTCTTGTTTAATTTCCAATTCCTGTTTCTTCGCTAAATCCAAAATGGATAAAAAGGTTACTACAACATAATCTTTTGTCACAATTTCTAATAATTCCTCAAATTCTATTTTCTTCTTTTTCTTTAACATATTACGAATTTCATTACTTCTCACATGAACAGAATATTCCTTTTTGGTAATCTTTGTATGAATTGGTTTTTCTTCTTGCTTTCGTTCTAAAAACTTTTGAAAAGCATTTAACAAATCGGAAAGACCAATTTCTCCAAAGTTAAATGAAGTATTTTCATCCTTATATTCTAATAAGCTATCTGGTAATTTTGTTAGATATTGCTTTCTTTCTAATTCCATTTCTTTGAATTCAGACGTAATCTCTTTATATTGTTTATATTCTAGTAATCTTTTGATTAAATTTTCTCTTGGATCTTCCTCATATGTATCTTCTTCATCTATTTTCTTTTTTGGCAACAACATAGCAGATTTCATTTCAATTAACTCTGCAGCTACAATCAAATATTCACTTGCAATATTGAGATTCATCTCTTCCATTGCTTCAATATAGGACAAATATTGTTTTGTAATTTCTTCTAACTCAATATCATAGATATCAATATCAGATGTTTTAATCAAATGTAGTAATAGATCCATTGGACCTTCAAACGCATCAATTGTAATTTTATAGTCCATATTCCTTCACATCCAATACTTATTTTACCATATTTTGAATTGATTTGAAATATAAAAATTGATACAATACCATTAGGTGATTTCAATGAAACAATTTACCATGCGAAATGAATCTTTTATTTGCGAACATTGCGGAAAAGAGGTTGCAAAATCAGACTATACAGCAAGAGATCATTGTCCATATTGTTTTTATTCAAAGCATGTTGATATCAATCCTGGGGATCGAATGAATCCATGTCAAGGGCTATTAAAACCAATTGGCATTGAGAAATTTAAAGATACTTATAAAATTCTCTACCAATGTGAAAAGTGTCATCAATTACATAAAAATAGAGTTGAAAAAGATGATTCTATAGAAAAAATAATAGAATTATCTATTATTAGCTAAAGAAAAATCTACGAAATGTAGATTTTTTAAAATAGTTCAAATAAATATGGTAAAGCAATAATAACCGCCAACATACCAACAAATATCCATATCAACATCCACATTGTTCCCTTATCCATCTTTTCTTCTGGTTTATTAGAAACAACTGGAGTTTCTGTTTCATACTCTTTGTGCAAAGATATTTTAGCATCAGGATGTTCGTTAATGGTATCTACTGTAGGTTGTTCTGCAGTAGTCATTTCTGTATAGGATGTTGTATACCCATTATCCACTACAGGAACTTCTTCCATATCAGAAACATCAGGTTCTGGTGTAACTGGAACCACAGAATCTATGGTAGGTGTCTCTGTAGTAAATGCATACTGCGTACTTGGTTGTTCTACCTGTGGTTCTGTATAAAAACTTGTTGTCTCAAACACATTTTGAGTAGGTTCTACTTCAGGGATAGGACTTACTGGTTCTAAAGGCTTAATACTATCTAATCCAAAATCTTTATTTTCGTTCATATGAACACCACCTTATTATATATCAATTATATCATTGTTCTTAAAATTTGCAAATGTTTTTTATACGATTCATTTTAGTATATGTAAAATAAAAGATAATATTTACGTTTACAACAAAAAGAAGGAAAACTCTCCTTCTAATTCTTTTCTCCCTCTGCATATAATCCTAATAATTTATCATATATGCCATGTTCCACTTTATTGAGTGAATTGATTGTAATCTCTAAAGATTTTTGATATTCACCCTTGTAGAATAATCTTTCTGCATAAGTTAAAAATTTGTCCAAATCTTCTACACTACTTCTATAACGATTTCCATATACAATTGCCATTTCCGCAAACATAGCGGTCTTCATCATTTCTTTTGTCGTATTGTATAATTTCAAAACCAAATCTCGTGCAGTATCTACCCTTGTATTTAAAACACTGATTGTAATTGGTTTTTTCTCTAATTCTTTTACAATTTCTTTAATTGCAACCTGTGCTTCATTGAGTTCTACAAAATAATTTTGAGGAATCACTGGTAAATTATATTCTCGAATCTTTGTTTTAGACTCTTTTAAAATTAATTTTACTTCTTCTAATTGTTGTCTTGCTCTCACTTCGTCCTCTTTCATACTGCCAATAGAATCTAAAATGTTATCCACATTTTCTTCCAAAGCAGATAATTTAATTGTGAGCCCCTCTATTTCTTTTGTTAATTTTGAGTAGGCAAAAGTATTATTTCCAGTATGATCTAATAATACTTTATAATCTTCATTTAAACCTTGTAAAGCATCTTTTACATCACTTAATACCTTTACATCCTCATCAGATAAATTGTATAAATTTCTGATATCATCAATTTGGGCAAAAATATCATCCATCAACTGATTCATTTTGGTCAATTTACGATTGAATACTTTATTACTTTCTTCATACTCAGATCGATTGACTTTTTCTTTTTCCAAATCGGTAAATAAAGAATCAAAATAATCAGACAATACCTTTAGTTCAAATAAGCTATCTTCTAAATTGAGCACTTTGGCACGATCCATGATATCACTTATTTTTTTGTTGGCTTCCGCTACATTATATTCTACATTGAGATAATCCAACGGAAATCCTTCTTGTGTCATTTGATTATGTTCTTCTACTGCTTCTTTTATTTTTTTCGGTAAAATATTGGTTGAAAGCAATATAATACTTGGAATTTCTTCTACTACTACCGACATATGTTTTAACATTTCATCAATAGATTTAATAATATTGGTTACTTCTGTAAACTCATTGTTTTCCATAGCGGTCTCAAAACTTTCAAAGCGCTTCGCAATATTCTCAAACTGTAAGTCGATTGGTTTTGCAATCTCGCCATAACCATCTTTACTGTTGCTATATTTTTGATATAAGTCTCTATAGATTGATTTCAAATTGGTAATAATCGCACGATTACGTTCTTCACTACTTGTAATTTCTTTAATTTCATTTAATAAAAAATCAGAATTGGTTTTTACTTTATAGATTTCCATCTCTAATTTAGCAATCTTATAAAGTGTACTTTTATAATCCTGCTGTGATAGGGAATAATCTGCTTCTAATAACATATCTGTTATTTTTGGAATTTGATTGCTACGAATGGCATCTAAACGTTCTGTCCAATTATTATACATAGCTTCTAATTTTTCATTTTTTAAATACGACTCTACTTTCGAAAGTTCAGGGATAATCGGTGCACTATCGATTTTGTTTTTCTCGACTTCCAAATGTTCTAGTTGCTTTTTAATGACATGGCTTTTTCGCTTTTGAATCATCAGTAAAATTACAATAATGGCAATAAAGGCAACTACCGCAAATGTTATCATCATCAGAACAATGGTATCCAAGAATATCACCTCGCTATCATAATACTATTATCATTCTACCACATTTCGACATTTTTTTACACTTTTTTTGTAATTTTAACAAAATATAGTGATTTTAGAGACAATTTGGTATTGACTAACAAGGGAAAACATAATATAATTATAACTGCGTATTTATCTAGCAGCTCCATTTGGAGTAGCTAACGTGTTTATTACCACTTGGGTTATTGTGTAACTCTAGCTGCAGAGCGAAAATATTAAAGTAAACACCCTAGTTGCTTGCGAATGGTCTCTTGTGTTATACGCAAGAAGGAGGAATTTATATGTCAAGATATACTGGTTCTACTTATAGAAAATCTCGTCGTTTGGGGTTCTCTGTATTAGAAAACGGTAAAGAATTGGCACGTCGTCCATATGCTCCAGGGCAACATGGAAATGGAAGAGCCAAAAAACTATCAGATTATGGAACACAATTACAAGAAAAACAAAAAGTTAGATTCATGTATGGAATCAATGAAAAACAATTCCGTAAAACTTTTGAAGAAGCTGGTAAATTAAAAGGTGTTCATGGTGAAGATTTCTTAAAATTACTAGAAAGCAGATTAGATAACTTAGTGTATCGTATTGGATTTGCAACTACTAGAAAAGGTGCAAGGCAACTAGTAAACCATGGTCATATCACTGTAAATGGAGAAAAGGTAAATATTCCATCTTACAGATGTAAACCAGGAGATGTAATTGGTGTGAAAGAACAAGCAAAAGAACATCCAGCTATTAAACAATCATTAGAAACTATCCATAATCGTGTTGAATTCATTACATATGATGAAGCAAAAATGGCAGGAACTTATGTAAGATATCCTGAAAGAAGCGAACTTAACGCTGACATTAATGAATCATTAATCGTTGAATTTTACAACAGATAAGAGTCACCAGACTCTTTTTTTATCACCTAAAATATGGTATACTATTATTAGGTGAAACATATGAAAATCAAAAGAAAAAATGTTATTATCATAGGTATTTTAATACTATCCATTATCTGTATTGTAATTGCGGTTATACACATTTTAAAATGGAATCGAGACAATAAGCACACGCAAAAAATGATTGATGATATCTCACAAATTGTGGATATAGAGGAAATTCCAGATTCAGAAAATATAGAAGTAATTGAACCGACAGAAGAAATACCAGAAGCAAATCCTTACTGGGATTATATTAAAATGAATTTAATCCATGTTGATTTTAATGAACTCAAGAAGATAAACTCTTCTACCGTAGGATGGATTCAAGTAAATGGAACCAATATCAATTATCCCTTTGTTCAAACAGAGAACAATGAATATTATCTCACACATTCTTATGACAAAAGTTCGAATTCTGCTGGTTGGGTATTCTTAGATTATAGAAACAATTTATCTACATTAGATAAAAATACAATCATTTATGCCCACGGAAGATTAGATACAACCATGTTTGGATCCCTCAAAAACATTCTAACAAGCGGATGGCTTATCAATCAAAAGAATTATGTAATAAAGCTTTCAACTGAATATGAAAACACATTATGGCAAGTATTCAGTGTATACCGTATTCCAACTACCAATGATTATATTAGAACAAATTTTAAAAACAATCGCAATTTTCTAGAATTTGCAGACATGTTAATCAATCGAAGTGCACATAATTTCAATACAAAAGTAAACGAAAATGACCATATTCTTACATTATCTACTTGTTATAATGATAATGAAAAAGTGGTACTACACGCCAAATTAATCAAAAAAGAAGCAAGATAAAATATCTTGTTTCAGGTTTTTGACAAAGTGGTATGTTCAAAAAGAATATATCGCTTTTTTTGTGACTAAGTTTATAAAATAATCTATTTTTGAAAAAATAAGCGAAATAATGGTAATATTAGGATGACTTTTCCATCTCCAAATACGGTTTCCATATCTACGAATTCATATTCTATTGCTTGATTTAGTATCTTATCAAATATTTGATTAAATACATCACTATCTTTGTATCTTCTTATATAATTTTGACTCCATGTCGAATAATTAGGTATTTCATCATATATGGATAACCCTAGAAACCATCTATATGCAACATTTACTTTACATTCTTCACATGCTTCTCATTGAGTTTATTCCAAATATTATATTTATAAATATTAATTTAAAAAGTACCACTGGTGGAATCTTGGTCTCCCATTAATACTATATAAATCACTCACTAATTCTTCTATAAACGTAAAATTTATACAGTTATCTAATTTTCTTACCAAATGTTCCTTAGGTACTAATTCTTCTATTGTACTTAATATGATACAATCATTTTTCTTGGTTTGTTTTGTCATTGCCATACTTCTCAACTCCTTATCCTAACCATTTATATTATCTCATTTTTTCATCAAAAAAGCGAGAGTTGGCAATGATTTGTTTTGGTTAAAATAAGAATCATTTCTCTCGCTATTTGTATTATACTATATTTTTTTATAAAAAGAAAGACTGTTGAATCTATTTGTCAACAGCCTGAGAGATAACATTTGTTACCTCTTACTCATTTTCTCTTTTCTTATAAGTCAATCCTGAAATCGATAAACCAATCAGTCCTATCACTCCAAGTCCTACATAATTCATGATTTCATCATATGTGTTAGGCACTTTTTCCGTGATTACATCTTCTAGTTCAATTTTTTCTGTAATCGTATAAACACTAAAGTGATCTGTTGTGAAATATGCAAGTCCATCCATAACGGTAATTGGATGTTCTTCAATTTTACCATCTTCACGAATATAGTATGCTGCTAAATTTTTATTTAACATAGATTCTGGAATTGGAATTTTCACTTGGAATAATCCATCTTTTAATTTTGAAATAAATTGTTTTGTCGTAGATGAGAATAATTTTAAATCATAAATAATTGCTTCTTTTATTTTTAATTTTGCAGTAATTTCTTGGTATTGTGTGTTTTCCTTTGTAATTTCAGTTGCCTGAATCGTTGTATCAAGTGGCACATCTGGTGATGTGGTTGAAATGGAAATACCTGTTACAATATCGTTATTTTCATATTTTACTTCTTCTTTTATTTTAGAAGAATCTTTCACAATAACAAAAGGAATGGTATTTTCATTATAAGTTAGATTGTAATAACTATCCACTTTCGTTACATCAAATCCTAACATATCAGTGATAAATTCTGCTTCTTCTGCGTCTGCATATTGAATGATTTCTGCAAAATTTCCACCATAAATCATTTGAACATTATCATTTTTGAAATATTCCTTTATACGTTTTTGAGCAGCTTGAATATAGGCTTCTTTTGTATCCTCTGTTGTATCTGGAATATAAATTACATGTCTTCTTAAAAATCCCACGCCTTCTGGAATATATCCATAAATAGCTCCTTCGTAGGCAACAGTTATCACACCTCCATATCCAAGTGATATTGGTGTTCCAAAGCCTCCACCATTATCTATATTGAATTTTGCATTCATATGGTTAAAATAACCTTTAAATTCACTTGAATAATTTAAAATCTTCTTTTCTATATTCCATTCAAAATTATCAGAATGGTATCCAACATTTACCATAAAATTGATCAATTCTAAATCTTCAAGTATAAAACTTTTGTTTTCTGGAATCGTACTAATATATTTTTGCATTTTTTTCAATATATCAGCATCCACATCTACATATGTAATGTGGAGTGCATGTGTTTCACCTTTCGAAGAAATTACATCACAAATGGTTCCATCTTCATTACATGAACCAACTGTAAAATTAATATCTTCTAAATCCAATATACTCAAATAAGTTGCTACATATAAATAGGCTTTCACCTGATCTTTGGGTTTCACCGATTTGACCGTTAATTCTTTATTATCTGTCAGTTTTTTAAAATCCTCACTGTATTGTTCTTCTTCATATACAATTGAAACAGGATGTCTTTCAAGTTCAGTTGAATATGCACTAGGTTGCTGTAAAATAATATCACAAACAGTTTTGTCCTCATTACAGTTTCCTACATTATAATAATAGTTTCCGTTGCTATAGCTATTAAAATAATTGTACAATAAGTTTCTTTTTTCTCCTATCGTACTTCCATTTAATGTAATTTTTGAGCCTATTTCTGTCTTAAATTTTTCACTATACGACTCATCGTATATAATCTTTACAGCATGTCTTTCGATTTCAACAGATTCCCAATAGGTATCCGTTACTTTTCTATTTTGATAAAATACAATATCACAAATAGTTTGATCTTCATTACATTGACTTACACTATAAAAGGAATCATTGGTTCTGTAGGCACTTAATTGTGTAGAAATCATAGAAGATTTTGTTCCAATCGTAGTTCCACGAACAGTGAAAGTCTGATCTTTTATGACTTCTTTAAATTGCTCACTGTATTCATCTTTGGTGGTTGTATGAATCAGATGTTGTTCCTTTACTGTTCCATCAGTATCCATAATTGCAATGACAAGTTTAATATCACCACCACGATTATCTACTATTCCTTTTATCTTAAAGTCAATACCTGTTGTTTCTTTTACTTCCTTGATATAATTTTCAGCATGGATTTGAATCCAAGTTCTTCCACCATCAAAGTAAGTTTCAGAATTAACACTGCTACCTTTTACTACAATTGTGCCTGATGTTAATTTTTTAAAGTCTTCACTATACTTTTCTTCATATTGAATTGCAATATCATGTTGTTCTAAAATAGATCCTTCTTCATCTTTAAGTGCAATCGTACAACTGTTATAGAATGGGTCGTCGCAACTCACTATTTCAAAATTTGTCCCATTTTTGATATTCCAAGTTTTGGTATATTGATAAATGAGTGCATTTTCTATAGAAGGTCCATAAGTCGTATCTGTAATAGTAATGGTCCCATTACCCGCAAACTTTTGAAATTCGGCACCAAATTCTTCCGCATTTGCACTACTTGCAAATCCGAGGCAACCAATTACAGTTACCATTAACATTTTAATAATTTTCTTCATATAATCTTTCCTCCCTATTAATAATAGTATACCCCCCCGACTTATTTTGTCAAGATTTATTATTCTATTCTTCATATGATTGCAAAAACAAAAAAACTGGTATGATTGCCAATTTTATTGTTCTTTTTTCTTATAAGTCAATCCTGAAATCGATAAACCAATCAGTCCCACCACACCAAGTCCTACATAATGCATGATTCCATCATATGTGTTAGGTACTTTTTCCGTGATTACATCTTCTAATTCAATTTTTTCTGTAATCGTATAAACACTAAAGTGATCTGTTGTGAAATATGCAAGTCCATCCATAACGGTAATTGGATGTTCTTCAATTTTACCATCTTCACGAATATAGTATGCTGCTAAATTTTTATTTAACATAGATTCTGGAATTGGAATTTTCACTTGGAATAATCCATCTTTTAATTTTGAAATAAATTGTTTTGTCGTAGATGAGAATAATTTTAAATCATAAATAATTGCTTCTTTTATTTTTAATTTTGCAGTAATTTCTTGGTATTGTGTGTTTTCCTTTGTAATTTCAGTTGCCTGAATCGTTGTATCAAGTGGCACATCTGGTGATGTGGTTGAAATGGAAATACCTGTTACAATATCGTTATTTTCATATTTTACTTCTTCCTTAATTTTAGAAGAATCTTTGATAATCAAGAATGGTATCATATTTTCATTATGTGTTACATTATAATAACTTTCTATTTTACTAATATCGAATCCTAGATTATCAGATATCCATTCTATTTCTGATTCATCAGAAATATATTCACTTACTTTACCACCATAAGTAACTTTTACACTTTCATTTTTCAAGTATGTATTAATACGTTTTTGGGCAGCCACAATATAAGCAGCAATCGTATCTTCTGTTGTGTCTGGAATATAAATTACATTATTTTGTTGTGCACCACCTCGTTTTAACATTCCATAAATTGTGTTATTGTACATAATTGCAAATCCACCTGCACAACCAGATGTAAATGGATCTCCCCATCCCATTCTCGCATCTAATATACCTGTCATATTTCCTAAATATGCTTTTGCTTCACTCGAAAAATTAATCATTTGATTTTCGTTACCAAAGTCTTTACTATAATTTTTACTTACGATATAATTGATTAATTCTAAATCCTCTAATAAGAACATTTTACCTTCAGGATATTTGGCAATCATATCGTTCACAATCTTTAATATGCTTGCATCTAAATTAGATTCATAAGTAATATTTAAAGCATGGGTCTCTCCCGTTTCCGTGGAATAAACATCACACATGGAAAAATCCTCACTACAAGTACTTACATAAAAATGTCCATTTTCTGTATCAAATGATTTAAGATAAGTACCCATTATCAAGTCGGCCTCTTCTGCATCCGCTGGCTTGATTGACTGGATAGCCAGTTGCTTGTTATCGGTTAGTCTTTTAAATACATCGCTAAATTCTTCCTCTCCATATACAATGGTTACAGGATGTCTTTCAATTTCTTTTAAAGTAGAATATTCTTCTGTACGTATATTTTTCTGTAGTACAATATCACATACTGATTGGTCTGCATTACAATCGTAAACAGTAAACCAATAGTTTTCAGAATCATTTAAACGACTCATGTAGTTGTGCACTAAATTCTGTTTTTCCCCAATAGTTGTTCCATGCAATGTAAGTGTCCCATTCGTTACTTTTTGAAATTGTTCACTATATTCTTCTTTGTAATTAATTTTTAAAGCGTGGGATTCTGATTTTTTTGCCTTATAGGTATTAGTACCCTCTACTCTTTGATAATCTGTTCTAATAATATCACACATAGTATAATCTGTATTACAAGTGCCTATACTATATTCCACTCTTGTTGGCGCATTATAACCCCATTCAGAGAATTGATTCAAATAATAATTAATCAGATTTCTTTTTTCTCCAACAGTCCCGCTTTTTATTGTTATTGTTCCATCATTTGTAAGTTCTTTGAATTGCTCACTATATTCTTTATTATAAGTTATTCTTACTATATGACGTTCTACTTCCTTTGTTGTGTAGTAATCCTGTCCTTCTACTTTTTGATAATCTGATCGAACAATATCGCACACAGTTGCGTCGGCATTACATTCCCCTACAAAATATGAAACTTTCCCATATTCTGAAAGACGCACCGTATAAGCACGAATCATATCCATTGGAGTACCCATAGTATCTCCATATAACGTAAGCTTTCCATCTTTTGCGATAGCTTGAAATTGATCACTATATTTTTCTTCATATTTAATTTTCATAGCATGTCTTTCTACTTCAATGTAATTTACGCCACCATCTACTTCATAAGAAGAATATAATGCTACATCACACATAGTATAATCGGCATTGCAATTTCCTACAGAATACATGGTTTTTCCTTGTTCTGAAAAGGCATATGCATGACTAGAAATTAAATTAAGTTTTGAACCTGTGGTTGTGCTCGTAATAGTAATCATATCTTTTCCTATTTTTTGAAATTGATCACTATATTTTTCTTCATATTTAATTTGAATTTCATGTTGCTCTACAGCACCCCCATTTTCATCGTTTAATGAAATGGTACAAGTATCATAAGCTTCATTGCAAGTTCCTCTGTCTAACATAAAATTGGTCTTATTTTCTTGATTCCAAACATTTATGTAACTGTTTACCACATTATCTTTCGATTCTAAACTACTACTCGTAATTGTAATAGTCCCATTTGGACTAAATTTTTGGAATTCTGTTCCATATTCTTCGGCACTTGCACTGATTGTGAAGCCAAAACAACCAATCACAGTTACCATTAACATTTTAAAAATTTTCTTCATACACTCTTTCCTCTCTATTAATAATAATATACCCCCCCCCCCGACTTTTATGTCAATACTCCAAAACCAAAAAATCGCATTTCTGCGAATTTTGTATTTTATTTTATGTTATATACCATTTTTTATTTTTGCATTTGAAAAGTACGAATGCAATCTGCAAATTCTAGGTTTGCAATACAATTACGTAACCATTCTGGTAATACATCCAAATTTACATCTGCAATTTTTTGAATCACAATAGATATCCCTTGAAATTCTGTTTCTTTTTCCATATTCACATGTATAATAGATTGCATTATCATAAAACCAGCATTTCCTAACATTTGATTTAATATAGATACAAAGCTCTGTTCGTTCAACATAGATTCATTCATTCTAAAAAACACAGTAGGTTGATCCCCATTTGATAGAAGTGGAAATACAGGTTCGACTTCTACCGGTATTTGATATATATTGATATACCAGTTCTGTAATAAATTTAAACATTCATCTTTGGATAAAGTGAGACGTGCTTGCATTTCATTTCCTCCTTTTTTGTGCTATAGAATATCATAATAAAAAGAAAAAAGCAAATTTTTAAAAAGTTCCGATAGTGTTTCCAAAGTGGGGAGATTTATAAAAAAATCATTTAAAACAAATAAAA
>CAMUMB010000009.1 GCA_947089915.1 uncultured Caryophanales bacterium | reverse complement strand
TGAGTTAGACCTTATTTTATTTGGTCTAGCTCATTTTTACTGCCAAAGTCAAGTTGTACTAAAAATTATATGAAAAGTCAACGAGAATTATGCGATTTCATATGTTTTTACACAAAAATATTAATACATTTCAAATACAAATATTTTTATAAATAACTTAAATTAACATAACCCTATCTAAATTACTATTTTATATCCTTTTTCTACTTTTTAAATATCCATAAAGTACTGGGCAAATCACCTTAATATCTAAACTAGTATTGGTAAGTGCATAAGCTAGAATATCTGACATTTTATACGAATTCTTAACGTAGCAAATTGCTATCTTATCTGAACTCACACCATGTTCTGTAAAAGTATGCAAATTCCATTTATCCATTTTTGTAGAATTCAAATCAGAATATCTTAAGGAATAACCAGCCTTTATTAAATAATCTTTATCATATCCTCTTGCTTTAATTTGATCAATATCATTAAAACTAAAGTCTAAATTTTCTTTGATATCAATATTTAGTAAAATATATTTCTTTAAAAACCAATCAAAATATTTATAACTTACAAACTTATGTAATTTGTTGATTTCTGTCCATTTAAAATATACATTAATAAACCATTTTGAAAATTTATTCTTTCCTCTTATTTTAGTTCCTAAATTAAATGCACCTGGAATATGAGGATATTTTTCGCAAACATTTATCCAACAATCAAATAGTATTAAAAGATTATCTAATCCCTCAACGAAAAATACTTTTTTTGTATCCTCAAGTGACTGTGCATGAAAGGATATTTTTGGCATTAGCCCCTTTTCACTAATAGATCTCAGATTTTTTCTTTTTGTAAAATGAAAGTAATTTGAATTCAAATCTTTCATACTCAAATTATATGTTTTCACAAAATCACTTCCTCATAATACACTTCTTTCAAATATAGGCCTTCTGGAGGAGCAGTTTTTCCAGCCTGACATCTATCTTCTGATTCCAAAATAGCAATCATATCCTTAACTTCTCTTTTACCCTCACCAACTTCAATTAAAGTACCTACCATATTTCTTACCATATACCGCATAAATCCTGTTCCCAAAAAGGAAAAAATAAGAATACCAGGATTGGCTTCATCCACTTTTAGTTCAGCTTTATAAATTGTTCTTTCATAACTTTCCTTTTCTTCATCCACTTTCGTAAATGCTTTAAAATTATGGGATCCTTCTAGATTGTGTAACGCAGACACTATTTTAGAAATGTCTAATTTTTGGTTATATTGATATACATATTCCCGTTCAAAAGGGTTGTATTTCCCAATATTGATTTTATAAATATATTCTTTTGCCTTTACACTAAAACGAGCATGGAAATTAGAATCTACCTCTTCTATTTTAGTTACATAAATAGCTTTTGGTAACATTTGATGCAATGAACCACATAGCTTATTTATATCGACACCTTTTTCCAAATCAAAATGTGCCTTTTGGGCATATGCATGTACATGAGCATCCGTTCTACCAGACGCATGAAGTGAAACCGGTATATTACCATTCAATTTTGTAAGACAATTCTCAATGACTTCTTGTATGGTACGCTTATCTGGCTGTTTTTGATAACCACTGAAATTTGTTCCATCATAAGCAAACGTCATTAAATACCGCATAACAAACCATCCTTCCAAACCAAAATACAAAGACATATATGAAAAAGAACTCCTAAAATATCCATACAGTGAAACGAACATTCCCGAAAATGAAATTGATTTTCCGAATACAAACGTACCTCCATCGTATCCGCTACCGCATCCGCATAATGCATTGAATTATCAAATATGGGAAATAAAATAGCTTTCCAGATATACAACTTTTGCTTGATATTCGCACGCTTATAATCCATTCCTCTCACTGTTAACGACTTTAAAATTTGATTCGCATGTTCTAAAATATTAGGCAAAAAAGAAAGCGTTAAACCAATCATCCGTGAAAGAAGGAAAGTAGGAATTCCAATCCAAGATAACGGATAAAAGAAACAAGCAAGTGCATAAGTCAAATCACCAACAGATGTTGTATAAAGTACCATTGTACTATATAAAATAACACTTACTAATTTCCATATCAATAAAGCACTCTGTTCAAATGGAATCCCAAAAATAAAGTAAAATAGAAGCAACATTAGGAACATATAGCGAAGACCCCAGATTGGTTTTGTATAATAAGAAAAAGATAACCCACTGCATAACAAAAGAAACAATAAGAAAATTGTATTAATAAAGGCAAAAATCCATTGCTCTATCGTAAAAATAGATAAAATAAACAATAAACTACAAAACAATTTACAAACAGGGTTCCATCTATGAACCAGTGATGTTCCATAATAATATTTCCCAATGGTAATATTATTTAACATAACGATAAATATCCTTCATTAAATCATTAATTTCATCACGGTACCCAATTTTGATTCCTTTTTTGGCTAAAACCTTATCCGAAAATTCTATAATTTGTGGTACTTTAACACCATATTGTTTTAACTTTTTTACCTGTTTAAATACACTATACTTATCTCCCTCTAATACCACTTGTTTATTATGTAATACAACAACTTGATCCACAATGGGTAATAGAAAATCTGTATCATGGCTTACAATAATGATGGTTTTATGAAATCGATTTTTCAAAATACGAAGCAATTTCATCAAATCATGTTTGCTTTCTACATCCAAACCAATCGTAGGTTCATCTAGAATGAGTACACTTGGATTAATCATTAAAATAGAAGCGAGTGCTACTTTACGTTTTTCTCCATGACTGAGTTCTAGTGGGTTTTTATCCAAATAGGAAGCATCAAGGCCCACCATCTTAAGTGCATCCATCGTTCTTTTTTCCAATTGATTCATTTTGTAATGATAAAACTTAAGTCCCATTTCTAACTCTTCACGTACAGTATTATTAAATATTTGATCTTCGGGAAATTGAAAAACAAGTCCAACCCGAAAACGAAGTTCATTCATATTTTTCATTTTTTGATTTTTATCAATAACAAAATTTCCAACCTGTATATTACCAGTACTTGGCAATAATAAAGCATCTATGAGTTCCACCATCGTTGTTTTTCCACTTCCGCTTTTTCCAACAATTCCTGTTATCTTCCCTTCTGGAAAAGATAGATTGATATCTTTTAAAACTTCTTTTTTTTGATAATTTACTTTATCATAAGTATAACTTACATCATTGAATTTTATTTCCATAAGACATTCACCATTTTATCCATATCTAAAATCATTGTATCAATTAAATCATAAAACTGTAGTTTTAAAGATAAAGATGCCATAAAAGGAAGTTCTAACCCAGCACGTTTGAGTAGTTTTTCTTGTTCAAATACCTTTTCTTTTTTGTCATGTAATATAATTTGATGAGAATCGATAATTGCAATTTCAGATCCATATAAAGTATCATCCATATTATTTGTAATTTGAATGACGGTCATCTTTTCTTCTCGATTCATTTTTTTAATAATTTTAATCATTTTCTCTTTTGTAATTCCATCTACCATAGAAAAAGCATCATCTAATATCAGTATGGATGGCTTATGAAGCATAACAGTTGCGAGGGCAATGATTTGTTTTTCTCCTCCACTTAAATTAGAAATCGAGTAATCTAGTACTTCTGTAATACCAAATTGCTTTGCAACTTCAATAATTCGTGCTTTCATCTTATTTTCCGAATACCCCAAATTTCTTAAATAGGTAGACATATCTTCCCTAGGTGTTTCTGCTACAAAATTACTATCAGGATTTTCAAAAACCACTCCAATTTTTTTACGTATTTGTCTTTTGTTTTTTTTGTTCAATTGAAAACCATCAATTAAAATTGTTCCCTCTGCAGAAATAAGTCCTAGTAATATTTTCATAAGAACACTTTTGCCACAACCGTTACGCCCAACTAATGATAAAAAAGTCCCCCTTTGAACCTCTAAATTGAGATGCGAAAACAAGGGTTCATATGTTAAATTTTCAATTTGAATACTATTCATACAACCACCCACCTATATGTATATTATAATATAGAATTCCTTACTTTACAATGAAAAAAGAACCGAAGTTCTATGGAATGTAAGTATAACTATAATCATAATTGACATCAGTTGATACGATACAACGAATTTCCACATAGGACGTAGGTGGAAATGGTTGCTTTGTTTTTGTACTTTTAAAATCAGCATCTAAATAACCTTGCTGCAATTGTTCTACTGTAACATTATAAACATTTCCAACTAGATTAGGTAATAATTCTGTATGATCACTTGCCCAACTACGTGCCGCATCCTCAATAATAGATACTTGATCTTGATACATTTGTTCACGATATTCTGTAATTTGGTCAAATATTCTAGGAACAACAATTAAACCAACAATCACAAGTACAACTAATACAGCAATTAATTCTACTAATGTAAGCCCTTTATTATTTCTCATGAAACATCCCCTCATCTTTCTAGGTTAATAGCGAAACAATCCAATAAATTTATTCGTAATACTACCTCGTACCTTAAATCTATTATAGTAGAATTACCTAGATAAGTCAAAATAAAAAAGGAAAACATTTCTTAATTACAACTCAATTCATTATTTAAAATAACATTTCCATAATTTGTGGCATTTTATTTCCAATTCTTGTGGTAATCTATTTTCAAGATTTGCTATAAATCTAGTATCAATTACTATCACAAAAAAGAAGGATTACTATCCCTCTACAACTTCTAAGATGACCATTAAAGCGTCATCCCCTTTACGTTCTGTTAACTTTAAGATACGAGTGTATCCACCATTACGACCTGCAAAACGGGTTGCATAATCATCAAATACCTTTTTAGTGGCAACATTGTCATTTTGTAAGAAAGCCAAAGCTTTTCTTCTTGAAACAAGTGATCCATCTTTTCCATACGTAACCATTTTATCAAAGAACTTACGTACTTCTTTGGCTCTTGTTTCAGTGGTTTCGATTCTCTCATTCATGATCAAATCTTTTGTCAAATTAGCTAACATACTTCTTCTATGTTTACAAGTACGTCCTAATTTTCTATAAGCCATAATAATCCTCCTAACTATTAGTCTTCATCACGGAATTTAAGTCCCATTTCTTTAATCTTATCAATTACTTCTTTCAAAGATTTCTTACCTAAATTACGGATTTTCATCATTTCTAATTCAGATTTTTCAGTTAAATCACCTAAAGTATTAACACCAGCTCTTTTCAAGCAGTTATAAGCTCTTACTGAGAAATCTAAATCATCAATAGATGTCTCTAATTTCTTTAACTTACTATCTTCTTGTTTTGCATTCATAATTCCAGTTGTATCAGCAATTTCACTTAAATTTGTAATGATAGTCAAATGCTCTATTAATATTTTCGCACCTAAAGCCATTGCTTCTTCAGGACGGATAGACCCATTTGTATAGACATTCATAATCAATTTATCGTAACTAGCATCTTGTCCAACACGGGCATTCTCAACATCATAACTGATTCTTTCAATTGGAGAATATAATGCATCAATTGGAATATATCCAATCGCTGCATTCTCAATATATTTTTTATTTTCGTTAGATGGAACGTATCCTCTTCCATTTGCGATAATAAATTCCATATCGAGTTTTCCACCCTTAGATAAAGTTGCGATAACTTGATCTGGGTTTACAACTTCCACATCAGAATCTGTAATGATATCAGCGGCGGTCACAACTCTTTCTTCAGAAACAGATAAATGAGCAGTTTTAATTTCCTCTGTATGATTCTTTAAAACCACACTCTTTAAATTTAAAACAATAGATGTTACATCTTCTACGACACCCTCGATGGTTTGAAATTCGTGCATTACACCATCAATTTTGACAGCGACAATCGCACTTCCTGGCATAGATGATAACATAACTCTTCTAAGTGCATTACCAATAGTAGTTCCAAAACCTCTTTCCAAAGGTTCTAATTCAAATTTTCCAAAATTATTATTCTCAACATAATCTGTAAGTTTATAGATTGGTTTTTCAAAGTTTAACACTTTTTCACACTCCTTTTTCTTTTATCCACGTGGACGTTTGGGTGGACGACATCCATTATGTGGTACAGGTGTTACATCTGTAATTGAAGTAATTTCTAAACCAGCAGTTTGTAATGAACGAATTGCAGTTTCACGTCCTGAACCGAGTCCTTTTACAAAAACTTCAACCTTACGCATTCCCATATCAAATGCGGCTTTTCCTGCTGCTTCAGCAGACATACCAGCTGCAAATGGAGTTGATTTTTTACTTCCTTTGAATCCTAATGTTCCAGCAGAAGCCCAACTAATTGCATTCCCTTCTTTATCACAAAGTGTTACAATTGTGTTATTGAAAGTAGAATGAATGTATGCTTGCCCTTCTGGTACATTCTTTTTCACTTTACGTTTTCTTGGTTTATAAGCCATATTATATAACCTCCTTTATTCGAATCAAATTATTTTTTCTTGTTAGCAACTGTTTTACCTTTACCCTTACGAGTTCTAGCATTTCTATTTGTTCTTTGTCCTCTAACAGGTAAACCTCTTTTATGACGAGTTCCTTGATATGAATTAATTTCCATCTTTGTTTTGATGTTCATATTCACTTCACGTCTTAAATCACCTTCGATGGTATATTTTTCAATTTGTTCACGAATGCGATCTAATTCCTCATTTGTTAAGCTTCCTGCTTTTTTGTTGATATCAACATTAGCGTCATTTAAGATTTTATTAGATAAACTTCTTCCAATTCCATAAATGTAAGTTAATGCGATTTCAGCTCTTTTATTATTTGGTATATCTACACCCTTAATACGTGCCATAAAACACCTCCTATATTAACCTTGTCTTTGTTTATGCTTAGGGTTTTCACAAATGACTAATTTTTTACCCTTACGCGTAACGATTTTACATTTTGGACAAATTTTTTTTATTGATGGTTTTACTTTCATTTAATTCCCTCCTATTTCCTATAGGTTATGCGCCCACGTGTTAAATCATATTCTGATAATTCTAACACCACTGTATCACCTGGTAAAATGCGAATATAGTTCATTCGGATTTTACCAGAAACGTGAGCTACTACAGTGTGTTTATTTTCAAGTTCTACTCTGAATTGTCCACCAGGTAGTACTTCTAAAACTTTTCCTTCCACTTCAATTGCAGCTTTTTTTACCTTATCAGCCACTTGAGTATTATTCTTCTTATTAACTGGTTTCTTTGGCATATTATCACCTCTTTGTTAATATTTCATATCCATCTTTGGTTACCAAAATGGTGTGTTCAAAGTGGGCAGACGCTTTATCATCCCCTGTTACAATAGTCCAATCATCATCTAGCATATAGACTTCAGCAGTTCCCAAATTTAACATTGGTTCTACTGCAATCGTCATACCTTCTTTTAAGACAGGACCTGTTCCCTGTTTTCCAAAATTTGGAACATCAGGATCTTCATGTACCTTTGTACCAATTCCATGCCCTACAAGTTCTTTGACAACACCTAGATGGCACTTTTTTGCATATTGTTCGACTGCATATCCAATATCTCCAACATGCGCACCTGCATGTACTGCAGATAATCCTTGATATAAAGCTTGTTCTGTCTGTTCTAACAATCTAGAAATTTCACTACTTACGTTTCCAACTGGATAAGACCAGGCAGAATCCCCATGGTAACCTTGATAACAAGCACCAATATCCAACTTTACAATATCTCCATTTTTGAGTTTACGCATTGACGGTATCCCATGTACAATTTCTTCGTTAATGGAGATACAAATGGTACCTGGAAATCCATATAAATTTTTAAATGATGGAGTTGCCCCTGACTTTAAAATAAAATCTTCAGCCAAATCATTTAATTCTTTTGTTGTAATTCCAGGCTTAATATACTGCTTTAAATACTTATGTGTATTTCCTACAATTTCTCCTGCTTTGCGCATCAATTCAATTTCATGTTCTGATTTAATCGTAATCATAGATGATCCACAATGCTTTCAATCTGCTTAAAAACTTCGGCAGTAGATAAAGAACTATCTACTTCATAAAGAAGTCCTTTTTCTTTATAATAAGCAATTAAAGGTTCTGTTTGATTCAAATACATTTCAAATCTTACTTTGAATGTATCTTCGTTATCATCAGATCTTTTTGTCAATACCGTTTGACAGTGATTACAGATACCTTTTACAGTTGGTTGATTATCTTCTATCATGTCATTGTAAACATGACCGCACTTTGGACAAGAGATACGTCCTGCAATTCGCTTTAAAGCCAAATCATAATCTACAGATAGATAAATGACACAAGTATCATTCTCAACTGTTTCATTCAAATGCTTGTACTGCCTTGCTTTTTCTACTTGTTCCAAATTTCTTGGAAACCCATCTAAAACAACTCCAGATTCATTAGAAATTTCTTCTAACTTAGTATCTAATAATTTTAAGATAATTTCATCACTGACAAGTTCTCCAGATTGCATTTGTTCTGTTAGATAAGCACTCATTTCATCTTGATTACTTACTGCTTCGCGAATTAAATCACCCGTCGAAATATGAACAAATGCATACTTTTCACAAAGTAATTTTGCTTGTGTTCCCTTGCCTGCAGCAGGTGGGGCAAGTAGTATAATACTCTTCATCGATTGCGCCTTCTTTTGGTATATCCAGCACGTGTTACAAGTTCACTATCTAACTGTTTGTAAGTTTCTAATGCAACTCCAACAACAATTAATAATCCTGTCCCACCAATACGTACACTGGTTGGTAAGCTTGAAATTGCTCCAAATACAATTGGAAGTCCTGCGATGATTGCAAGTGACAAAGCACCAACTGTTGTAATTCTTTTTAATGTTTTACTGATATATTTGACTGTTTCATCCCCAGGACGAATACCTGGAATAAAACCACCATTTTGATTTAAGTTTTCAGCAAGTTCTTTTGGTTTTAATTGTAAGAATGTATAAAAGTAAGCAAATGCAAATATACATACTATATAAATTACAAAACCAGTACCTGTTGTCATCGTCAAGTATTTACTTACAAATAATTTGAATCCATCATTCTTAATAAAACTTGCGATGATTCCAGGAATTGAGATAAATGCGGATGCCAAGATAACAGGCATAACTCCAGCAGAATTTAACTTAAATGGAATATAATTTTGACTTGCACTCATAACAGAATTAGAACGATTCGCATATTGAATAGGAATTCTTCTTTCTGCACATTCTACATAAACTACTCCAAGAATGATTGCTAAGTATAGAAGTGCGAATAGAATGAATTTTACAACTCCAAGTGTGACTAACTGTGTTGTTCCACCTGTTACAAAATTACTCCATGCTTCCATAAACATGTTTGGCATAGTGGCAATAATACCAGCCATAATGATTAAGGAAATACCATTTCCAATACCCTTAGCAGTAATTTGATCTCCAATCCATAAGAGCAGAGCTGTTCCTGCTGTTAGAATAAGTGCAAATGTCATATATTCCATTGGTGTTCCACCAGCTACAAACGCAAATGAGAACATATATCCTTGAATAAACGCTAACGCAATTCCAAGATATCTTGTAATCTGATTGAGTTTGGTTCTACCAGTCTGACCTTGTTTTGAAAGTTCAGCAAAATAAGGAATTATATCCATTTGTAACAATTGGACAATAATAGAGGCAGTAATGTATGGCATAACACCTAAAGCAAAGATTGAAAATTGCTCTAAAGCGCCACCACCCATCGCATTAATTAACTCTAAAAATCCTAGATTGTCTGTTCCTAAACTTTCTTTATCAATACCAGGAACAATAATTGTCGTTCCTAACTTAAATATGAATAAACATACAAAAGTGAATAATATTTTCTTTTGTAAATCCTTATTCTTGGGATTCAATAGTTGCTTAAAATTTGCAAACATGTTAAATCACCTCTGCTTTTCCACCTAATTTTTCTATTTGTTCTTTTGCTACTTTAGAAAATTTATGTGCTCTAACATTGATTTTCTTTTCTAATAATCCATTTCCTAATACTTTTACACCATCAAGTTGATTTTTTAAGATACCCATTTCTTTTAATAATTCTGGTGTTACAACTGCACCATCTTCAAATTTATTCAAATCACTTAAATTAATTACAGCATATTCAGTCTTAAAGTTCGCATTGGTAAATCCTCTTTTTGGTAATCTTCTGTATAAAGGTAATTGTCCACCTTCAAATCCAGGTCTTACTCCTCCACCACTACGAGCATTTTGTCCTTTATGACCTTTTCCACATGTTTTTCCTAAACCACTACCAGTACCATTACCAACTCTTTTACGAGCAGTTCTAGCACCCTCTTGAGGTTTCATTGTATGTAACTTCATTAGATTTCCTCCACTTTCTTACCACGTAACGCAGCAACTTGTTCTTTCGTTCTTTGTGATTTCAGTGCTTCCAATGTAGCATATGCCATATTAATTTTTGTATTTGATCCAAGTGATTTTGATAAGATATCTTTAACTCCTGCTAATTCAAGTACCGCACGAACTGGTCCACCAGCTTTTACTCCAGTACCTTCCGCAGCAGGTTTTAACATTACGCGACTAGCACCTCTTACACCAATCGCTTCATGTGGAATGGTTCTTTCATCAACCAATGATATTTTTACTACGTTCTTTGTAGCAGCTTGAACAGCTTTTTTAATTGCATCTGGTACTTCGTTTGCTTTTCCTGTACCTAGACCAACTTTACCTTTTCTATCTCCTACAACAACCGTAGCAGAGAAACGGAAATGACGACCACCTTTGGTTACTTTTGTAACACGACCTATATTGATAACTTGTTCTTCATATAGTTTTGGGCGTGGTTCTCTTTTTCTAGTTTCCATTTATTACCCTCCTTTTAGAATTCTAATCCATTTTCACGTGCAGCATCTGCAAGTGCTTTTACACGTCCATGATATAGGTATCCTCCTCTATCAAAGACAACTTCTTTTACTTTTGCATCTTTTGCCCTTTTGGCAAGTAATTCTCCAACTTTAGTAGCAGCTTCTATATTTCCACCATTTTCAAGTTTTAGTTCTTTATCAATTGATGAAGCACTCACTAATGTAATACCTTTTTCATCATCAATGATTTGTGCAAAAATATTTCCATTTGATCGAAATACGTTTAATCTTGGTACACTAACAGTTCCACTGACTTTTTCTCTTACGCGAGCGTGTCTAGATTTACGTACTTCATTACGAGATACTTTCTTAATCATAGTATTACTCTCCTTTACTAAATTACGTTATGCTGCTTTCTTTCCTTCTTTACGACGGATTACTTCATCTTTATATTTGATACCTTTTCCTTTGTAAGGTTCAGGTTGTCTTATTTTTCTAATATTTGCAGCAAATTCTCCAACAAGACATTTATCAATTCCTTTAATTGTAAGTTCTGTATTACTAGCAGATTCTACTGATAATCCAGCAGGTACTTCTACAATTACAGGATGCGAATATCCAGCTGTTACAGTAATTTTATTCCCACTAACAGCGAAACGATATCCAACACCTACTGCTTCTAATTCTTTTTGATAACCTTCTGTTACTCCAATGATCATATTTTTGATATTGGCATTGGCAGTTCCGTGAAAGTTTTTATACATATCATTGCTTCTTGAAACAGTAAGTTCATTTCCATTTACTTGTACCGTAATGTTTTCATTAATTTCAGTAGAAAGTTCACCTTTAGGACCTTTTACTGAAACAATATTACCATCAACGGATACTGTTACATTTTCAGGTATTGTTAATATTCTATTTCCAATACGACTCATTATGAATCCTCCTAACTTTCTACCAAATGTATGCTAAAACTTCTCCACCTAGTGTTTGTTTTCTTGCTTCCTTATCTGTCATAATTCCTTTAGAAGTAGACAAAACTGCAATTCCTAAACCATTTAATACTCTAGGTACTTCTTCAGCCTTCGCATACACACGTAAACCAGGTTTTGAAATCCTTTTTAATCCTGTAATTACGCGTTCTTTCTTTTCTCCATATTTTAAATTTAAAACGATAATATTTTGCACTGGATTTTTCTTAATTTTATAATCAGAGATAAATCCTTCTTCTTTTAATATTCTCGCAATTTCAACTTTGATTTTTGAAGCGGGTACTTCAACCTCTAGATAACGCATTTGATTTGCATTACGAATTCTTGTAAGCATATCTGCGATCGGGTCATTTACGATTCCCATACTATGTCCTCCTTCCGTCTTACCAACTAGACTTTTTCACTCCTGGAATCTGTCCTTTGTAAGCTAATTCTCTAAAACAAATACGGCAAATCCCATATTTTTTAAGTACTGCATGAGGTCTTCCACATCTCTCACAACGGGTATACTCGCGTACTTTGAATTTTGGTTTTCTTGATTGTTTTACAATCATACTTTTCTTAGCCATAATATCCTCCTATAATAGTTACTTTTTAAATGGCATACCGAAACCTTTTAAAAGATCATACGCTTCTTCATTTGTTTTTGCTGTTGTTACAAAAACGATATCCATTCCACGTACTTTCACAACATCATCATATACGATTTCTGAGAAAATTAATTGTTCATTTAATCCAATAGTATAGTTTCCTCTACCATCGAATGCTTTATTAGAAAGTCCCCTAAAGTCTCTTACACGAGGTAATGTAATACTAATTAATTTATCTAAGAAGTTATACATATTTTCTCCTCTTAATGTAACTTTGCAACCAATAGCTTGCCCTTCTCTTACTTTGAATCCAGCAATAGCCTTTTTTGCTTTTGTAGCAACTGGTTTTTGACCTGTAATAATCTCTAAATCCTTCATAGCAGCTTCTAACATTTTACTATTTGAAGTTGCTTCTCCAACACCCATATTGACAACAATTTTGTCTAACTTAGGTACTTCCATTACGCTTTTGTAATTGTACTTTTCTCTCAAACTAGGTATGATGACAGTATTATATTTTTCTTTTAGGCGGTTCATATATACCCTCCTTCCAATTAATCAATGTTAGAATTCGATTTTTTCGATACTCTAATCTTTTTTCCGTTTTTATCAACAGTATGTCCTATTCTGGTTCCCTTTTTGGTTTTAGGGTCGATAATCATTACATTTGAAGCATGAATTGGTAATTCTACTTCTACGATACTTCCACTAGTTTGTCCATTTGGTTTCATATGTTTTTTAGCAACATTAACGCCTTCAACGACAACTTTATTATCAGCACGTAACACTTTTGTAATGCTACCTTCTTTTCCCTTATCTTTTCCAGCAATAACAACAACTTTATCTCCAGTTTTAAAGTTCATGTTTTCCTCCTTACTGAAACTTATAGCACTTCTTTCGCTAGTGATACAATTTTCATAAAATCTAAATCACGTAATTCACGTGCGACTGGTCCAAATACACGAGTTCCAACTGGGCTCTTATCATCTTTAATAATAACACAAGCATTATCATCGAACTTAATATAAGACCCATCGTCTCTTCTTAGACCAAACTTGCTTCTAACAATGACAGCTTTTACAACTTTTCCCTTTTTTACTGTACCGTTAGGAGTTGCTTTTTTTACCGTAGCAACAACGATATCTCCAATATTTCCGGTTTTTACTTTGCTTCCACCAAGTACACGAATGACACTTACTTCACGAGCACCTGAGTTATCAGCAACTTTTAAACGGCTTTCTTGTTGAACCATAATTGATCCTCCTCCCAGTTTATAAAATAACTGCTTTTTCCACGATTTCTACTAAACGGAAATGTTTTGTTTTTGATAATGGTCTTGTTTCTACAATACGTACTCTATCTCCAACTTTCGCTTCGTTTTTTTCATCATGAACAGCATATTTTTTTGAATCTTTTACACGTTTTCCGTATAGTGGATCTTTTTTATAAGTTTCAACTAAAACAGTAATCGTTTTATCTGTTTTATCACTTACAACAGTTCCAACTAATCCACGCTTACTAGTTGTTTCCATTAATTTTCCTCCTTCGCACTTAATTCACGTTCACGCAAGATCGTTTTCATACGAGCAACTAACTTTCTTAACTCATGAATTCTTGAAGGTTTCTCAAGGTTTCCAGTAGCTTGGCTAAAACGTAAATTAAATAATTCTTCTTTGCAAGATTCTATTTTTGCAACGATTTCTTCAGTAGACATTTCTCTGATTTCCTTATTTTTCACTTGCCTCACCACTTTCTTTTGTTACAAATTTACATTTGATAGGTAGCTTGTGCATAGCAAGTCTTAATGCTTCACGAGCAGTTGCTTCATCTACACCAGCAATTTCAAACATAACTTTTCCTTTTTTAACAACTGCAACCCATACTTCTGGTTGTCCTTTACCTTTACCCATACGCGTTTCTAATGGAATTTTCGTTAATGAAAGATGTGGGAAGATATTGATCCATACTTTTCCACCACGTTTCATATAACGTGTCATTGCAACACGGGCAGCTTCGATTTGTTGTTGTGTAATCCAAGCACCTTCCATTGCCATTAAACCATATTCACCAAAGTTTACTTTTGTATTTCCTTTGGCTACACCATCATAACGGAGACGGTGTGGTCTTCTATATTTTGTTTTTTTCGGAATGACTGCCATTTGGCTTTACCTCCTTTTCTTTAGAGGCAAGGATTTCTCCTTTATAAATCCATACTTTAACACCGATTTTACCATAAGTAGTATCTGCTTCTTTATGTGCATAATCTACATCTGCTCTTAAAGTATGTAATGGAATATTTCCTTCTGTATATCCTTCAGTTCTTGCCATATCAGCTCCACCTAAACGTCCTGATACAGAAGTTTTAATTCCTTTTGCTCCTGCCTTCATCGCATTTCTAATTGCTTTCTTTTGTGCAACACGGAATGAAACACGATTTTCAATTTGATGTGCGATATTTTCTGCAACTAAAGCTGCATTGATATCTGGGTTTTTAATTTCCATAATAGAAATTTGAACATTCTCGTTTACCAATTTTGATAATTCATTTTTAAGTTTTTCAATTTCATCTCCACCGTGTCCAATTACAACACCTGGTTTTGCAGTGTGGATAATGATGTCAGTTTTTGATGCATTTCTTTCAATAATTACGCTTGAAACAGAAGCATCTTTTAGTTTCTTACCTAAAAACTTACGAATTTTATTGTCATTATTTAAGTATTTTGCGAAATCTTTATTTCCTGCGTACCATTTTGATTCCCAAGTTTTATTGATTCCAATTCTAAGTCCTATTGGACTAACCTTTTGTCCCATCAGTTACCCTCCTTTACTATTTTTCATCACTTACAACAATTGTAATGTGACTTGTTCTTTTCTTAATTGGATCGACATGTCCACGTGATCCAAATTTCATTCTCTTCATTGTTTGACCTTCATTTACATATGCTTCTTTTACATATAAAGCAGACTTATCTAAATGTAAATTATTTTCTGCATTCGCTACTGCAGATTTAAGTACTTTATGACTTAATCTTGCAGCATCTTTATTCAAATTGCTTAAAATTCTGTCAGCTTCTTCTACGCTTTTTCCACGTATCAAATCTATAACTAAACGGCACTTGCGAGGTGCGATCCGTAGGGATTTTGCAATCGCTTTTGCTTCCATTTTAGTCCTCCTTCCTGATAATTACTATTTCTTATCTTTGTTATCGCCATGTCCACCAAATTTACGTGTTGGTACAAATTCACCTAATTTATGTCCAACCATATCTTCTGTAACATAAACTGGAATGAATTCTTTACCATTATGAACAGCAAATGTGTGTCCAATAAATTCAGGATAAATTGTTGAACGGCGAGACCATGTTTTAATTACTTCTTTTTTTTCTGAAGCATTTACTTTCTCAACCTTTTTCTTTAGATGTTCATCAATAAAAGGTCCTTTTTTTAAACTTCTAGCCATCTAAACCATCCTTTCACTATTTTTTACGACGACGAACAATTAACTTATCAGAAGCTTTTTTGTTTTGACGTGTCTTATATCCTAATGCAGGTTTCCCCCAAGGTGTAACTGGACCTTTACGTCCAACAGGCGCACGACCTTCACCACCACCATGAGGGTGATCATTAGGGTTCATAACAGATCCACGAACTGTAGGACGAATTCCCATATGTCTTTTACGTCCTGCTTTACCAATGTTTACAAGTTCATGATCGGCATTTCCAACTTCACCAACGGTTGCTCTACAAGTGCTTAACACTTTACGAACTTCTCCACTAGTAAGTCTTAACAATGTATATTTTCCTTCACGTCCTAATATTTGAACGCTAGAACCTGCTGAGCGGGCTAATTCTCCACCTTTACCAGCTTTTAATTCTACATTATGAACCATCGTTCCTTCTGGAATGTTTTCTAAAGGTAATGCATTACCAACTTTGATATCAGCATTTGCACCATTTTCGATCTTCATTCCAACTTCTAATCCTTTTGGAGCTAAGATATATCTTTTTTCTCCATCGGCATAGGTTATTAAAGCAATGTTAGCAGTTCTGTTTGGATCGTATTCGATAGATGTAACTGTTCCAACCACACCATCTTTGTTTCGTTTGAAATCAATGATACGGTATTTTCTTTTTTCTCCACCACCACGGTGTCTTACAGTCACTTTACCTTGATTATTACGACCACCATTTTTCTTTAATGTAACAACCAATGACTTTTCAGGAGTGGTTTTTGTGATTTCTTCATAAGTTAATTTTGTCATACCACGTGTTCCTGGAGTATTTGGTTTATAACTTTTAATCGCCATATATATCCTCCTTTAGATTAGTTCAGTTCAATTGAACTTCCTTCTCTTAATTTAACAATTGCTTTTTTCACTTTATTTGTTTTACCAGCATAACGTCCAACTCTTTTTTTCTTAGGTTTTACATTTACTGTATTGACACTTTCAACCTTTACATCGAAGATATTTTCGATTGCTTGTTTGATTTGTGTTTTATTTGCTTTTACATCGACACTGAATGTCATTGTGTTTTGAATTTGCGCTAAATTCGCACTTTTCTCTGTAATAATTGGTGCCTTAATAATATCTCTATAGTTATTCATTAAACAAGCACCTCCTCTATTTGTTTGATTGCTGCTTCTGTCACAATCATATTGTCTGCAGAAACAATATCTAATGTATTAATTTCATTTGCTTCTAACAAAATTACATTGTTTAGATTGCGAGTTGCTAAAATCATATTTTCATCAATTTGATCTACAACGATTAATACATTTTTTTCTACTTTTAAATCATTCAAGAAAGCTTTTGCTTCTTTGGTCTTACCAGTTTCAAAATGAATATTATCTACAATAATTAATTCGCTATTGATTGTTTTGTAAGCCAAAGCTGATTTTAAAGCAAGTCTTCTTTCTTTACGATTCATCTTTTTGTCATAGCTTCTATTATGTGGTCCAAATACGATGCCACCGTGATACCATTGTGCTGCACGGATACTTCCTTGTCTTGCACGCCCAGTACCTTTTTGACGCCATGGTTTTCTTCCACCACCGCTTACTTCACTACGTGTTTTTGTTTCATGAGTACCTTGTCTCATGGAGTTTCTTGCTAATGTAATCGCATCATATAAAACGGCATCGTTTGGTACAATTCCCCAAACTTCTTCGTTCAATGAAATGTCATTTACTTTTTCACCTTTAACATTTAATACAGACATTTTTTTCATATTATTGCCTCCCTACTAATTTTCTTCTACAGTTTCTGTAGTTTCTTCAGTTACTTTTTCAGTAGCTTCTTCTACTACTTCTTCTGTACTTTCTTCAGTAGATTCCAATGTTGCATCGCTGGTTACTTCAGTTACCTCTTCAGGAGTTTCTGTTACATAAGAATTTAATTCTTCTGTCTCTCTTACTTTCCCTGAATTTTTCACAGCAGTTTTAATGACTACTAATGATTTTTTAGGCCCTGGAACATTTCCTTTTACTAAGATTACATTATTTTCTACATCTACCATAACAATTTCAAGGTTTTGAATTGTTACAGTTAATGTACCCATATGTCCTGGTAATTTTTTACCTTTGAAAACACGCATTGGTCTCATTGTACCCATTGAACCTGGTCCTCTATGATAGTGTGAACCATGTCTCATAGGTCCTCTTGATTGTCCATGTCTTTTAATAACACCTTGGAAACCTTTACCTTTTGTAGTTCCCGTTACATCAACAACTTCTCCTTCAGTAAAGATATCTACTTTGATTTCTTGTCCTAAAGAATAGTCATTTACATCCACACCCCTAATTTCTCTAAAGAAGCGCTTAGGTGTAGTATTTGCTTTGTTGGTAATTCCAACTGAAGCTTTTGTCGCTAATTTTTCTCTTTTGGTATCAAACCCAAGTTGAATTGCTTCATAACCATCATTTTCTTTTGTCTTAATTTGTGTTACCACATTTGGTTCTACTTCAATGACAGTTACTGGAATCAATTTACCTGATTTTGTAAATACTTGAGTCATTCCTAATTTACGACCTAAGATTCCTTTCATAACTTTCCCTCCTTAAATTTATAACTTAATTTGAATATCAACACCACTTGGAATTTCTAGATGTGTTAATGCATCTACTGTTTCCTTGCTTGGATTGTTGATTACAATAAGTCTCTTGTGTGTTCTTTTTTCAAATTGTTCTCTTGAGTCTTTATATTTGTGTACTGCTCTTAAGATGGTGATTTTTTCAACTTCTGTTGGTAGTGGAATTGGTCCACTAATGCTACCACCTGTTCTTTTTACAGTTTCCACAATTTTAGCACAAGCCACATCTAAACTTTTGTGTTCAAATGCTTTTAATTTGATACTAACTTTTGTTGCAGCCATATTGTATCCTCCCTTCGCCTATATCCAGTATAGACTAGCTCCGTGTAAAAACCTGATATTTTAGATTAAATTTTCTAACAACTTAACCTGGCGTATCAGCAACCTCACACATCAACGCTCGCCACACATTCATAATTATACAAGAATATTATATGAAATGCAAGTAAAATTTAGACTTTTGTATCAAAAAATTTTGCGAAAAGAAAATGTAAAGAAAAACATATGTGTTTGCATACGCTTTCTATTCTACATAATTCAACTTATATAATACATAGATATAAGATATAGGCTTATAGGCTTTTTATTGATTTAATTTCTTTTCGTATTTTTCTAATAACAGCATAGCTCTTTCTAAGTTATTCTCTATATCTTTTAAACTTGTAACCTTATATAATGATTCTAACTCAGTCACTACCTCTTTTGGTAAATGCGTAGATATATGACAAAGCACATAATCATAATGTCTTGGTGTATAAATAAGTCTAGCAATCGTAACCAGTGGATTGGCCACATTTTCTATATATTTCGCATATGCTTCTAAATATTGGTTTCGTTTGATATATTTTTTAACTCTACTACTTTGTAAAATTCTATTTTTATTTTGCTCAAATACATATTTGATTTCTTCTAAATCAATTTGAAAGTCCTTAAACGAAATAATATTTATTTTATCAAAAAGAATAAATGGTAACTCTGCAATATCATCTCTGACATAACAAGTAACATCATACCCTCTGATCTCATGAGACTGGGTACAGATATCTAATGTCAAATATTCAGAAGTATTGGATAAATGAATATTACTTTGTGCAATATCGGTTCTAATGTCATCTACTCTAGAATCAATGGTTCCTATTTTCTTCAATTCTTCTATACATTCATATAAAAATGTTTCCTGATGTTCTTTATCCACATCAAACCAAAAATCAATATCCGAATATGCATCAACACTATTTACTCCATCAGCTCCCTCTAACCACATGGCATTCACATAAGGTTTATTTTCGCTAAATTCTTTTAAAAATTGAATGATTTCATTTCTACTTAACATACTCTTTCACTCCTACTATCATTATAACAACTAAATCATGTAAATCCTATCATAATTATATACAAAATGTATTATTGTATTTCATACGCAATAATGTATTTTTCCTTTCCTTATATAGATTTCTTTATTTCATCTAATAATTGATACAAAATATTTTGATTTTCAATTTTTATAATTGCGAAACATTTCTTTCCCAAATCTTTAAAGGAAGCTCCAGAATGGTATAGTATTTCATCATCTAATATAATAAATCGATTATGGAACCTCTTACTGTGAAATATTTCTATATTGCTATACTGTTCTTTATATTTATTCATATCCAGCCTATTGTAATCGCTTGTAATAATAGATACCTTCAATTCCAAAAAAGATATAATGTCTAATATTGTTCTATCTAAATAGTTATCAATAATGATAATTTTATTTTTATCTTCTTTTAAAATATCTACAAGTAATGAATAGGCATCACAAATTTGTCCTTCAAAGAAAATATGATGATTTACCTTAATATCTAGCTTATCAAATATTTGATTAAACTTATTATCATGATCAATCAATTTTGTTTCAATATTAGAAATACGCATAGAATAATCGTTACTTGCAATATATTTACGCATCATAACAAATGCATCCATAATAGCAATACTCACCTGTTCAGCAATTGGTGTTCTCAATATGGTAGCTAACATTGCAACACCTTGTTCTGTAAAAACAAACGGTAAAGTTCTTATCCCACCATAATTATTCCAACTTGCGGTTTCAAATTGAAACTGCAAGTTTTCATATCTCTGTTTTGTTAGCTGAAACATATACCTTTCGGGAAAACGATTCATATGTCTTTTTACCGCTAAATTAATAGACTTTGTTCCATTTGCATAACCATATAACTTAGCTAAATCACTATCTAACATCACTTGCTTTCCTCTTATTTCGTATATCATATCTTCTATTTTAGTATCCACTATTTCCAACATTTCAAAATCATCTCCTACTATAAAATACGAGATAATTTTTCAATTTCCTTTTAGTAATAGAAAAAAGCCATAAAAAGGCTAATTTTTAATATCACGTCTTAAATACACAATGTTAGAAATACCATAAAAAAATAACAATTGTAATCAGAGATACTATAATTCCGTAATTTAAAATAATATCAGCTTTTTAAGTAGGTCCATTCCTATATTTATTAAGATATAGTTTTCAATAAATTTATTATCTTTTTAACCATATAATTTGATTTTCACAACTTAGTAGTAATCTATCTAGTTGATATAAGTTTATATTGCTAAACGAATCTCTATTTTTTAATTAAACTATTTTTTCTTTCTTTTTCTATTTGCTTTATACTTTTCTCAGGTGTCGGCAGATTTTCTGGCATTATTCCTCCCTGATCCTCTATAAATTTTCTAATATCTCTCCCCATTTTATAATATGTTTTATTAGCATTATTTTCTCCCTGAATATTATCTCTTTTTAATTTTTGCTCTGTTTGAGATATTCTAAATAAATTTGCAATTAATTCATCACTACCCATATTATCTAAAATATCTTCCCTATATCTTAAGCCTTTTCTTTTTGCAATACCATTTGCTGTTTCCCCATTATATAAACCTCTGTACCCAGCATTATGAAATTTATCAAAATTTTTAACTCCAACATTTTTAGCAATTTGATTAAGCGAATGATTACCTTTTTTAGTTAAGTTTCGTTGATATAGCCTTTTTTCTTCAGATAATAAACTATATTCCATTTCACTAATTTCCTGTTTCCTTGTTTGAATTGCAAAATATGTTTGTCCTAATGCCACAACTTCTTTTCTTGAATCTGCATTTTGAACGATAAGATAACCAGCATAGCGGGATAATTTATAATCTACAACTTTTCTTTTAGCCCCTTTAGCAATTTCTATCATTTTGTTGACCTCAACAAAATGATTATTTATATCATTATTACTATTTTTACAAGCCTCCATAGCATTATTGAGTACTTTTACGAAGTTTCTCCATTCTGTATATTCAAGAACTTTTGAAATTTCTCTTGCATACCAAAATTCACATTCATTTTCATCAAAATGTTTAATATCTTCAAATCTTTTTCGATTATAATTATTGAATTCGTTCATTTCAAAATCATCTCCCCCTATAAAATACGAGATAATTTTTCAATTTCCTTTTAGTAATAGAAAAAAGCCATAAAAAGCTAATTTTTAATATCGCGTCTTAAATACACAATGTTAGAAATACCATAAAAAATAACAATTGTAATCAAAGATACTATAATTCCGTAATTTAAATTAATGTCTGTTTTTTTAAGTAAATCCATATAAAATTCTTGTTTCCCAAAAATAAATCCACAATCAAAATATAAAAAGGGTGTCTTTGTAAGAGGTAAGAAGATTGAACTCATATTACTACACAAATACCACAGAATCAAAGGTAAAATACCAAATATAGTTGTAACACTTGTTGCAACAGGAGTATTTAGCGTAATCGTAGATAAGAAAAATAATATACTTAAACATGCAATCACAGGAATACTTGCCAGAAACATGTCTTTTAATAAATATAAATAATAGTTTACTTCCACTACTTTTCCATTCCAATAAACAAGTTTAGGCGAAAGCAAATCACCAAAACCATATCTGATTCCTGCATATAAACTCAGAACTACAAGAGCAAGCAACCAAATAATGTACATATGTAAAATTAAGTAAATAAATTTACTAAGTAGAATTTTCCATCTTTTAATAGGTGCAGTAATTAGATTTTTAATTGTTCCAGAACTATGTTCCTTACTTATAATTCCACCACTTGTTACCCCTACTAACAAAATCACAATCAATGAAAAGTGAAATATTAAATTAACAGCAGTTTTTCCTGTTACATATGAATACATGGTAGCTCCGCTATCATAATATGTATCATCAAATACCAAGTCATGCTTAATATTATATTTTGTACTATAAAGTATAATTGCTTGTTCCGCTTTTTCATCTTTAATATGCTTTGTTTCATAACGAATATAATCCTGATAAGTAGAGAACCAATCATTTGCAGCACCTCTATTAAAATCTTCTTCGCTTTTCAACTCCTCATAGATAGCAAAAGGATATTGCATATAATTTAAAGCTTTAAAATCTTCCATACTTTCTATTTTATGATTCACAACCAATTTATACATTTCTTCATCCTCAAAATAATTATTAGAATATTGTACATATAAATAAAATTTATCTTCTTTTAACAACTCACTATAAAGCGCTATTTCCTTCTCATTCTGATCATATTCTGTTTCTAATTCTACATCTGTTTTTTTGCAATAATGATTTATAGTAGCTTCAAAAGAATTTTCCCAATACGTTTTATCCAATTTACAAATAGCTTGCACATCATCATCTTCTCTATGTTCTAAAAATAATTTAAGTATATAATGCTCATCTAATAACCTCAAAAATTGTCCATGTATCAATTCGGCCTTCCAATCTCGACTTTTTACATTCTTATCCTTTAAATATTGATATATTTCCTTTCTAACTTTGAAATCATACAACTGATACTCTTCTTCTAATGACTTGTTCTCCTTTTGCGATAATAATTCATACTGTGATTGCACATATTCTAAATCATCTCCATAATCGATACCTTTTGTAGAATTGACATAGAAATCATTCAGTTCAACTAGACCAACGGAACATATGAAAAGTATCAATGTAATCATTAGAAATTTTTTCCAACTATAATTTTTCAAAAATTCACTTTTTATCAAACGAATAATCTTCATGTATACCACATTTTTCTACTTGACGTAAATAGACATCTTCCAAATGCATATTTTTATATTTTACTTCTTCAATTCCAAAAATACTTTTTATCTTTCCTTCATCCATAATAATGATAGAATCACATATATTTTCTACTTCTGCTAGTATATGACTACTAATTAGAATACTTATATTTTCTTCTCGATTAATCTTTTTTAAAATCTCCCTCAATTCTTTCATTCCTTGAGGATCAAGTCCATTCGTAGGTTCATCCAATATCAAAAGTCTTGGTTTTTTCATTAATGCATTTGCAAGCCACAATCTTTGTTTCATCCCAAGTGAATATTTTTTTACCTTATCATCAATTCTATCTTCTAATTTTACAAAAGAAACCATTCTATTAATATAATCCTTATCTTGAATGTTATTAATTAGCGCCGTTACTTGTAGATTTTTTCTACCACTAATATTTTGATACATATCTGGATTTTCTATAATACTTCCACATTTCGATAATGCATCTTCTAAGGCTTTTTTTGTATCATATCCACAAATGGAAACATTTCCCACATTAATTTTGTATAAGCCCAATATTGTTTTAATCAGTGTCGTTTTTCCAGCGCCATTTGGTCCGATTAAACCAATAATATCTCCTTCATAAATTGTAAAAGAAACGTCATCTAATATTTTTCTTTTTCCAAATGACTTAGATAGATGAGAAACTTCTAATACCTTGGGACGATTTTTAGATACTATTTTCTTTTGAAATGATCTTTCTCCATTCAAAAGTTCTTGCACTGTAACATGAAAGATGGCTGCTAAATCAGTTAATGTTGAAATATCTGGTGCATTGATTCCACGTTCCCATTTGGATACAGAATTATCTGTAACACCTAATTGATTTCCAACTTCCTTTTGAGTTAATCCAAATTCTTCTCTAAGTTGAGCAATAAATTTACCCATTTTTTCTTGATTCATACACTTCACCTCATGTTCATTATATAAAATTTACCATCAATATAAAATGACTTATTCCGTCATATATTTATGAAAATCAAATTTAATCCACAATTATATTTTTTAATAAAAATTTAAGATACTCATTTATTTGATAGTAGAAATTTCAGTTTGCAACTCCTTTAATATATTTAGATTTTCAATCCTTGTAATTGCGAAACATTTCTTTCCCAAATCTTTAAAGGAAGCACCACAATGATATAATACTTTATTATCTAATATAATAAATCAATCATGAAACTCTTTGCTATTTAAGATTTCAATATTGTAGTAAGCATCGCTACTCCTTGTTCCGTAAATACCCTATATCTTCCACCTCTAGTTTCTCTTTTTTGGTCAAAATTTTTGAACAAAAAATTTTTACTTTCTGCTGTAGACAATTTCCAACTAAATCACTCTAGAGATTCTTCAAATTATTTTTAACTGCTTGATTAATTTCTTTTGTTCCATTTTTACAACAATAGAGTTTCGCTAAATCTCTTGTGGTTACCAAATGACACACTTATATTGTTTATCATTTAATATAAATTTTTTAAATAGACTCAAATGCTATCTACCTAAGTTGTTTATGACAACTTAGTAGTGTGTTATTACTTACCTGGCATCAATTTACATATTAAATAAATATTTATTTTTTAATTAAACTATTCTTTCTGTCTTTTTCTATTTGTTTTAAACTCTTAGCAGGTGTAGGTAATTTTTCTGGCATAACTCCACCATTTTTAGCAATTACTTCTCTAATATTTTTCCCAATATTATAATGAGTTTTATTAGCATTATTTTCACCCTGAATATTTTCTCTTTTTAATTTTGACTCAGTCTGAGTGATACGAAAAAGATTAGCTGCTAATTCTTCACTTCCCATATTATCCAAAATTTCTTCTCTATATCTTATTTCTTTTCGCTTTGCAATATCATCGGCAGTTTCTCCATTATAAAGTCCTTTATATCCTGCATTATGAAATTTATCAAAGTTTTTTACTCCCACTTCCTTTGCAACTTTATTTAATGAATAATTTCCTTTTTTGGTTAAGTTTCTTTGATAAAATCTTTTCTCATCCTCTGTTAATAATGAATATTCTATTCCGTTTAATTCCTGCTTTCTTGTCTGGATTGCAAAGTAAGTTTGTCCTAAAGCAATTACTTCTTTAGAAGGATTTGCATTCTGCACAATAAGATAACAAATATAACGTGATAATTTATAATCATCAATTTTCACTATGGCATTATTATTTCTTTTTGACAATTTGTTGACCTCAACGAGTTGTTCATTAATATCATAATTACTATTGACACATGCTTCTTTAGCTTTGTTAATAACTTTAACAAAGTTTCTCCAATCAGAATACTCTAAAACTTTAGATAGTTCTCTGGCATACCAAAATTCTTTTCCATTTTCATCTATATGTTTAATATCATCGAAAGCTTTTACAGCGTATTTTTCTAATTCATTCATTTCTAATCATCTCCTACTATAGAATACGAGATAACTTTTCAATTTCCTTTTTTCTTATTTTCTTGTATAATATAAACAAGGAATGTCCATAAAACTGACAATTTTAAAAACTATGATTGAAAACTATAATGTTTTTAATGCCTACATGAATGATATTCCTATATATACTATATAAAGATTACAAATAAAAAGGAGTGAGAAAATGATTGCACTGATTACAGGCGGTAGTTCAGGGATTGGATTATCCATCGCAAAACGATTACATCAACTGGGGTATGATATTATTTTAGTTGCATCAGATATCGAAAAATTAGAAAAAGCCAAAGAAGAAATTGGAGAAACAACGGAAATCATCACCCTTGACATATCCACACTAAAAAACTGTAAAGAATTACATAAACAAGTCAAAGATAAAGATATTGATATTGTAATAAATAGTGCTGAATTTGGAATGCATGGTAAATTTTTAGATCAAAATATGGAAGAACAATTAGATATGATTGATTTTAATGTAAAAGCAACGCAAATTCTAACAAAACTATTTTTACAAGACTTTAAAGAAAAAAATCATGGTTATATCTTAAACATCACATCCACTGCAGCATTCTCTGCGGGACCCTTGATGGCATGTTATTTTGCTTCGAAAGCCTATGTATTAAGATTAACAGAAGCTATTTCTGAAGAAATTAGACAAGAAAAAAGTAGAGTATATGTCGGTTGTTTATGTCCAGGTCTAGTGGATACCCACTTTAATGATAAATTAGGTGTCAAGTTTTCAAAAGCACAAAACAGTGATGAACTCGCTGCATATGCTGTACAAAAAATGTTTCAAAAGAAATTTGTCATTATCCCAACATTCAATCACAAACTAAATGCTTTTCTAAATAAATTTGTACCAACTAAAATATTATTAAAAGCAAACTATAACGTTCAAATGAAAAAAATCAATAAAGCAAAAAAGAATAAGTAACTCACTTATTCTTTATTAATATATAACATAATTGTTATACCAAATATAACAATTCCAAGCCCTAATAAACTAAAAGAAACATCATTAAATAAAATAGCTGCTAAAATAAACAGAGAAATAGATATGCCAATACCATATGTCAATACTTTTTTTCTTTTCATAAACTTCACCCTAATTACCTATTATTAACACTATAACACAAAATTCTAATTTTACAAAATTTTATTTTTTCATAAATTAATGATATAATATTTTTAGGTGATTTAATGAAACAATATGTATTAAAAGAAAGAGATAACGGAGAAATCGTTACTGTAAGAGAGATGCAATTGGCAGTATTAGATATTATGGATGAAATCCACCGTGTTTGTGTAAAAAATAACATTAAATACGCACTCATTGCAGGTTCTGCTTTGGGTATTCTAAATTATAAAGGTTTTATTCCATGGGATGATGATATTGATATATGCATTGAGAGAAAAGATTGGAATCATTTTGTAGATGCAATGAAAAAAGATTTAAGTCCCGATTTTTATTTTCAAAGCTTTGAAGTAGACCACATGTATTTTCCATTTAATCCAACAATGAAAATTAGAAAAAGAGGCACTTATCACGAAGAGGTTAACACTTTAATCCGAAATCGTTGCAAAACTGGAGATGGAGTTTATGTTGATGTCATTATTTATGATAGTGTTTCTCAAAACAAATGGGTTCACGAATTATACTGTTTACCAATACGTCTTTTAATGTTACCAGCCGTTTTATTGCACAATTTTAATTTAAAAGCAACTACAATAAAAAAAATAGCGTTTTGGTGGGCAGAGAGATATGCCAAAAAACAAAGAAATAGCAAATTTGCTTCTCAAACAATTTTAATGCCATGGGAAAAACCATTTAAAGAGCCTGTTTTCTTAAAAGAAGATGTTTTCCCTTTCCGTTTATACGAGTTTGAAGGAAGAAAATTTTATTCCTATAATAATATTCCAAACATTGTTTCAAAATGGTATGGGCCACAATGCTATCGCAAAGATATGGAAAAAGAATGGATTGAGACTTTTCCCGTTGATAAACGAAAGCCAAAACATACAAAAGATATCAATCTTCATGGAGAGACCAAATAAAAAACCTTTCGGTTTTTTTTATTTTACAAATGGTATTAATGCCATGAAACGAGCTTTTTTTACTTCGTTTGCAATATGTCTTTGATGTTTTGAACAAGCTCCAGTGATTCTTCTTGGTAAAATCTTACCCTTATCCCCACTGATATATTTTCTCATAATTTCTGCATCTTTATAGTCTACTGATTTCCCAGCACACATTTGACATATTTTCTTCTTTTTTCTATAAAATTCTGCCATATTATCCTCCTCCTAGTCTAGGAAGTCATCATCGATAGAAACACTATCACCAAAGTCTGCAAATGGATCATTTTCTACACTGACATCATTTACAGGTGCATTTTGGTAATCATAAGGACTTACAGGTTCAGTTGGTACTGGATTGCTATAATTATCTCCACCTGCATTATATGCAGCCCTTTGTGCTTTACTTTCAATAAAGTGGAATTGATCTAAAACAACATCAGTTGTATATCTTTTATTTCCATCTTTATCATCATAACTTCCTGTTTGCAATCTACCTTCGATTGCGATTTGATTTCCTTTATCAAAATAATTACAAATTGTTTCAGCTTGTTTTCTCCAAGCCACAATGTTAATAAAATCTGCTTCTCTTTGTCCATCTTGGTTGCTAAAAGCTCTATTTACTGCAATTGAAAATCTTGTAAATGGTACATTTGATGGTGTATATCTTAATTCTGGCTTTGCAGTAAATCTTCCAATCAACATTACTCGGTTCATAATAATACCTCTCTTTATTTTTCTAGTTTTGTAATGAGATGGCGTACAACATCATTACTGATTAAAGCCAAACGGTCAAATTCCTTAATTGCTTTATCGTCATTTGCTTCTACTTCATATACATAATAGTATCCACTTTTGAATTTTTTGATTTCATAAGCGAATTCTCTTTGACCCATGTCCTTTTGTTCTGTTATAGTAGCACCATTATCCGTTAACACTTTCCCAAAGTTTTCAATCACTTTTTTAATTTCGTCTTCACTTAACGTTGGTCTTACAATAAACATAATTTCATAACTGTTCATTCTTGCACCTCCTTTTGGTCTAATCGGCTTCTACTTGAAGCAAGGAGTAAATTCATACTCGCTATAAATTATAACAAAAAAGCCTTGTCATGTAAAGCCTTTTTCTAATTATATGTATTTTTTATTCTATTATGATTTTTTAGTAAGATTGTTCCTTCAAACTATTTTATTGTAAAAAACAAAAGACATTACTATTTGTATGATAAAATCTAAATTATCTTTTGTATATGATGTTTTTATAAATAATTTATTTATTATACCCCATCATGCCAACTTTTCATATCCTTTTTTTTCATGATTATATCAATTATTCCTCTTTGATTGGTAACTTTCTGCATAATTATCCGAGGATCACCTTCAGGTGAATATAAATCAGTTGTTGCGCATGGTTCAAGACTTCCTAATTTATGTTCATATATTCCTAGTTTTTTGGCATACCTCACATTATCCGTTCTCTCAGCTTTAATCATACTGTTTATTTCCTCATATACCTTTTTTTTCTCCATAAATTCACCATCTTCCTATAATAAAGTTGCTATTGTATTTAATCATTTGATTTCCCAAATAATCTTAATAAATCTAAGAAAATGTTGATAAAATCTAGATACAATTCCAATGCGCCTATGATTGCTAAATTATCCTCATTTTCAAAGTTGTAACTTAATAGCTTAATTTTTTGAATATCATAAGCTGTAAATCCTAAGAATATAACTACACTAATACAAGAAATGACGATATCAAATGTTTCACTTCCAATAAAATAATTGACAATAATACAAATGATAATTCCAATCAAACCCATCAACAAAAAGGTACTAATTTTAGTCAAATCTAATTTTGTAAAATGCCCAAATAACGCAAACATTCCAAATAAAATAGCCGTGATTAAGAATACAAACATAATAGATTCTAACGCAAATGCAACAAAGATAGAAGCAAATGTTAACCCTGTTACAAAAGAATATAACAAAAACATAATCTTAGCTGTCATTGGATTCATTTTACGAACACGAGCAGAAAGCACAATTACTAAAACAAACTCTGCAATAATTAAGAAAAAATACATGTTATTAGAGAATATATTATATAGCATATTCTCTTGTGTAGAAACATAATAACCTGTTCCAAATGTAACAACAAGACCTAAAAACATCCATAAAAACACTTTTGACATAACTTGGTAGTGTGAAAAGTTATATACACTACCACTTATTTTTCCTTTATATTTCA
>CAMUMB010000008.1 GCA_947089915.1 uncultured Caryophanales bacterium | reverse complement strand
TATCTTTTTCATCTAGTGTTGATGATTTTCCATAAAACTTTTCACACTATCCATATTTTATTATAAAAGAAAAACATCTTTTATTCAAGATGCTATATCAATTTAAAAAACTATGATAGAAAATTATCTATTTTAACATCAATGAATAGACAACTTTATGATCATTTATATTGTTTTGTCAAATTAACCTATAATAGCGCCCAATACACCATAAGACATAATAAGCATGATAATACCCGCAAGTACAACACCCAATATAGAAGCTACAAGCGCTTTTTTCTTATTCATGTTAATCATAGAAGCAATTAGCGTTCCTGTCCATGCTCCTGTACCTGGAAGCGGAATTCCTACAAAGAAGAATAACCCCCAAAACTGAATATGCTCAATTTTATCTTTTTTTGACAAAGCTTTATTTTCTAATTTTGTAATAAAAGGTTCAATTCTTTTCCATTTTTTTAGTTTATTAAAAATAGGTGTAATAAACCATAGAATGAATGGAATAGGAAGTATATTTCCAAGAGAACAAATGATAAAAGCCACTACTGGATTCACATGTAGTAAGGAAGCAGCTAAAATACCTCCTCTTAACTCCAAAATAGGTAAACAAGAAATAAAGAAAATAGTCATTTCTTTTCCAAAAGGAATATTACTAATACTACTGAATAAATCCACCAAGGATTCTACTAAACTTTCTACCATAATGCATCACCCTTAAATTCTATGCTAACATTTTATCATAGATAGAAGACAATTAACAATCTCTTTATAAAAGTTCCTCTTTTTTTATGACAAATAATTTATTTTGTGTGTAAAATGCATAGAAAACATTTTCTAAATCTACATTTTGTTTTTTGAGCATATGTAAAATCCACTGTTTGTCCTTTTTGAGTTCAGGTAATATTTTTTCCTGAATCACACCATCTAGAATAACAGGCATTGGATAATCGGTTGTATTTTGGAAAACAGATAAATCTCCACTCGTTTCTAAAACCGCATAATCCACTTCCTCAATACTCTTAATTCCTTCTCCACGTAATTGTGTAATCAAATCATCTAAAGTATAACGAAGTTTCGTCATTGCACTAAAATTGACTTTTCCATTTTTAATAATAACGGTAGGATGTCCATCAATAAAGTTTCTAAATTTTTCACTTTTTAAACTGATATAGCTTATAACAATTTCCGATATCACTAATACAAGAATTGGAACAATAGAAATCCATATAGATTTACTCGTATCTTCAATAGAAAGGGCCGCAAGTTCCGCAACCAAAACAGTAACAATTAAATCACCTACTCCTAACTCTCCTATTTCCTTTTTTCCCATTAAACGATATACAAAAATAATAAACAAATACAAGAATAACGTTTTAGCCATTAAAATAAAATACATATGAATCACCTATTTTCTTATGTGTCAATCATATTGTTTTATACATTTTCATATATTTTAATCAGGAGGATATTATGAAATATTTAAAAACAAGTGTTAAAATAGTTGGAATTATGATAGCAACCTTACTCATTTTTACATTGCTGATTACTTTTTTCAACTACTTTAATATAATTGGAAAGAAAACTATTACTATATTAGAAATTATAGGCCCTGTTCTAACCCTATTCATTGGCGGTTTTCTAATGGGGAAAGAAAGTAAACAAAAAGGATGGCTAGAGGGTCTCAAACTAGCGCTTATCTTCATCGCTTTCATCGTTTTATTTAACTATTTAGGGCTTAGGAATCATATAGAAATGAAAAATCTAATTTATTATTTCATCTTAACTATCACTTGTATGTTTGGTGGTATGATTGGTATTAATAAAAATGGGGAAAAAGAAAAGAGATAAACAGTTATCTCTTATTTTTATAGGCCTGAAATTCTATTATTTTACATTTGGAATTTTATGAGTCTGAAACATCTTGAATATAGGCTTTGCAATCTAGAAAAAAATTACATAACTGTGTCATCCTTACAATTTTTCTTGTTTCTGGTTCATATATAATTACAAACATATCTTCTTCAATTCTGTCTAACACATCTGAAGTAATATCAATAAAACCACTATGATAATGAGATTTTGCCAATGATTTTTCCTGTGCATAATTTCCAATTCCTTTATAAGAAGGTATGGACAGTTTTAGATCATTGGTATCACGATCGATAAAGATGACACATAATAAACCCCTCATTAAACTTTGGGAAATTTCTTTGAACGGTACCTTTTTTAATATTTTTACATATAAGGTTTTCGGATTTGTTCTTAAATTACTACACATACTACACCTCATTGTAGTAGTTACTTTAACATACTTTCACTTAAAATTCAACCTATTTTTCCTTTTGCATATAATCTCGAATAAACTGATCCTTATATTCTAATAAACGATCTTGTTCAATTGCACTACGCAACTCTTCTGTTAAACGAATTAAAAATCGAATATTATGAATTGACAACAATCTTCCACCCAATGCCTCATTACATACAATTAAATGACGAATATAAGCTTTACTATAGTTTTTGCAGGCATAACAGTCGCAATCCTTTTCAATTGGATCAAAATCTTCCTTATATTTTGCATTTCTCATATTGATCTTACCATATTTTGTGAAAGCATTCCCATGACGTGCAATACGAGTTGGTAACACACAATCAAACATATCAATGCCACGAATGACACCTTCAATAATATCAATCGGTTCTCCAACTCCCATTAAATACCTTGGTTTATCTTCTGGCAAATAAGGAATAGAGTAATCAATTGCTTTGTACATATCTTCTTTTGATTCGTTGTCATTGGCAACTCCACCAATACTATATCCTTCAAAATTCATCTTTACTGTTTCAATTGCCGAATATTTTCTTAAATCCTCATAAGCTCCGCCTTGAACAATTCCAAATAAGGATTGCTTCTCATTATTATGAACCTCTTTTCCTCTTTTTGCCCAGCGTAATGTCCGTTCCACACTATTTTTTAAATAATCATAGCTTGCACTTGCAGGTGGACATTCATCAAAACTCATCGCAATATCACTATCTAATTTATTTTGAATTTGAATGGAAAGCTCTGGTGTTAAAAATAATTTTTTACCATCCAAATGGCTCTTAAAATGAACCCCTTCTTCCACAATATCTTTCTCTTTATTTTTGGCAAGAGAAAATACTTGAAAGCCACCACTATCGGTTAAAATAGGACCATCATAATGCATAAATTGGTGTAATCCACCAGCTTTTTCAACAATGTCTGCACCAGGACGTAACCATAGATGATAGGTATTGGATAGAACAACCGCACTATTCATTTCTTTTAGTTCTTCTGGTGTTAATGTTTTTACATTAGCTAAAGTACCTACTGGCATAAACATAGGAGTATCATAAGTACCATAATTCGTATGTAATTTTCCTCTTCTTGCTTTGGTATTTTTTTCTTTCTTTAATAATTCGTATTTGATTTTCATGTACGACACCTCGTACTTCATTATAAGACAATTTAAATCATTTGACAACCAGCCGAAAAATTGATTACAATAGATATTAAGTGATAAGTATGCAAACCCAAAAATTTACCATTTTTGATTTTGACAAATTGCAAGATGCAAAGAAACAAGAAACATATCATAAAATTATCAACTGAGCAACTACGATTAAAAATAAATACCTATATGAAAATTTACTAAAATATACTACTAAGACGAAGAAAATAAAAACCAATCACTCAACTCAATATTATATTAAAAGAGCAAATGAAATTATAAAAAGATCCCAAGATACCTATTTATCAAGTTATATTCCCATTCTGCTCAAAACTGCAAATGAAAAGATGTTATTCATAACTAGTTTGATATTTTCAGATAATGAAAGCTTTATAGAAGTATTACAACGCAATGGAATCAGAAAAGAGGATTGCATCAACTTTAGTGAGGAAATAAAAGGTTTAGGTTTCTACGATGAAACAAAAACATCCATGATTCTCGATCTATTAATTGAGGAATATTTTCCAAACCTGAACCTAATTAAAACACATTATGGAACCAATAATACAGGTGTCATCATCAATAAAATTCTAGAAATTGCTTATCTACATCCTGAATTATTGCATACAAAAGAAAAATCCTAAATTGGATTTTTTTAAATGCTATGAAAGAAGGCTTGAAATAAAGCACGGCTATTCTCATCATCAATAGATTCTGGATGCCACTGTACCCCAATAAAGAATTTCTTAGAAGTATCCTCTATTGCTTCAATGATATTACAAGCAGATGCAACAATTGGTAAATGTGTATTGACAACTTGCTCATGATGTCTACTATTTACAACAATAGTCTCCTTTTGCAAAATGGAATATAATTTAGAATTAGAATGAATCACAACAGAATGCACATAATCGACAAAATGATGATGGGTATCGTTCTCTATTTTTTCCAATTTTCCGCCAAAAACACACCCCATTGTCTGCATTCCCAAACATATTCCTAAAGTAGGAATATCATGGTCATATAAATATCTTACCGTCTGTACATCATAATCATAAAACTCTGTTCCACCTTGCAAAATCACTCCATCACAAAAGGATAAAATATCCACCATATCCTGAAAAGAATCTAACGTCATCTTGCCTTCATCACAAGTAGGAACGATTCCAATGGGTATACAATTATGTTCAATAATAACATCACTTATTTCACGGTTAATTGTAAGCTGATCCATATTTGGTCTAACCAAAATACCTATTTTCTTTTTCATAACACCCTCCTACTTTGATTATATGAAATAGGAAAATTATTTAGGAAAAAAAGAAAGTCTAAAATTGAACTTTCTCTTTTATATAAGTACTTAACTCTTCTATTTTGAGTGTGATTTGTTCCATAGTATCGCGGTCTCTTACTGTTACCGTTCCATTATTTAATGTATCATCATCGATCGTAATGGAGTAAGGAGTACCAATTACATCTTGTCTACGATAACGTTTTCCAATATTGCCAGATTCATCATAAGTTGTCATAAATTCTTTTGAAAGTAACTGATAAATTTCAGTTGCTTTTTCTGTGTGATATTTTTTCACAAGTGGTAACACCGCTACTTTATAAGGAGCCAAATAAGGATGTAAACTTAAAACTTCCCTTGTGGTACCATCTTCTAATGTATCTTCATGGTAAGCATTGAAAAGTAAGGCCAGTACACTTCTATCCAATCCATAGGTAGATTCAATAATATAAGGAATATATTTTTCATTCGTTTCTGGATCAAAGTATTCTTGTGATACTTTCGAATATTCTTGATGACGCGATAAATCATAATTGGTACGATTATGGGTACCATTGATTTCTCCCCAACCAAATGGGAAAAGATACTCAATATCACAAGCTTCTTTGGCATAATGTGCTAATTTCTCATGATCATGGAATCTTAATTTATTTTCTGGAATTCCTAAATCCATATAGAATTTCTTTCCATATTCTTTAAAATATTGGTATAGTTCACTATCCATACCTTCCTTACAGAATGTTTGATACTCCATTTGTTCAAATTCAATTGTTCGAAATGTAAAATTACCAGGTGTAATTTCATTACGAAAGGCTTTTCCAATTTGACCAATACTGAATGGTAATTTGGTTCTCATACTTCTTTGCACATTCAAGAAATTGACATATTCTCCCTGCGCATTTTCAGGCCTTAAATAAACGACATTTTTAGAATCTTCTGTAACACCTCTATAGGTTTGAAACATCAAATTGAACTGACGAATATCCGTATAATCAGTTCCACCACATTTTGGACATGGTACTTTATGTTCTTTGATATAGGCAATCATTTCTTCTTGTGTCATAGAATCCGCATGTGCATTTGCGTCAAAATCATCAATTAAATTATCCGCACGATGTCGCATCTTACAACCTTTACAATCAATCAGAGGATCTGAAAAGCTAGCAACATGACCACTTGCCTCCCATACCCTTGGATGCATTAAAATATCGGCATCTAATTCATACGCATTGGGTCTTTCTTGAATAAAACGCTTTCTCCATGCATCTTTGACATTATTTTTAAGACGACTTCCCAAAGGTCCATAATCCCATGTATTTGCTAAACCTCCATAAATCTCACTACCTTGAAATATAAATCCATACTGCTTACATAAATTGACCATTTTTTCCATGTTCATTTCATTCATATAAATCTTCCTTTCTCAACATAGAAAGAAAAAACTCCTAGAAGTTGTAAGGACGAGTTTCCCCGCGGTTCCACCTTACTTATTCTAGAAGAATCATCTTTCTAATTATTGCTCCGGCTTTCCACACCATCATCACATTGATACTAGTATTATATTCTAAATTCAAAAAAGTGTCAATCGATTTTGTTTTGATTTTCCTTATGATCTTCTAAAAAAACCTGATCTGGCTTTTTATTAAGAACAGCGGCAATTTGTACTGCCATGTCATAAGATAACTTTCGCATTTGATTTTCAATCTGTGAATAAAATGGCTTACTAATTCCTAACTTTTCTGCCATATCTTGAGATGTATATCCTTTCTTCTTTCTCAATTCCTTCAATTTTCGGTACATACTGCTCCTCCTACTTCTTTATGACACTTATTATAACATATAGTCCACTAATAGTGTACTGTTTTTTAAACCAATCTATGAGAAAATAAAGCCAAGAACAATATGGAAAATTTTGGAAATGTGGTGAAGTAATGATCGGAAATAAGGAACTAATGGAAGAATATAATATTTTTGCGAACAACGTTAGGTTTTATAGAAAGAAATTACATTATACACAGGAAAAACTAGCAGAAAAAGCAGATATTAGTATCTCTTATATCAAACAAATAGAAACAGGAAAAGAATATAAGAATATATCATTATTGGTGATGCAGAAATTAGCAAAGTCCTTAAATGTTAGCATACAACAATTATTTACAACAGAAAAAGAGAAATAATTCTCTTTTTATAATGCAACATTGTGATAAACAGTTTGTACATCTTCAATATCATCCAACATTGTAAGTAAGCGATTGAAAATTTCTAAATCATCTCCCGCTAACGTAATTTTATCCTTTGGTAACATTGTTATCTCATCCATATCAAAGTCAACATTTGGAAGTTTCGTTTGAATGGATTCTTTGATTGCAAATAAATCTTGTGGATTTCCATAAATTACAATCTGATTATCTTCCATTTCAATGTCTTCTACATCAATCCCAGCTTCAATCAAGGTTTCTAATGTTTCTTCTTCTGTTAAACCACTAAAACTTACAATACATAAATGGTCATATTGGAATGCAACACTTCCTGTTACCCCTAACTTGCATTTACATTTATTTAAAGCGGCCCTCACACTACTAATGGAACGATTGACATTGTCTGTTAAACAGTCTACTAAAACAGTAGATCCAGATGGTCCAAAAATCTCATATCTTACTTTATCGTAAGTTTCATCTACACCACTATTTACTTTATCAATGGCTCTTTTAATGATATCGGCAGGCACTTGTTCCTTTTTAGCCTTTTCCATTAAACGTTTTAAAGGTGCATTGGAAAGCGGATCTGCCCCACCTTTTTTCGCAACATCATAAATTTCTCTAGCATACATAGAGTATAATTTTGCTTTTGCAGCTCCCGTTTTTTGAATACTTGCTTTTCTAACTTCATAGGCTCTTCCAAATAATTGTAATTCTAATTTCATCTAATCACTCTTTCTGACTTTTTTATTTTACAATATTTTATTCACTTTGACAATAACTGTTAAAAAGAAAAAAACAGCATAAAGCTGCTTATCTTAGGAAACCAGAGCATTTTCCACAATCTATATTGCATACTTGGTTTTCTTCTGAACAAGAATATTGTGGTGTATAAGTATGTTTATAGATGTGACGGTTTACTGTATGTGTATGAATTGGACATACATGTGGTACTTCATGATAGAATTCTCTTTCTTGACATTGTGTAATTGTTGGCTCTACTACTTGACATTCCATCATAGGTTGTGCATTCATCATTTGGTTTCCATAAGGCATTGGTTGCATACCGAAACCATTTTGTCTACATGAGCAGCATCCTCTGTTTGATAACATAATTAATTCCCCCTTATCTAGTTTATCTTATGTTGCTAGCTCCTTCTTGCATATGGTATTTGCCTCAAATAAAAGAAAAAAACTAAAAGGGCATCTTAAATTTTCCATTTTTAAATTGTTTCATCATAGTTTTCATTTGCTCAAATTGTTTTAGTAACCGATTGACCTCCTCTACCGTTCTGCCAGAACCAGTCGCAATTCTTACCTTACGTGAAGCTTTGATAATGGAAGGGTCTTTCCTCTCTTCTTTCGTCATGGACTGTATAATTGCTTCTAAATGTGCCATATCTTTAGGATTAATCTGAACTTTATTTAATCCCATTTTAGAGGCACCTGGAATCATTTTCAGTAAATTTTCAAGGGGCCCTAGTTTTTTGATCTGATTTAATTGTTCTAAAAAGTCCTCTAAATCAAAATTTCCTTTTTGCATTTTTTTGGCAGCTTTAATGGCAGCTTCTTCATCCATTACCTGCTCTGCTTTTTCTACAATGGACATTAAGTCACCCATACCTAAAATACGAGTTGCCATGCGATCTGGATAAAATTCCTCTAATCCATCCATTTTTTCGCTAACACCGATAAATTTAATTGGAACATTCGTTAAATGACGAATCGATAAAGCAGCCCCACCACGGGTATCCCCATCTAATTTGGTTAAAATTGCACCAGTTAAACTTAATTCTTGATGAAATCCTTCAATCACATGGATTGCATCTTGACCTGTCATGCTATCAATTACAAGTAATACTTCATTTGGATGAATGACTTCACTTATATTTTTAAGTTCTAACATCAATTCTTCATCGATGTGTAGGCGCCCCGCAGTATCAATTAGTACATAATCATATCCATTCTCTTTCGCATAATTACCTGCATTACCAGCAATTTCTACAGGATTTCCTTTTCCCTCTGTATAGACAGGAATTCCAAGTTCACGCCCCAACTGTTCTAATTGTTCAATCGCAGCAGGTCTATATACATCACAGGCAACTAACAATGGTTTTTTCTTGTGTTTCTTTCTTAAGTGATTTGCAAGTTTGGCAATTGTCGTTGTTTTACCACTACCTTGTAGTCCAACTAACATCAAGGTTGCAGGATTTCCAGTAATATTTAATTCTTGTTTTTCTCCACCTAATAATTCAACAAGCTCATCTTTGACAATTTTCACAAAAACTTCTCCAGGTTTTAAAGATTTCGCAACCTCTTCTCCTAAAGCTTTTTCTTTGACGTTGTTAATAAATTCTTTGACGACTTTATAGTTCACATCCGCTTCCAATAAAGCAAGACGAATCTCTCTTGTCATTTCACCTATATTTTCTTCTGTTATTTTGCCATAACCTTTGATTTTACTCATTACATTTTGTAAACGTTCTCCTAAATTTTCAAACATGTTATCACCAGTAACATTATATACTAAAAAATGGGAAAAAGCGAATTTTCTTGCTCATTTTATAAAATTAAGATAAAATAATAACCACATATAAAGGGAAGTGCCAATCATGATCGATACATTCAATCTATATAGAAATCAATCTGGTCGTATTGAACTAGAAAAAATTCCAGAAATCAAGGTCATCGAAAAACCAACCTATGGTTCGAGACAAAAGATATGGTTTCAAGTAAAAAAGCAACAAATATTGTTCAAAAAAAATATGCGCATAAATGAAGATATAACTGAAATTATAAATGAACTGATTTCTCAATTTTTAGGAATTGAATGTGTATCATACGATTTGGCAACTTATCAAGGAATGGATGGTGTAATTGCCAAACAATTTTTACAACCAGAAGATCAGTACAAACCAACAATATGCTTACTTTGTGGTGATCATATGCATAAAATTTCAAACGACATTTATACTATATTACAGGCATTAGAACAAAAACAAGTAAATAATGTACATATTAGGACCAATATACAAAAGCTAATGGAAAATCAAGTACAGGATGTTTTTACCTCACAATTTGATAGAAATGTTCACAATACAGGTTTTATTCAAAGAGAACATAATCATCTACTTGCGCCAAGGCATGATTCTGCAAATAGTTTTCTCAATATATTTGATACCGCTAAAATGGATCACTTTCTATACGCTCTAGATAAAGAAACACTTATAAAAAGATTCAAGGGGACAAGAACAAAATTAAAAATTACGCCTAATTCTGGCTTTCAATCATCTATGGAAGAACTGGTGGACTTTCTTTATAATACTAAAGAAGATATACTAGAGATTATGCGGCAAACAATACCCTCCACTAAAAAAAGAAATTAAGACATAAACTTACTTCAAATAAATGAACTATTTTATACATTGCAACAATACAATATATGGATTTCAAATAGACAAATGCAATTCTTTGAATATGTATGGAACTATAATTTGGAAGATTATCAAAAGAAAAAAAGAAACTCTTAACCTAAAGGGTTTCTTTTATGCTTTCCATCTACCTATAACATCACAGTTACTACTATATGGTTCTGGATCAGGTAAATCCATTTTAATAATCATTGGCACACGAAATGCTTTTCCAAAGGCCACACAAGTTCCTGGTTGTAGGCTTTTTTGTTTTTCTACGATTTCTGCATTAATATTCGGAAGCATTTTTTTAATATACTCTAAATCTCTTGGATGATTCATTTTAAAAATCATAAAATTAGTACATTGTGAAATGACCGTATCAGAAATTTCGACCGGTCTTTGCGAAATCAAATTGAAGATAAGACCATACTTTCTACCTTCTTTCGCAACACGATCAAAAATATTATAACCGATTAAATATTGATCAGAGTCATTTTGAACATAACGGTGTGCTTCCTCCAAAAAGATATGGAATGGAATTGAGGCACGATCTGGTAATCGTTTTACAAATTCAAATAACATTCTCGTCATAATTTTAGTAATGACTTTGGCAATCGAATCATCAATATCCTCTAAATTGAAATTGACAATTTGGGCTTTTATACCATTTGGTCCAGTTACTAGACTAGAGATAAACTCTTCTACTGTACAATAATTAGGATAAGAAAAATACTTTGCATTTTCTCCAATTGCTAAAGCATGTAACCTTACTCTTAATGTAATAGCTTCATTATATAGTTTATCATTTCTAAGAAGGCCTTCTGAAATCAAAGTAAAATTAAGTGCTTTTTCCATATCTTCTAAAGTATAAAATTTAGTATGAGATGCTTCATATTTATCCAAGGATTCATCAATAAAATTTGAGATATATTGTGTCACTAAAATACTTTCTACAAACTCTCCCTCTTTATCAATCACAAAACATTCTCTAAACTTACGAACATAGCCAACTCCTTGAACAGGCGCCTCAAGATTAAACTGAGATGTAGAACAAGTAGCCAATATAGAGAAAATATCATCACGTTTCGCAGGAGAAGATTGACTGGTATACAAAATCGTCATAATTGCTTTGGCAATCATATGATTTTTATAACGAATTGCTTGTTCATCTGATTCTGCAAAAATAGCGGTTAACTTCAACATTTTTTCTATAATTGTAAGTTGCGAATGCGTTTCTGCCGCAAGCAATAAAGCCATATCATCTAAACCGAGTAGCCATAATGGAATATGTAAAATATTACCCTCTTTATCATGAGTATTAGTTGTATAATATTTAAATTTATAATTTGGATTCACCTGATTAATATTTTGAAATGCGTTATGATATTCCCCATATGCATCAAAGATAAAGAAGTTAGAACGAATGGGTTGGATTCTAGATTTTGTAAATACATTTTGTAACAAACGAGCAACTCCGTACGATTTACCACTTCCTGTATTTCCAAAAATTGCCATATGATTACTAAATAAATCATTGATATCTACATAAATGGGATAATTATATAGAGGAGACAATCCAACATACATCGCACCATCACTATCTGTCCCAACCAGTAGATTCATTTCTTCTTTTGTAATCATGCGAACTTTTGCAGAAAAACTAGGTTTTTGGAGTACTCCTGTCACAAATTTGTTTGGATATAATTCTCCTAAAAAATGAATTTTTATAATATTTTCACTAATATCTTCAATTTCTCCTACAATTTTATGTTGCTCATCTTCTAAAACAACATAAAAATTAATCAAATTGGTTGCAACCTGAACGCCTGATCCTATTTGCACATGAGCCATATTATCACTCATATAAATGATTTTTCCTAACATATAACCACCTTATATTCTTATAATCCTATTTTACACTATTTTATAATATTACGCTACAACTTTGTACAAAATTCAAAATATTGGTAATAAAAAAATGAATAACAATACCTTTATCCATTTTTTAAATTTACTAATATTTAATACAATATAAAACCGATGTATTAGTTGGTCTTGATGTATAAGTAGAAATTGCGGTTGGTCTGCTCTGCGTATCGCTACTAGCTGTTCTTGCCCTAATGAGCCCGGCAGTTCCATACTGTGCTACTATATCCATATCTAAAGGCCATACTTGTGCAGAATTACCTAACGTATTCTTATATATATATAAATAATTATTATATCCCTGAACATATGGAATTTGAGTTGCATCTTGATGTATACCCACATCTGAGCCACTACCTGTATTCCGTGTAGCAGTTCCTGTCCCCCTTAGAAACTCTCCTCTTAAATCTGGTACTGCAAACGTAGTAACTCCATCTCCTCCGTAATAGTTATAAGAACCCAACCCAGTTTTGATGGTCTCTGCCAAAATGGGATATTCACTAATCTGATAAATACTTCCATCACAAGTTAAATAACCCTCTGGTGCTATATTCCCTGCAAGATAAGAAATTACTGTTCCAGTTGGTGTTCCATCTTTTACGATAGCATCTCCAATTTCTCCAGTTTCCTTATCAATATTACAGTTAGATTCCTTTAATGTCACTTTTAATTCACTAACACTCTTACATGCGCAATGCGTATCATTACAAATCGCAATCGCCGTTTTTCCGTTCGTATTGATTTGTAACATTCCTGTTTTTGGAACTTCTCCTTTAAAAGATAATGTTTTCGTATTATCCCTTGTGTATACAAATTGTTTATTTCTCACTTCAAAATCATATCGTTCTTGTGTTTGATTTGGATCATTCAAAATATTCTCAGCATAGAAATATTCTCCAGCTTCAATAATTCCATAGGCACTATCGACTAATGATTGTTCTCTTGCCTTTCCAATTGTATCCATAATCATTGGCACTGTAATTAATGCTATAATTGCTAATATTACAATAACTGCTAATAATTCAATTAAAGTAAATCCACTCTTTTTCATAACAACATCTCCCACTATTTTTACTTAATACAATTATTATACACTGTTAACAAAATTAATTCAATTTATTCTATAAATCTATAGCAGTTCTTCTATTTGATGTTGCAGATTATCATCTAATGATTTTACTATTTCTTTTATTTTGACATTTCGTTCATATAAATGTAAATGCGCTTCATAATAAGACAATTTTTCTTCAGCATCTTTAATTTGATTATGAACTGCATTTCTACTAACATCCATATTTTCGGCTATTTCAGCTAACGATAAATTAGAAAAATAGTAATCTTCAAAATAGGCCTGTTGCTTTTCCGTTAAAAGTTCTCCATATAAATCATATAAATCAATCAGATATAGTCTATCTTGCATATAATCACCCCGTGATAGTCGTAAATAGAAAAGCAAAGCCTGCAATTATATATAGCAAGGTAAATCCTTTTCTTTTAAAAATTGTATGATTGTTAAAACCCATAGTAAGTAATAATAGTACCACAAGTACCTGTAATGCCACTTTAAACTCAGATACAAATAAAGTACAAACCGCAAGTATAATGAGTGCGATTAAAAGTACAAATTGGAAAAATAATCCCGAAGAATAAATGGCTTCTCTTCCTTTTAATCTTTCAAATACTGTACTGTTTTCTTTCATTTTTCTTCATCCATTTCTTTAAATAATCCATAAATATATTTTTCAATATCAAAGACACGTAAGTCTTCTTTTTGTTCTCCAAGGCCTACATATTTGACAGGAATTCCAACACTATCTTTGATTGCCAGTACAATACCGCCTTTCGCAGTTCCATCTAATTTTGTTAACACAATCCCTGTAATATTCGTAATTTCTTGAAAACTTTTCGCTTGCCGAATTCCATTTTGACCTGTTGTCGCATCCATAACAAGCAATGTCTCATGTGGTGCATTTGGAATGATTTTGCCAATGACTTTATTGATTTTTTCAAGTTCATTCATCAAATTCACTTTATTTTGAAGTCTACCTGCTGTATCAATTAATACCACATCATAAGATTCTTTTTTTGCTTTTTCTAGACCATCATAAATTACACTTGCAGGATCTGCTTCCATTTTATAAACAACATCACAAGATGTACGTTCTCCCCATTCTACCAATTGTTCTACTGCTCCAGCTCGAAAGGTATCTCCTGCAATGAGTAACACTTTTTTACATTGGTTTTTCATCTGATAGGCGAGTTTCCCAATCGTTGTCGTTTTTCCTGCACCATTTACTCCTACAAATAAAATCACAGTTGGTCCTTCCTGACTATAATTAATTTTGTTAACAATAATCTGATTCTGTACATAGATGATAAACATCTCATCCACAATAATTTCCTTCAAATCAGTTACGTTTAAAATATTTTCTTTTTTTACCCTTGCCCTTAGCTGATCGATAAAATGGATTACCGTGTTCACCCCAATATCAGCCTCAATTAATATATCTTCTAATTCTTCATAGTATTCTTCATCAATACGGTTATGTTTCATTGTCAGTAAGTTTAATTTTGAAGTAAATTCTTTTCTTGTTTTTTCTAAGCCAACATCATATTTCTCTACTTCTTCTTTACTTTCTTTTTGAAATAAGTTTTTGAATTTATCAAACATTCCCATGCTATCACCTATTACTATTGTACACGACTCTCTTCAAAAAATCTATCTTTTCTAAAATTGTATACAAATAGCTGAGGATAAATCAAAAATAATTGAAAGCTTCAAAAAAATATGCTATAGTGTATTTAGATGAAGGAAACTTCATACAATAAAAAAAGATACATTTGATTGTAGAGAGTCAAATGCATTCCCTATGAGAACTGGCATCTAACAAAGCACAGATGTGAATTGCAGATGCCTTTATTATTTACATAATAATATAAAAATTACTAGAAATAATAGCAAGATTATGAAGTAAAGACATTTTTCATTCTTTCTCATAATACATCACCACCTTTCATTTACAAAAGTAAAAGAAAGGAAAAAGCATCTGACGTAAATCAAACATATCCTATAAATATTATACCAACAGTATATATAAATGTAAATTACTTTTTACAAATTTTCATTTTCTACAAAAAAATCTTTTCAGAATTTGGAAAGATTTTTTATTTAGCTTTATTTATTTAAAATAGCGTCAATTGGTTTTATTTTTACAATTCTATGAATGGAAAAGACAGTAATCAGTATCGCAATACAAATCGTATAAACGAGCATAATCACTGGAATAAGCGGATGAACTACAATTCCATTTAATGTATAATATAAATGTCCAAACATAGAACGATTTAAAACATTACATGTAATATTAAATCCAACAAGAGATAAAATCCAAGCTAGAATACCAATCATAACAGATTCATATCCAAATATTTTAATGACATCCATGTGATTCGCACCCAAAGCTCTTAAAATTCCAATTTCCTTTTTTGAGTAAGAAATGGATACTGATATAAAATTAGAAAACAAGAGAAATGTAAATAACACAAATATCAGGCTCACAATCAAAATATAAATAGTTAAAAATTTATAAGAGTTCATAACAAATGCCATATCCTCTTTTCCAATATCGGTAACATAGTTGTAATAAGTTCCTGATTCTTGTTCCTCATTCATCGCTTCTCTATATTTCATCTTTTGAAATGCTTCCGTTAAATTTTTGGTATTGTTATCATAGATTTTGAGAGCAGTTACTTTTTTTAATATCGGATGATATTCTTCTACATATTGTGTACTAATATAATTAGTTTCATCCAATGATACCCCAACTAATTTTGCCTCTATATACTGATAAGAAGTATCCTCCTGTAGTGGAATTCTAATATAGAAAGAGGAATCCAGTTCATTTAAATAAATACGAATAAACGCTTTTAAAGTGTCATCATACACTCCATATTTATGTTCTTCTAAATAATGATTCCATTTTTCCTCAAATGTTCGATCAAATTTTTTCAGAGAAGCAATAGAAAGAATGATTTCATCCTTTTCTAATGAGGAAATTGTTTCTATACCATTACGAGTTACAATGGTACTCATATCTTTCAAACTATGAATATTTCCAAAAATAGATTGCTGATACTTCTCATAATCACTATTTGTAATACTCATATAATTTAAAATTTCTTCTTGATTCATTCTTAAACCGACATTTTCTGTAAAACCTTTCACATAGATATTTTGGGCTTTACCTCTATAATGCATTTCAAAATAGTGCTGCAATCGATCACTTTCAAAAATTCCTGTTTCTTTCGCTTTTTGATATAAAGTATCATCATCGTCTATAATACCTGTAATGATAACTTTATTTTCTCCTAACTGAAGCTCCATTTTAGAATTGACTAATTCCTCATAACTTTTTGGAAAATAAAGCTCGTTATTTGATGCTAAAATTCCAAATTTCATTGCATAATCGGCAAAATATTTGTGTACTACAATTTCATTATTTTGTGTTGGTTCTTTTCCAATCATATTTCCTAAAATATTAGAGTCATTTACTTCTACAAATCGAAAATTGGTAAAGTAATCTCTATAATATGCATTTGGATTTAGATTATCTCCAAATTGGAATGTTAACCCTTTACCATTATCGATTAATTCATATACAGGATTTCCTTTTTGTTTGGTAATTGTTTGAATCTGATGGATATTTGATTCTGTTAAACTAAGTGGTGTCATAGCTCCCCTTAATTCAAACTTAGAATAATAGACATCATAAATATAATTTTGATTATCCTTCATCGTGTTTACCACAAGCATCGTGTCATCAAACAACGCACAATTTACTGTTATCCCCATAAAAATAAGGGAAATTGCAGTTAATAAAACGGTCATGAATAATTTAAAAGGTTTTCGTTTAAAATTAGTAAATGCCATTTTGAGTGCATACGAAATTGGTAATTTTGATTTTTTCAATTCAAAGTTTTCTTCTTCAAAATTTACCGTTTCATTCGAATCATGAATAATAGTTCCATCTTCCATTTCAACAATACGATCTGCGTATTTGAGCGTTGCTTCTTTATCATGAGATACAACAATTACTAACTGATTTTTACTGATTTCTTTTAGAATATCAAAAATCTGTTCTCCCGAATTTTTATCTAGATTTCCAGTTGGTTCATCCGCAAGAATAATCTGTGGTTTTTTGATTAATGCTCTCGCGATTGCAACTCTTTGTTTTTGACCTCCAGATAACTCATTGATTTTTCGATTTCCTAATTCACTTAACCCCAATTGATTTAATAAATGGTCAACCTGTTCTCTTTGACTTTTTCGATTTTGCAGTTGCAATGCCAATTCGATATTTTCATAGACATTATATTGCTCTAAAACATTAAATTCTTGAAAAATAAATCCAACATAAGTATTACGATATGCATCATATTTCCTTTTACGAAAACGACTGATATTGTTACCATTGATAAAAAGTTCACCACTGGTTAAACTATCGAGTCCCCCTAATAAATTGAGTAATGTAGATTTCCCACTTCCACTTTTTCCAATGATAAATAACATTCCCTTATTACCAATTTTTAAATGGATATGATTTAAGGCAACGGTATCATTGCCTTTTTTAGAATGATAAATTTTACTGACATTTTTGAGTTCAATCATTTTCAACACATCCTATTATTGCGTAACATCTGAATGAATGGTTTCCCATTTCCAATCTTTTACCTCTGGCATATCTTCGCCATACTCTTTTATATATTGCTTATGCTCTACTAACTTATCACGCATTAATTGGAATACATAAGCACCACGATTGCCAAGTTGTGGTAATCTTTGAATCATATCCATAACTAAATGATATCGATCGATCTCATTTTGAACACGCATATCAAATGGAGTTGTGATAGTTCCTTCTTCTTTGTACCCACATACGTGTAAATTTCGGTTATGACGGTGATATAAAAGTTCATGAATTAAAGATTGATATCCATGGAAAACAAAGACGATTGGTTTATTTTTCGTAAATAAAATATCATAATCTTGATCTGTAAGACCATGTGGATGATCTTCATGAGGAACCAATTTCATCAAATCCACAACATTGATAAAACGAATTTTCACTTCTGGTAAATATTTTCGCATTAAAGTTACCGCTGCAAGTCCTTCTAAAGTAGGGGTATCTCCACAAGTAGCCAAAATAATATCTGGTTCTACGTGCTGATCATTACTAGCCCAGTTCCAAATACCAATTCCTTGCGTACAATGACGAACTGCTTGTTCCATGGTTAACCATTGTGGACGTGGATGTTTGGAAGCAACAATAACATTGACATAGTTTTTACTGCGAATACAATGATCAAATACAGATAATAAACAGTTCGCATCTGGTGGCAGATACATACGAACAATATCAGCTTTTTTATTTGCAACATGGTCTAAGAAACCTGGATCTTGATGCGTATACCCATTATGATCCTGTTGCCAAACATTGGAAGTTAATATGTAATTCAAAGATGCAATTTTTTGCCTCCATGGCAATTCTTTGGTTACCTTTAACCATTTGGCATGCTGGCTGAACATAGAATCGATAATGCGCGCAAATGCTTCATAACTTGCAAAAAATCCATGACGTCCTGTTAATAAATAACCCTCTAGCCAGCCTTCACACAAATGTTCACTGAGCATGGAATCCATAACTCTACCATCAGGCGCTAAAAACTCATCGTTGTCTTTTGTTTTGACATTCCAAGCACGGTTTACTTCTTCAAATACTTTACTCAACCGATTGGACATCGTTTCATCTGGTCCAAAAATGCGAAAATTATGTTCTTCTTCATTACGAGCAAATATATCTCTTACAAAATTACCAAGTACTAACATATCTTGTGCCTCTACGGCTCCTGGTTTTTCTACTGCAAGCCCATAATTACGAAAATCTGGCATTCTTAGTTCTTTTAATAAGATACCACCATTGGTATGCGGATTAGAACCCATACGATGATTACCAGTAGGGGCAAGTTCCTTAAGTTCTGGAATTAAAGCACCATTCTCATCAAACAATTCTTCTGGATGATAACTTTTCATCCATGCTTCTAACATTCCAATATGTTCTTCTTTATCCATTGGAATCGGCACTTGATGCGCACGGAATGTTCCTTCAATTTGCTTGTCATCCACTACTTTTGGCCCCGTCCAACCCTTTGGAGAACGGAAAACAATCATAGGCCACATAGGTCTTGAAGCATCATTCGTTGTACGTGCATGATTTTGTATTTCTTTGATTTCTGTAATGACTTGATCCATAACAGCTGCCATTTTTTCATGCATTACCATTGGATCATCGCCTTCTACATAGTAAGGCTTCCATCCACATCCTTCAAAAAATTTCTTAGATTCTTCATCTGAGATACGAGAGAAAACAGTTGGATTACTTATCTTATAACCGTTTAAATGCAAAATAGGTAAAACTGCTCCATCGGTGATCGGATTTAAAAATTTGTTGGAATGCCAAGAGGTTGCGAGTGGTCCTGTCTCCGCTTCTCCATCCCCAATTACACAAGCGGCAATCAAATCAGGATTATCAAAGACTGCTCCAAAAGAGTGCGCTAAAGAATAACCAAGTTCTCCTCCTTCGTTAATAGAACCAGGTGTTTCTGGAGCAACATGGCTAGAAATTCCACCCGGAAATGAAAATTGCTTGAATAATTTTTTCATACCTTCTAAATCTTCACTGACATCTGGATAAACTTCACTGTAACTGCCTTCTAGATATACATTGGAAACAATTGCATTTCCACCATGCCCAGGTCCAGATACATAAATCATATTTAAGTCATACTCTTTAATGACACGATTTAAATGGACATAAATAAAGTTCTGTCCAGGTACTGTTCCCCAATGTCCCACAATTTTACGTTTGATGTGTTCTTTTTTTAACGGTTCATGTAATAAAGGATTATCTAGCAGATAAAGTTGTCCCACTGATAGGTAGTTTGCTGCCCTAAAATAAGCATCCATTTTTTTTAACATATCAGGTTCTAATGTATTTTTCGCCTCAAGAATTGGCGTTGGATTATAAAAACTAAACATATAGCCCCTCTTTTCTATTCTTTTACCCTAATTATATTGTACATAAATTGATTTCAAATAGCAAGCAAAAAGAACTTTTATTTCAGTTCTTTTCATATAAAATTTTATATGTTACTATAACGACATACTATCATTTTCTAATTTTTAAATATAGTTTGAGAAATACATCTTACCTTCTGTACTTCTCTCTCAATTTCTTCAAGTACCTCTGTTGAATTTAATACTACCCCACATAAAGTTGTTGGTATTTGAATATTTAGTACGCCTTGTTGATATTGTTTTGTTTCATCATGATAACTATATTCCTTATTACTTTTATAGATTGAAACTGTTTTTCCATTTTTTGTTTTTGTAAATTGTTCCCATTGCCCATCGACTACAGAAATTAAGTCCGTTATTTTATTTTCTCTAGTAATTTCTAGTCGTATAACTGCACAATTAATATTTGAAAGATGATATTCGCAAATTCTTTTATACACACTTTCAATTTCAATTGGAAAAGCCAAATTTAATAAATATTGTTTTAAATTTTCTTCATCTGCTAAACAATGCTCATTATCTTTTAACTTTATATCTATCAGAAGTTTAGTGATTCCATTTTGCAATATTTGTTGTGAACTTAACGGATATTTTGTATACACGTTCCCATTAATTGGGTTTTGTGCTTCATAACGTTGTAATTCAAAATGCATATCGCGATTGTCCCCTTTAGGATAATAATCGTACAATTTTTCCACATTCTGGTATCTGATTAAAAATTTTGGATAATCCTCATTATCACCAAAATATAGCAATATATTTGCAGTTTCTTTTGCATTTTTTAAATAACACTGATATCCATATTCACTCGAAGATAGGGTGCATGTTTCTGTAGGTTCTATATCGCAAATTTTTAATAACAATCCAAAACTTTTATCCACATTGTGAGTAGAAATAGTACTTTGAGTAATCCATTCACTAATTTCATCTTCTATTTTTTTATTTTTAAATATCACTTTAGGAATAACTTTTTTATTATCATTCAACATATAACCATTCCTTTTAAAAAGTGATTTTATCTTACATTTATTTTCTATTTTTGTCAAGTATTCCTACAAGTAAAAGAACTTTATTTCAGTTCTTTTAAAAAGATAATGTAAATACACACTCAGATGATTTATAATAGACAAATATATCAAGAAAAAAAGTGCAAATTCAATTGAAGTGAATATCTTTCATGTAGTATAATATTTATAGGAGGAATTTATCTATGGAAAATAAGGAAACAAAAATAATTTGTAAAGCTTATAGACAATTTTATAACGTAGAACCAAACTTTAGCAAAGAAAATTTTGATCACTCAAATATTGAAAACATTGGAAAAATGATTGAGGAAGGAATGCAAACTCCATACTGTACATTTATGAATGAATCTGGTGATGGAAAGTCTCCTAAAATAACAGAAGCAAGTAGAAAAAGACTTGCGAAATCGTTAATTAATAGGAGTTAATATATGGATATAGATAAAATCAAAAAAGAGTTAATTGGTCAAAAAGAATCAAAATTCAAAGGAAATATATACCATTATTCACAAGTAAATTTTTCTTATAATTCAAATAAAATAGAAGGAAGTAGACTAACTAGTGACCAAACAGAAGCGATATTTGATACCTCCTCTTTCATTCCAAAAAGTGATGATTTGATAAAATTAGATGATCTAATTGAATCTAAAAATCACTTTAAACTATTTGATTATATGTTAGATAATGTTGATAAACAATTATCGAAAAAAATGATTATAGAGATGAATAAAATATTAAAGAGAAATACAAGTTATGAAGAAAACCCTAGATATAATGTTGTTGGATTTAAAATCGTTCCTAATATAATTGGAATTATTAATATAATTAATACAACTGATCCAAAAGATGTAGAAAAAGAAATTGATAAGTTGCTTCTTGAATATAATTTGAAAACGGACATTAGCCTAGAGGATATTCTTGATTTCCATTATAAATTTGAAAAAATTCATCCCTTTGGAGATGGAAATGGTCGCGTTGGAAGAATTATTATGTTTAAAGAATGCTTAAAAAATAATATTATGTCATTTATTGTCTTAAATAGCGATAAGTCCTACTACATGAGAGGACTAAAAGAATATGAGCATGATAAAATGTTTTTAATTGATACCATAAAGCATGAACAAGATTTATATCAAAAAATTTGTGAGGAATTATTAAATTTTGAAATAGAAGAACAATAATTATAAGCATCTCAACCTTGACAAGAAACTTAGAAGTCTGAATTTTCTTATCGCGTTGACTGATATCAATCTCAATTGATTCATACAAAAAATATATATCAAACCTTTTGGCTTACACAACAAGCTACAATAATTTTATACTATAAGTGCAATATAATTTGACACGTTTTAAAACTTATGATACCATGTATATGGATGAAGAAAACTTCATACAATAAAAAATGGGAATACTTAACTTTTCCGCGTTGAGTACTTGCCTAGATTTGGTTATGTACTTTAATCAATGCTTGATTAGAGTACTATTTTTTTATTGATAGAATCATAATAGAGACTATTAACAAAATGATAATTATAAATTGAAAATTTTCTCTTCTCTTCATAATATCTAGCCTCCTTTCATAAGAAAGTTGGCAAGTACTCAAACAGTTAAATATTCCTATAATGATTATATCATTTATTCACTATTGGTGCAATATGATTTGACACGTTTTAAAACTTATGTTATCATGTATATAGATGAGGAAAACCTCATAAAATAAAAATGGGAATACTTAACTTTTCCATGTTGAGTACTTACCCAAAGTTAATTGTTAAAGTACTTAATCTACGTAAGTAAATTGAGTACTATTTTTTTATCGACAGAATCATAATAGAGACTATTAATAAAATGATAATTATAAATTGAAAATTTTCTCTTCGCTTCATAATATCAAGCCTCCTTCCTCATAGAAGCAGGCAAGTACTCAACAGATAAGTATCCCTATGTTGATTATAATCATTTATTCACTAATAGTACAATATATTTTGCTATGACTTTATTGTACAACTCATAATTTATAAATTTACCCTTATTTTATATAACAATTTTCCCCATTTACAAACTTAAAAAAAACGTTTATAATGTAATACGTTAGATTTCAAATCGAGAAGAAAGGAGTATTTATGAAATTTTTTAACAACGAGGACACTAAAATTTTTGCTTTAGGTGGCCTTGGTGAAGTCGGAAAAAATATGTATTGTGTAATGCATAATAACGAACTCATTATAACGGATGCGGGTATTACTTTCCCAGAAGGGGAATTGATGGGAGTTGACTATGTCATTCCAGATTTTTCTTTTTTGAAAAAGAATGAATCAAAAATCAAAGCTTTATTTATTACACACGGGCATGAAGATCATATTGGTGCGATTCCATTTTTAGTACAGACAGTTCAAATTCCAGTGATTTATGCACCAAATCAAGCAGTAGGTCTCATCAAGAAAAAATTAGAAGATCGGAATATTCAATATAAAAATATTGTTGTATACGATGAAAGAACAAAAGTAAAATTCAAATATATTGAAGTTGAATTTTTTAGAACCACCCATTCCATTCCAGATTCACATGGAATTTGTATTACAACACCAAATGGAACTATCGTTACAACAGGGGACTTCAAATTTGATCTTACCCCTATTGGACCAATGGCAAATATTCATAAAATGGCTGCGATTGGAAAAAGAGGTGTCACCCTACTCATGAGTGATAGTACCAATGCTTTAAATGAAGGAATGAGTGCGAGTGAATCCCGTGTCGATAATGCCTTACAAGAAATTTTTAGAAGAAAAAATGGTAGAATTATTATTGCTACATTTGCTTCTAATATTTACCGGTTAAAACACATTGTAGATACTTGTAAGAAAAATGGTAGAAAAATTGCGACATTCGGTAGAAGTATGGAAAATAATATCGAAATTTCAATCCAAGGTGGATATATCAAAAATAAAGATATCTTCATCACCCCAGAAGAAGCCAATCACTTACCACCAAATCAAGTATGCTTACTTTGTACTGGTAGTCAAGGAGAACCATTAGCGGCCCTATCCCGTATCGCGAATGGAGTACATCGCTCCATTAAACTACAACCAGATGATACCGTTATTTTCTCATCATCGGCAATTCCTGGAAATGCACTTAGTATTTCTAGAACCATTAATAAACTTTATTTACAAGGTGCCGATGTCTATACCAATACTTCTTTAAGTGATATCCATACTTCTGGACACGCTTATCAAGAAGAGCTAAAATTAATGATCCGACTTATGAAACCAAAATATTTAATGCCATTCCATGGAGAATATCGTATGTTAAAACAACATGCTGATTTAGGTATCTTATGTGGTATTCCAAAAGAAAATAGCTTCATTTTAGGAAATGGCGAAATTTTATCCATGTATAAAGGCAATATCAAAAAAGCAGGCATGATTCCAGCAGGGGATGTCTATGTTGATGGAAATCGCATTGGAGATGTTGGAGCAGCTGTCATCAAAGACCGTAAAATCATGGCCAATGATGGTATTATTGTTGTAATTGCCAATATTGATACCAAAAATACAAAGCTACTTGGAAAGGTCAATATCACAACAAGGGGATTTGTTTTGGTCAATGAAAATGAAGAATTGTTGAAAAATCTAGAACTGATTTGTAAAAATGCAATTTTATCGAAACTAAAACCACCTGTTAATTATGCTGATATCAAACAAGAAATCATCACAGAATTATCAACTTATGCATATGAAAAAACAGGCAGAAAACCAATTATCCTACCTGTCATCATGGATATTAAGAAAAACAAAAAAGAAACTAATGAATAGTCTCTTTTTTTCTTGCCTCTATCTGATGTAGTGTTCTTGTAAATGCTGCAATTTTACTATATTTGACATCTTCTAACATCTCATCAAATAACATACTCAGTCGTCTATCATTTTTCATACTCTCACCTATTTTTACTTTAACATAAAATCTATTTCGTCATCATATATTCGACAAAACTAGAGAAAAAAAGTATTTTTATCTAAGATGACATTTTATTCATTTACGCTCATTTTTATAGTAAATTCAAAATTTTTATAGTATAATGATAGTGGTGATGATATGAAGTATCCAACGGGTATCAAACAACAAACAAAAAAGGTAACCAATTATGGAAATCGTGGCATGTCATTAGAAGAAGATATCAACATAACCAATGCTTATTATAGAGAACAAGACATTGCAGTCATCTATAAAAAACCAACCCCTATTACCATTACCAAAGTGGATTATCCAAATCGAAAGGAAGCTGTGATTAAGGAAGCCTATTTCAAGACTCCATCGACAACAGATTATAACGGTATTTATAGGGGAAAATATATTGACTTTGAAGCAAAGGAAACCAAACAAAATCGATTTCCACTTAGCAATATACATGCTCACCAAATTACACATATGAAACAAATCATTCGTCATGGTGGTATTGGATTTTTTATCATCCGTTTTACGCAAAAAAATGAAACCTATTTATTAGAAGGAAAAACGTTATTTGAATTTATAGAACGAGAAACTAGAAAATCTATTCCATATACATATATACAAGAAAAAGGATATCGCATATCTGAAAAACTAAACCCACGAATTGACTATTTAACTTGGATAGACAAAATCTGTTTCGAAGGAGGAAAATCATGAAAAAAATACTAAAAAATAAGGAGAATATTGTAATTTTAATCGTAAGCCTTGTTGCTTTTATAACTGGTTGTTTTGCGATTGGTTGGTTAAAAGCACTTTGTATTATTGGAATTGCCGATGCGATTTTATTCTTACCGAATTTCTTGCAGACGAGAAAAAAGAAAAGAACGCCATCTAAGGCAAAACCATTGGTAAACAACAAGTCAAAGAAGAAAGTATCGAAAACAGACAAGAAAAGAAAACGAAGAAAGATTATTAAAATTATCTTAATTATCTGTTTTTCAATCGGCATTTTAATCATTGGTGCATGTATTGCTTTTGCAATGTATATTGTCAAAAAGGCGCCTGAATTTAATCCGGATAATTTATACCATCAAGAATCTTCTATTTTATATATGGCAGACGGAACTATATTTGCGAAGTTAGGGGCTGAAAAAAGAGAAAATATTACCTATGATGAACTTCCTGAGATATTGGTAGATGCGATTGTCGCAACAGAAGATTCTCGTTTCTTCCAACATAATGGATTTGATTTACCAAGATTCTTAGTGGCAAGTGTAAAACAGGTCTTAACCCATAGTGGTGGTGGTGCTTCTACTTTAACGATGCAAGTAGTTAAAAACAGTTTTACATCCAAAGATCAAACTATTACACGAAAATTTACTGATATTTATATGGCAATTTTCCAAGTTGAAAAAAAATATACAAAAAAAGAGATTATTGAGTTTTATGTAAATTCTAACTACTTAGGCAGTGGGGCTTATGGTGTTGAACAAGCATGCCAAACTTATTTTGGAAAATCCGCAAAAGATATTAATGTAGCGGAAGCAGCCTTAATTGCAGGTCTTTTCCAAGCACCTGATTATTATGATCCAAATCAAAATCCAGAAGGTGCAGAGGAAAGAAGACAAACTGTTTTATATCTAATGGAACGACATGGATATATTACACATGAAGAAAGAGAAATCGCATCCGCATTAACAGTCGATAAACTACTCTATACAAAACCTGCGAACGAGAACGATGATTATCAAGCATTTATTGATGTAGTAATTAAAGAAGTAAAAGAAGATACTGGAAAAGATCCTAGTTTATATCCTATGGAAATATGGACAACATTAGATGCAGAAAAACAAATTTATCTTAACAAAATTACAAATGGCGAAACATTTAACTGGGAAAATGATGCCGTAGAAGCTGGGATTGCAGTAGTAGATGTCAATACAGGTGCACTACTTGCTGTAGGCGGAGATCGTCATAGAACAGGTAAATTGCAATGGGTAAACGCTACAAGAGAAAAAAATCAAATTGGGTCCACTTCAAAACCAGTATTTGATTATGGACCAGGAATTGAATATGAAAACTGGTCTACGGGTAAATTATTTGTGGATGAACCATATACTTATTCTAATGGAACTAATATCAATAACTGGGATCGAAGATACAATGGACTTCTTACCTTACGTGAAGCACTCGCACAATCCCGTAACATTCCTGCCCTAAAAGCATTCCAATTAAATCAAAATAGTAATATTAAAAACTTTACTACAAGCCTACATTTAAATCCAGATATCGATGCAAGTGGATTGATTCATGAAGCACATTCTATTGGTGGATATAATGGAGAAACACCTCTTACTATGGCAGCTGCTTATGCAGCATTTGGAAATGGTGGATATTATATTACGCCACATAGTTATACAAAAATAGTTGATCGTGATACAAAGGAAGTAACAGAAAAACAGGTCACAAAAACAAGAGTAATGAGTGAAGAAACCGCCTACATGATGACTGACTTACTAAAAAGTTCCGCACAATATGGATTAGGAAACCAATCTTATATCAATGGCGCTGTCTATGGTGCCAAAACTGGTACTTCAAATTACCCACAAGAAGTATTTAATAAATGCCCAGGATATCCTGCCGACGCAATCAACGATTTATGGGTAAATGGAGTGTCACCTGACTATGCTATTTCTGTATGGTATGGATACAAAGATATACCTTGTGATTATACCAGTACAGCCTACTCTATTGGTCATAGACGATTATTCCAAGCAGTTGGAAAAGGAGTCTTCAAAGCTGGAAGTAATTGGTCAAAGCCAGCAGGCGTTATTGAAGTAGAAATTGAAAAAGAAACAGAACCAATTAAATTAGCAAGTCAATATACACCAACAGAAATGCGTGCAACTGAATTATTCAAAAGTGGTACAGAACCTACAGAAGTTTCTGACCGTTATAATACTTTAGAAAATGTTACGAACCTAAAATCAACAATCAACAAGAAAACATTAACACTTACTTGGGATGCTGTTTTACCAAATGCAATTAATGATGAATCCATCAATGCATGGGCTAGAAGTATTGCCATGAGTGAAAACGGAATCAACGAATTGATTAACAACAGAAAAAATGCGAATAGTACACAACTAGGAACAGTTGTTTATGAAGTATACTCTAAAGATGAGAAAGGAGAACTAACATTAATCAAAACAACGGATAAAACTACAATTGATATTCCAGTAAGTTCAAAATCTCCAACCACATATGTTGTCAAAACAGCTTATACCATCTTTAAAGCCAATCGTAGTAGTGGTGCAGAAACAAAGATTTCTCTAAATGAAATCGAAACAGTAATTACCGCTGAATTATCTGGTCAAAAGGAAGCAACTTTAACTGTTGGAGATACTTATAAAGAACCAAGTCCTGCTGTTATTGTTCTAGAAGATTTGACTAATGTCACGGACAAATCAACAGTCAAAAAAGTAATTAAGGATAGTGCTGGAAAAGAAGTTACTGCAATCAAAACGGATAAAGCAGAAACGTATACAATTACTTATAGTATTAGTTATAAAAAATTTACAGATACCTTAACAAGAAAAGTTATAATTAAAGAAAAAACAGAGGAAAAACCATCTACTCCAAGTAATCCTTCTCAGGGAACAGAAAAACCAGTTGTAAAACCAGACGAAAAAGATAGCTAATCAACTATCTTTTTTCTTATAATATTTACATTTTTCCTGTAACTGACAAACAGAACAAGAAGGATTTTGAGCCTTACAATAATATCTACCAAATAAAAGCAATTGATGATGCATTTTATTTAATTGATCTTTTGGAATCTTTTTCATTAATTTTTTTTCAATTACAAGAACATCATCATTTTCCTTTGCAAATCCAAGCCGTTTACTTACTCTAGATACATGAGTATCAACTGCAATACAAGGTTCATTATATAGCATACTCAAAACGACATTCGTTGTTTTTCTTCCAACTCCAGGCAGACTTTCTAGATAACTACGATTATAGGGAACAACACCGTTTTGATCTTCTAACAATGCTTTAGCAATCAAAATCACATTACTGGCTTTCTTATGATAAGTTCCAATCGGTTTGATAATTTGCTTGATATCTTCTATATCAGCCTTACTCAAAGCTTCTAAATTAGGATATTTTTGAAATAATATCCGAGTTACCATATTAACCCGTTTATCGGTTGTTTGCGCACTTAGCATAACTGCCATCAATAGTTCATAGTCTTTGTGAAATTCTAGTTCACAGACAGGACTCGGTATCAATTCATCTAAATAAGTCATTACTTCATTCATCGTTATCATTCAACCAATCGTAATCAAATAATTCTTTTTTCTCTATTTTTTTATTTTGATAAGAAGCCCTATCCTTTTCAATATCCTCCTTGGTATGAATTCCCTTTTTCTTCCATTCATACAATATTTTATCGATATAACGCAAATTGGATACCCCATTATAAGTTGCTTCCTTTAGAGCCAAAACAATCACATCTTGTTCAAAACCAGCATCACGCCACCCTCCAATAATTTCATATTCCATTGGTGACAACGTTCTTCCAAACTCTTGCTCAAATAAATCATAAATCGTTTTAGACTGATTTTCCGATTCTTCTTCATTTAATATCAAATAAGCCATTTTTTCATATAAACCATCTAACACAATTTGTTCCTCTCGAATTCCACTGCTTTTCTTCAACTGAATGGATAAAATGCCATTAGTAGAAAGATGATCAATGGATTCCAAAACTTCTGGCAAAGTAATATTGAGTCCATCACTAATCTTCTTTGGATTAAAGCTTATATCCTTCTCATTGTATAAATAAATTAATACAATCAAATCCTTTTCATTACAACCAAATTTTTTATAATTAAGTAATAGTAATTTAGGAATTTGCATTGTATTTCCTTTTAATAAATTCATTATTTTTTCCATCATAGAAACCACCCTAATCCATAGTTATTATTTTACGGCAAATAAGAAGACAAATCAAGTAATTGAATCCATTCATTCCATTTCTTTTGATTGCGAATTTTTATCATTTCTTTTTTTATTCTAGATAAAGAAAGTGTAGTTAATAATTTCCTATTTTGAATCATACTTTCATATAAAGACTTTTCGATTTCAAAGTTAAAATCCGAGGCAAATCTAAGTGCACGTATCATTCTAAGAGGGTCCTCTTTCAGTCTCATATTGGGATCTCCTAACATACGAATTTGTTTTTGATCTATATCTTTTCTAGCCCCTAATAAATCTATATATTCACCATTTTGATCAATACATAATGTATTCATTGTAAAGTCTCTTCTATTTAAATCTTCTTTTAAAGAATCTACAAATTCAATTTTGGGATAACGATTGTTGATATAATAATCCCTACGATAGGTGGTTACTTCAAATTGAAATTGACCTTCTTCAATTACAAAAGACCCATATTCAGAATGACTTTCTACGATAGAAAAATTCTTTTCTATCCTATCTGGTAACATAGAAGTACAAATATCAATATCAGTGCTAGGAATACCCATATACATATCCCTAGGATAGCCTCCAACGATATATGCCTCATATCCTAATTGATTGATTTTTTTGAGTAGAGAAAGCGCTACTTCATACATATTATCACCTATCTACTATAGATTTGTTCTTATACTTGGAATCATCAAAATCTGGTAAATATCTATGAATCCAATCTTTCACTATATTTTCATCAATGCACAAATTACCATGTCCAATTCCCAAATTATGGTTGATTTTTCTCGTACCATGAAAATCACTGCCACCACTCATATACATGCCTTTTTCTTCACATACTTTTACGAGATAATCCGATTGTTCCTTTGTAAAAGTGGTATAAAAACACTCTACGCCATCCAATTCATAATTCGTTATTATATTAAGTAAATCGTTTGCAATATTAGGAGAATAGGCAAATGTATGAGCTAAAAAGGCAAGCCCACCTGATTTATGTATCATTTCGATTGCTTTTGCTAAGCTAGGAAATAACGATGATTCATCAACATATAATAAACTTTTAGGATTGTACACTTCATTTCTAGTAAATCCACTATCTGTTTTTATAGATTCTTGATTTAAGAAAAATTTATAGTTTTCAGGATGCCTCTTTATTTCTACTGCAAAAGCAGGCCTACAAGATTCCAATTTTGGATCAAATTGAATACTATTTTCATCAAAAATAACACCGATTTTTTTATATTGATTTTTGATTAATTCATATTCTTTTAATTGTTTTTCTTCAAATGTTAATACGTTATTATTCAAAAACTGTTGCATTATTTCCAAATCAAAACCGTATCCCAGCACTTCTATTGTTTCACCATTGTATGTTGTAGTAATTTCAATTCCATGTATTATTTGACCATCAAATTTATTCCTTATATTCGGGTTTTGTAGTTCAGAATATGCCTCTATCGTGTTATGATCGGTTATCGATAATAAACTTAATCCAACTTTTTGTGCCTCATTCAAGAGTTCTTCTACATTCGAACTCCCATCAGAATATATAGTATGTGAATGTATATCAATCATATTAGACCTTCTTTCAATCCAATTATAACATTTTTTAAGTAGATGCTACTATCAAATAAGCAAAAAAAAGAAACTTTTCAGTTTCTTAGTTTAAAGCATCTTTTAATTTAGAACCAGCTTTGATTGTAACAGCAGTTCTTGCAGCAATTTGAACTGTTTCTCCAGTTCTTGGATTACGTCCAGTAGTAGCTGGTTTTTTCTTACTTGCGAAAGTACAGAAACCAGTTAAAGTTACTTTACCACTTTCTTTTAATCCTTTTTCTACACCTTTCATCATAGCATCTAAAGCACGAGTTGCATCAGCTTTTGTTAACCCTGTTTCTTCAGCCATAAAATTTACTAATTCTGCTTTTGACATAATATTTACCTCCTCATATTAATAAGCTATCTTGCTTACATTTACAGAATAACATTTTTCAAAAGTAAAATCAATAGATTTATGTATTTTATTTGAAAAACAAGCAATTTTTCACAATGTTTTCTCCGATTCTTTTTCTTTTTTCTCTGTTTGTCCATTTACCTCACTAAAAGATACTGGACTATAAGATTCTAGTTTGTCATAAATAGTAGAAGCACCAATGAAACTAAAAACACCTACCCATATACTTTCTTCTATATTGAAATGATAAAACATCATTCCAAAAGGAACTCCAAGCACAAAGGAAAATATCAAATTAAGTATCCAAATTTGCCATTTTTTCTTAATTAAAGTAAATGTTTTTAACTTCTGAATCAAAGCCATTAAAACAACACTAAATACCATACTCACAAATAATATCTGTAATAAACTTTCTGGAATCACATACATAGTATCACCTGATAGTATCATATGGGAATACTACCAGAATAGCCATTATAAAAACCCGTATGTTATCTATTTTATCTGAATATATTGATATAGGTGAGATTATGAAAAAATATGTATTCTTACTAGTTTGCATTCTATTGATAACTGGATGTGCTTCTAAAAAAGAAACACACAATATTGATACTATTATTGAAGAAGAAAAAAACATATTAGTAGGAATCAACTATCCTATTACTACGGTAAAAAAACTAGATCGTATCGTCCAAAAAGACGTAGAAACGATCTACAATAGTTTCAAAAAAGAATATGAAAAATTTGATACAATCCATGAAAAATCAGAACTCAATATCGATTACACCTATGAAATCATTAATGACCGTTATATCAATATTACCCTACATATCTTTATCGATAGTTCTACCCTTGCTAATCCAGACCATTATATGAAAAGTTATGTTTATGATAAATTGCAAAATAAACTTCTCACACTTCATGATTTGATTGCCGATGAAGATTTTTCAAAATTTGTCAGTTTATTAAAAACGGAACTGCTTCAAAAATATAAAGATTGCATTTTATTAGATGAGTTCAAAGCAACGATTACAGAAAAGTACAATTATCCTTTATTTACGTTTGACCATGAAACACTTACTATCTATTTTAATCCAGCACAAATCACAGCTTCCTATTGTGATATTTTGGATATTGATATTCCAATGGATCAGCTCAAATTAAAACTTCCGATTACACCAGAGGTTAAACTAGATACAACCATCAATCTATTAATGCCGAGTAAAGTAATTGACCCAGAACGAAAAGTAGTCGCATTAACATTCGATGATGGGCCAAGTAAATATACAGGTGAAATCCTAGAAATTTTAAAAGAAAATGATGCCTGTGCAACTTTCTTTGTGATTGGTAATAAGGTTGAAATCTATAAAGAAACGATGCAAAAAATGGTTGCTTATGGAAACGAAATTGGAAACCATTCTTATAACCATAAATGGTTAACCAAATTAACAGAAACAGATTTACAAGAACAAATTACAAAGACACAAGAAATCATTCAATCTACAACAGGATTTACCCCCACTTTAATTCGTCCTACCTATGGTTCCATTAGTGAGAAGTTAAGGAAGCAATTATCACTTGATATCGTTATGTGGACAGTAGACACCAGCGATTGGAAATATAATTCGGTAGATCGTATTGTAAAAGAAGCTACAAAAAATACAAAAGATCTTGATATTATCCTTATGCATGATACCCATAAAAGAACTGTAGATGCACTCAAAAAAATCATTCTTGAATTACAAAAACAAGGATTTGAATTTGTTACAGTAAGTGAATTAAAAGAAATAAAACAATTAAGGAATTCTAATATTCCTTATTGATTAATATAATACAATATGAATACACAAAAGCAGGAAACAGACGTATTAGACCTACAATTAGTCGCAACCATCGTTTATATTGGTAGTTTAATCATTTCTATTTTTCTTACTTATAATGATAAAATGGATGTCTTAAATTTAGATAAAATATTCACAGAAAAGCAAAATCGCAATCTATCGATTTTTAACCGTTTTTTGGTGGTTATTTTAACCCTTGTATTTTTATATGCAAGTTATGAAACAAGAAGACTGGCAAAAATAAAGGGAGAAAAGTTAGAAAACTTTAACTTACAAGTAATGGCATCAGAGATTTCTTTGGTTTCTACTTTGATTGTCCTCTATGTTGTCATCAAAAGTCAAGGAGAACAATACAGTATTATTTCCGGTATATCCAATCCAAATCTATAAGTATCGATTCCGTATTTTTGATTATAATAAAAAAAGAAAGGAATGAATCCAATGGATGAAAGTTTAGAACTATTAGAATACATTTATGCATGTGCAGATATGGGCATGAAATCGACCGAAAAATTGTTAAAGATATTAAAAGAAAAGGATAATAAAATCAAAAAAGTACTAGAATCAGAAATGAACCACCCCGCTGCAGAGCAGACGGGGTATCACAAGGTATGTTATCTATAATTCGCTGCAAGCAGCGGGGAATTAAACCCTTAACAATAACAGTTCACTGAACTGTTATTGTTTCGATTAAAAGAGTATGAATCTTTTTATAAAGAAAGTGATAAATTACTAAAAAAGAATAAGGTAGAACCGAAAACAAAAGGATTATTTGCCTCTCTTATGGCTGATATTTCTATGCAGATTGAGGTTGCAAAAGACAATAGTGATAGTAAAATTGCCGACTTACTCATTCGTGGAATGACAATGGGGACAATTGATATTCAAAAAAGATTAGATCATTTTGAAGGTGAAGTAAATAAGGATATTCATAAACTTGCAAAATCATTACTGAAATTTCAAGAAGAAAATATTGAATTACTAAAAGAAGAGACTTTCGAAAAAGTTGTGTAAATAGTAATTTATACCTTCCATTGGAACC
>CAMUMB010000007.1 GCA_947089915.1 uncultured Caryophanales bacterium | reverse complement strand
AATATCTTTTTCATCTAGTGTTGATGATTTTCCATAAAACTTTTCACACTATCTTGTTCGCTCAACATTTTATAATATTGATATCGTTCCATCGCTTGCTCTTTATTTTCAGCTAACAATTGTTTTGCCTCTTTGACATTTACTTTTTCTAACATCTTATACCGAGTTTGCTTCTGCAAAAATTCCTCGTATAAATCAAAATTAGGTTCTTTGCTATCTAAATAAAATTTCTTTGTTTCGGGATGGTAGTGAAAAATAGGCATATATCCACATTCTGTAGCAAGTCGTTCCATAGAAACACTATTTTCCATTCCACCTTCGATACCATGAGAAATACAAGGTGTATAAGCTATTACAATCGATGGACCTTTATAAGTTGCCGCTTCTTTTAAAATTTTAATCATATGTGCCATATTCGCGCCTAAAGAGATCGTTGCAACATAAACATGTGGATAAGCAAGTAACATACGTGCCAAATCCTTTTTGGCTGTTTCCTTACCACTGGTTGCGAAAGAAGCAATTGCACCCTTAGGACTTGCTTTAGAAGATTGCCCGCCTGTATTGGAATATACTTGACTATCCAGTACTAAAATATTAACATCATCATTGGTTGAAAGTACATGATCAATTCCACCAAAACCAATGTCATAAGCCCAACCATCTCCACCAATCGTCCAAATTGTTTTGGGAAGAAAATATTCTTGATAAGGTTTTAATACCTCAGGTAATTCTTTTCCATCTAATTTTTCCATAATGGTCTTACAAGCATCATAATCATCCATACATGCAATCCATTCTTTTAAAATTGGATACAACTCATGTTCCTTGTTTTGTTCAATTAGCGCTATCATATGATGGTGAATGACTTGGTTTCCCATTAACATTCCATATCCATACTCTGCATTGTCCTCAAATAAAGAACTTGCCCAAGGTACATCATAAGGGAAAGATGGAACACTTCCACCATATATAGAAGAACATCCTGTTGCATTCGCAATCATAAGGTTATTTGGAAAAAGTTGGGTTAATAATTTGATATAAGCCGTTTCTCCACAACCTGCACACGCTCCATGAAAAGCAAATTTTGGTTGTTCCAATTGACTTCCAATCACAGTTGTATCTGGCAGCACTTTTTTATTGGTAATATGGGTACTCACATAATCAAATATTTCTTGTTCTTGGCTAAGTGTTTGCTTCTCTAATGTATCCATAATAAGCGCCTTTTCTTGCTTAAGACCAGGACATGTATTCAAACAAACTCCACAACCTGTACAATTTTTAATTGCGATGGCAATTACATAATAATATTCATTGAGTTTCGGATTGATTGGTTTTACGCATTTGGATTTTACAATATCTGGTGCTTTTTGATATTCTTCTTTACTCAGTAGAAAAGGTCGAATAACGCCATGAGGGCAGACAAAAGAACATTGGTTACACTGAATACAGTTATGGTTCAACCACTTTGGTACAAATTCACTAATACCACGTTCATTTCCAGCTGTCTCTCTCGTAAACGTACCATCTATATTTTTTAAAAAAGCCGATACTTTTAATTGATTCCCTTTTCTTTTTTGCATCATGCCATAAATATTAGAGGAAATATAAGGTTTCCCATCTACAAACTCTGTTATTTCCATTTGTGAAATTGCACCCTCTACTGCTTCAATTGCATCCAAATTAGCTTTGACAATGGCATCCCCTTTTTTGGCAAATTTATGTGTGATATAGTTCTGCATAAATTTTTTTGCAGTATCTAAATCAATCATATGAGAAACTTGGACAATTGCCATTTCCATAATCATACTAATCTTATTGTTTAAACCATAGGTTCTTGCGATTTTAGAAGCATCTACCACATATATTTGAACATGTTTTTCTTGCAAGCATTTTAAGTTATATGAAGAGATACGTTTCATAAGATCTGATCCTGTTAAACTCGTCTGAATGAGACAAATTCCATTTTCTTGAATTGAATCAAATAATTCAAATTCTGTTAAATAGCTATCTTTTGTAACAACCACTACTCTAGGGTTTTCTACATAATAAGGTTTCCGAATTTTTTCATTTGAAAAACGAAGATGTCCAACGGTTACACCACCTGATTTTTTGGAATCATATTCAAAATAGCCTTGTACATACTGTTCTGTACATTCCCCCATCATTTGAATGAGTGATTTTCCTGCACTCACCATACCATCGCTACCATATCCATAGATGAGATAAGAATTAGGGTCTTCTATCCTAACTTCATCCACTTTTAAACTAAGACCCGTTACATCATCCTCAATTCCAATTGTAAAATTATGTTGTGGATGATCTAACATTTTATAAACTGCTCTAATTTGATTTGGTGTTGTATTTTTACTAGAAAGGCCATACCTTCCGTCTACTACAGTAAATTCTTTTCCTAGTACACTAAAAACATCTAAATATAAAGGTTCACCATTGCTACCAGCTTCTTTGGTACGATCTAATACGGCAATTACTTCTACGGTTTTCGGTAATACTTTCTTTAAATATTCTGCGCTAAAAGGGCGATATAAATGAACTTCCACCATACCCACTTCTTCATCCATCGTATCAATTGTTTCTTTGATGGTATCACAAACAGAACCCATCGCTATAATTACTTTTTTGGCATGTTCGCTTCCATAATAGTTGAAAGGTGCATAATGAGTACCTGCTAGTGCATTGATTTTTTCCATATAAGATGCAACAATATCTGGCAATCGATTATAATTTGTATTTCTTGCTTCCATCATTTGAAAATAAATATCGTCATTTTGATTGGTTCCCCGCGTAACTGGATGATTGGGTTGTAATGCTTTTTTTCGGAATCGCAATAAAGCATCTTGGTTGAGTAATGGTGCATAATCTTCACGTTCTAACACTTCAATTTTTTGGATTTCATGACTGGTTCGAAAGCCATCGAAGAAATGCATAAACGGAATACTTGCTTCAATTGCAGAAAGATGCGCAACTGCAGATAAATAACTAGTATCTTGGACACTAGAAGAAGCAAGCATTGCAAAACCAGTTGCTCTTGTCACATAAATATCCTGATGGTCCCCAAAAATACTTAAAGCATGGGTCGATAAAGAACGTGCAGCAACATGCATAACACATGGTAACATTTCTCCTGCCATTTTATACATATTCGGAAGCATTAATAAGAGTCCTTGACTCGCTGTAAAAGTGGTCGCAAGTGTTCCTGCCTGTAAGGCACCATGAATCATGCCTGCAGCTCCTGCTTCACTTTGCATCTCTACTACCTTTACGGTGTCGCCAAATAAATTTTTTACCCCTTGATGACTCCATTCATCCATATGTTCTGCCATAGGACTAGATGGTGTAATCGGATAAATTCCCGATAATTCTGTAAAAAGGTAAGCAGTTCTACTACATGCCTCGTTTCCATCCACGGTAATTGTCTTTTTCATAGGTTCACATCCTTAGTATCATTATATCATACACCCAAAAGAAAAAAGACCATTTTTGTCTTTTCCTTCTATAAAATTAATAGTTTTCTGCTCTTTGTTCAAAATAGCTTTGTGGATGTGCACATACTGGACAAACTTTAGGTGCTTCCTCTCCAAAATGAATGTGCCCACAGTTACGACAAATCCACATTTTAGGTTGTTCACTTTTGAATACCGTTCCATCTTCTACATTTTGAAGTAACTTACGATATCTTTCTTCATGTTCCTTTTCAATTTTCGCAACTTCTGTAAATAGATATGCGATACGGTCAAAACCTTCTTCTTTGGCCGTTGTAGCAAATCCTTCATACATATCGGTCCATTCATAGTTTTCACCTTCCGCTGCTGCTTTCAAGTTTTCAGCTGTTGTTCCAATTCCACCTAATTCTTTCAACCACATTTTGGCATGTTCTTTTTCATTATTGGCAGTTTCTTCAAAAATGGCTCTAATTTGTTCATAACCTTCTTTTTTTGCTACACTTGCAAAATATGTATATTTATTTCTAGCTTGACTTTCTCCTGCAAATGCAGTCCATAAATTTTGTTCTGTTTGGGTTCCTTTTAATTCCATAAAATACCTTCTTTCTACTCACTACTTACATGATAAGTATAGTCTTTTTTATATCTGTTGTCAATTGAAACAGCATCCTTTTTTCCCTATTTTTAGTTCATATTAAGGTAAAATAACATATATTATTTAAGAAGAGGTGATTCACTTGAATTATATTGATAAACAATTTCAATCCTTAACTGGCCACTTAAAAAGTTTATCAAAAGAGGAAATTTTTGAACAAACCAAAAATACATTCTTGAGTATTAATTCCCAAATTCAACATTCAATTGAGGATTATTTTAAGAAATTCCCATATTGGGGAAAACTCGATTGCAAAAACGAGGAATATGATCATTTTCATTTAAAGGCAGAAACATTATCAGAGCATTTAAATAAGCTCGTTTGGTTATATGAGAAACTAGACGATTATCGTTCCAAAAAATTATTATTGGCTATTTTAAATAACTGGTATCAATATGATTTTACAACATTGGATAGTTCCCACGAAAAAAATTATCCCCATTATTTTGATTTAGACTTAGTTTCATGTAAAGATGAAGTATTTGTAGATTTGGGTGCTTATATAGGAGATACTGTCCTAGATTTTATTCATACTTATGGGAGTGATAGCTATAAAAAAATCTATGCTTATGAAATTTCGAGTGATACGATAGAACATCTAAAACAAAATACAAGTCCATATCCCAATATAGAAATCCGAACCAAAGCAGTCATTGATCAAATTTCTACTATGTATTTAGGTGAAAATAGTGTAGATGCATCTGCCAATACAGTGGAGGCGTCAGGAACACAAGAAATAGAAACCACCAGTCTAGATTTGGATATTGAAGAACCTATTACAATGATTAAAATGGATATTGAAGGTAGTGAACAACAAGCATTGATAGGGGCTAAAAATCACATTCAAAAGGAACATCCTAAATTACTAATTTCTGTTTATCACAACTTAGTTGATTTATGGAAGATTCCTACTATGATTGAAGAAATGTGTCCAGATACCTATCAATTTTATTTAAGATCTTATGGGGGCAGTATCTTTCCTACTGAAATTGTATTACTCGCGATTCCACAAAACAAAAATACATCTGCGAAATGATGTATTTTTTAAACATTAATTCTTTGGTTTTGAGTTTCAATATGCACCCGTTGTACCATTCCCAAAGATATGATTAGGGATAATGTAAATGACCCCCCATAACTTAAGAATGGTAAAGGAACTCCAGTAAGAGGCATAACACCAAAAAGTCCTCCTAAATTAACTACTATATGTAAAAATATATAAACAGCTACCCCAAAACAAATATATCTACCACGTATTGTATTCGCATGCATCGCTAATTTTAAAATACGATATAAGATAATAACATAAGCAATAAAAATAACTGTTGCCTGTAGAAAGCCATACTCTTCTGCTATAATCGCAAATACACTATCTGTATGAGATTCGGGGATATAGGAAACCTGCTTACTATTGCCAATTCCTACCCCAAATAATCCTCCATCATTGATGGCAATAAAACCGTTACAAATTTGATATCCACCACTTTCATAATCTGCACAAGGATCAAAGAAATCAAAACGACTAAGTTGTGTTTTTGTTAACAAATGTCCTGTTTTTGCAATCAAAATAGAACTTGCACACAATACTAAAATTACACCTAAAGCAATTGTTTTGATTTTATCAATACGTAAAATTGGACTAGTCAAAAACATACTTATAAAAATAATAAATAAAATAGTCATTGTTCCTAAATCTTTTTGAAAAAATACGAAAATTGGAAATATACAACCTACCAATAAAATAATTCCAATCATATCATAATGATTTTGATTTTTCGTACGCAATTTTTTATAAAACAATTCAAACAAAATAGATAAACACATAATCATAACTGGTTTCGCAAACTCACTTGGTTGAATTGAGAAAAAACCGATTCGAATCCAGTTTAAAGATCCTTTATTGTAATCTCCAAACAAGGTTAAATAAATCATCAGTCCTGTTACCCCAGCAAAGGAAATAAGACCCCAAAACCGATAACGTTTGGTGGGCTCTTTTAATATAAATAAAAATACACATAATCCTAGTAATAGAAAGATAAGTTGTTTATAGAAAAATCCATATAAAGATGCATTATATTTTAAAACAGATGCTTGACTAGAAGCAGTAACGATATTGAGTAAACCAAAAATAAACAATGCAGTTGTTACTAGAAATAAAGGTTTATCCATGTCATGAATTAGATCACGAAATCTTTTTGGCATATTCATACTCTCACCCTATATTCCTATCATACCATAATCCAAGTTTCCCTTTCAATCCTAATAGAAAATTTTTTCCTAAATTAGGACTTTTTCATTAACACATTTACTACTCTTTAATACAATATATTAGACCTAGATTGGAGGGAACATTATGTATTATTATGGCGGATAGGGTCCCTTTAAAACCTAACAAAAATTAAAATATATTTCTACCTCTTTATTTTTATCAATTACAACCTTTTTTATTAACTTTTTCATTAACAATTTATCTGGTTGTTCTAATTCTAGAATACTTTTTACTAATTCATCATAAGTAAAATCATTTTGAATGTCTTTTAATTGTTCATTTAAGGCTAATATTTCATTATTTTTATTTTCTATTTTTTCTTTATATTCCTTACAATAATTTTGATAATCTTCTAAGCTAATAATTTGATTAATTCTATCCTCATAGATTAGTTTTAATTTACTTTCCAAATCTTGTATTTGTTTTTTTATTTCATCAATTTCTTTTAATATTTTATCAGTGCTAAGATTAAGACTTTCATTTATGGTGTCATAATCAATAATTCTTGTTTTCAATGCATTTTTTGTTTCATCTAATATAAGTTTTTCAAGTTCATAATAATTCATACTATGAGAATGACATGTCATTCTATGTGTTAGAAAATATGTTTTGCAATTTATATATGGCTTTTTAGTGGAACTATAGATGCACAATGATGTTCCGCATTCTTTACACCTTAATAGACCAGTTAATAAGTAACTATTGTTAACAATTGAATGTGTTTTCGTTTGGAAAAGAAGTTGTACTTGCTGATATGTATTACTATCAATAATAGCTTCATGGGCATTTTTAAACTTAACCCAATCATTTTTACTTTTCCGCATTTGTTTGCCAATTTTGTAGGATAGATTTTCTACCTTTCCTTGTACTAAACAACCAGTATACATTTCATTAGTCAGTATATATTTTATTGTTTGTGCTTTCCATATATTCTCTTTTGGTTTCATATCAAATGCTTTACTATTATAATATGACGGTACATCAATGTTATCAAGTGTTAAATTCTTGGCAATCATAGACATGTTTTTTCCATTTAAAAATTCACTAAAAATTCTTTTAACAATGATACTCGCGTATGGGTCTACAATTAATTTATTTTTATTCTTTGGGTCTTTAAGATATCCATATGGTGGTCTACTACCAACATATTCTCCATTTTTCATTTTTGATTTTAAGGTTGATCTGACCTTTCTTGATATATCTTTACTATATAAATCATTTAAAACAGCTTTGAATGGAATAATATCCTCATCAAAATTAACATCACTATCATAATTTTCATTAACTGCAATAATTCTCACATTGTGTGTAGGAAAATAGTTTTGAATATAATACAAAAATTTAGAATTTTCTCTACCTAATCTTGAAAAATCTTTAACTAAAATACATTGTATTGAACCCTTTTCAATATCATCTATTAACTTATTCCAACCAGGTCTATCAAATGATAGACCTGTGTATCCGTCATCTATATATTCATTTACAATATTAAAATTACGTTCCTTTGCAAAATCAGTTAAGACTTTTCTTTGATTAGTGATACTTTCACTTTCATTATTGTTTTCTTTTTGCTCGTCTTCATCAGACAATCTTATATAAAGAACTACATCTATACCTTTGTTCACTTTTCCTCCTTTTAAAGGCATACATATGCTATGTATTATAAGCTTTTTCTTTCAAATAAGCAATAATTAAATCAGTGATAGTATTTTTGTTGTCATAATAGATATTTTTTATCACAATTTTATTATTTTTCATTTATATTTTCCTTTCCCAATTTATTAGAATAATATGGATTGGGAATTATTTTTATTACTACATTTTTCTCTAATATGACAATTTCAGTTTCTGTATATTTAAGTTCATATTTTATTCTATTCTTGATAGCCATTCTTGTTTTTTCATCACAATGAGTATATTGTTGGGATAATGGAATATTAGATATAATAAACACTGTATTATATAATGCATATTTATTTGAATATCTTGATGATAGAAATGTTTTTTCGTACCCATCTAGATACGTTAATAAACTTGATACTGGAAAATTTTCTCTATATTCATCTAATATTAGACATGGTTCACATGTATAATTTTGAAACGGATCCTTTTCATACTCTGTAACTCTATAGTATGGGATATTGTTATTTTTACAATACTCGATAACACTTCTTGTTTTTCCTGTTCTACTATCGCCCCATATATAGAAAACCTGTATATCTCTCCAACTTTCAGTTGCCTTTTTTAAATTTAAATCACTATAAATTGTATGTATTTTGTTTCTGTGAGTAAAGTACTCTTTTGGATAATTTATCATTATTTCCTCTGGTGTACTTCCACTATACAAAGCATTAATCATTTTTTGATAGTTGCTTTCACTTTCATTAATTTCTTTTAACCAAATTTCTAGCTCATTAGGAAAATTACACTTTATATTCATTTTATCATATGGCTCTTTATTCTCTATGCCCTTATGTTGTAAATATTCATAACATTGCAAATTAGAACCTCTTTGTTTTTGGATATCACAATATTTAATTAAATTTATTAAGGTGCTTTTTCTAATTTGTGCATGATTTTGAACGATAAAATGAGCATGAATATTTTTAGGATCCTTATCATGAATAATATACATTACTTTATCATATTTAGAACATAGTTTCTCATATATTTCATTAAAATTATATGTAACAATACCATCTTCAACCGTATGGTTTTCTTGACAAACTCTTATAAAATATTTTCTAGATTTTATATCTTTCATGATAACATCTCCTTGCTCGAGGAGAAAAACTATAGTTCATCGATTATTTGTGCACATACTATAGTTTTTCATCAATATGAATTACTAAATGATAATATTTGTAATTCATACTATCATGATAAATGACTGTTTTTCAATTTGTCAAATTTTCTGTACATTTTTTTTGCTTATAATTTTTTGCAACAAAAAAAGCTAGTATTTACTTAACTTTTGTTGTTTGCATTTTCTTCTATAATCTTACAAAAAGTATCTAACTTCTGAAGATATAAATCATATACTTGTTCAAATATTTTTGTATTATTTTCATTCCTAGCATTCAAAATCTCTTTATAATTAGAAGAGTAGAATTTATTTAACGGGGTTAAAATTTCATTAACATAATCTGTAACATTCTTATTCGAAAAATCTACTTTTGTTTTTAATATGTTCATTGAATATCTCCTTTTCTAAAATATTTTTCGTCATATATTGCATTTAAATAGTGCTATTCTAATGGTAATATTTGTAAAAGCATTACTTTGATATACTACAATAGGAGGGTGCTATGAGAAAAGTAACTGAAACTAAAAATATAGGAAAAATTAATATAAAATTAAAAGAGCTAATGGATAAATACGGTATTACAATATATCAAATGAGTAAGCTTACCGATTTACGACACCAAACAGTTAAAGCATATTATGAAAACCAACCATTGAGTAGACTTGATACAGAAATTTTAGCTAAATTCTGTTATGTATTAGATTGCAATGTAGAAGATATAATATACTATAAACAATAGTTAATAAATCTAAAACGGATTATACCATAGTTTTATGTAAATCGCAAGTTTCTTGCGATTTTATGATTATTTGAAGAATATTTGTAATAATTTCTTTGGAGTGATAAAACATGGTAAATATTGGAATAGTATTGAAAAATATGCGAATCAGTGCGGGTATGTCACAAAAAGAAATTGGTGATAGACTATCTTTAGCCGATACAACAATCTCTAGTTATGAAAGAGGAAATAGTCAACCAGATTTTGAAACTATAATCAAATTTGCTAAAATCTGTGGTTACAATATTCAATTCACTAATAAAGAAAATGAAATCATTTCTATAGAATATCTTTCAAGAGAATTTTAAAAAGAGATTATAATTGTCTCATTGTCTCATTGTTTCAATGTGCATATAAAAGGGAATGACCCCTTTTATATGCACCCCAAATATATGCACATTAAATGAAAATCATTGCTAACATTTTATAACAATATAGAAAGATAGGTAACAACAAAAGCAAAAAAGTTCTTTTTTTCTTTTGTTTTCAAAATATTATATGATTAAAATTAAAAAAGTAAAGGCTATATAAAATGATTAAAAATCAACCTTTACTTTTTTAATTTTAATATGTATGCCCTATTATATGTTTGTAATCTTTTAAAGGGTTCCTACCAAGGGTATGGTTGTGGAAACCCATGCTGTGGTGGAGGTAGCTACCCTACTGGTGGATATGGATACGGTGCTGGATATGGTGCTGCTATCATTCTAGTTCTATTTATCTTATTAGTTATCATCATCGGAGCTAGAGCTTGGGGTAACTAATATAAGGAAGAGATTTCTCTTCTTTTTCTTTTAGATTTCAAATTTGTACTTTTTAAATTCAAATATTTGTGCTAAAATAAGTGCAAACGGAGTTGATAGGTATGTTTAAACCCTTAGATATATTAGATGAAAAAGACAAGCGCTTACGTGCAGTTAGTAAAGATGCAACCTTCCCACTTAGTAAAGAGGAAAAAAAACTAATTCAACAAATGATTGATCACTTAACCTTTAGTCAAATCGAGGAAAAAGCAGAAAAATATAATTTGCGTCCTGGTATGGGACTTGCTTTTCCGCAACTTGGAATCAACAAGCGGATTATTGTAATTGTAGAGGAATATGAAGAAGGAAAATTTGATAACTATGTTGTGATTAATCCTGTTATTGTAAGCAATTCTACCGAAATCATTGCGGCAGATGCAGGTGAAGGATGTCTAAGTGTGAATAGAGAAGTAGAAGGACATGTTCCAAGATATGCACGTGTTACTGTAGAAGGATATGATGAGGATGGTAATTTAATTCGTGTAAGAGCAAGAGAAGACTTGTCTATCGCTTTTCAACATGAAATTGATCATTTAAATGGGATTTTATTCTTTGATCATATCAATAAAAATAAACCATTCTTCTCCGAACAGGAAATTCGACTGATATAGGAGGATATATGAAAAAAGTAATATTTCAAGTAATCTTACTCATTCTTCTTGCTTGTATTTGCTCGTTTCTCATCTATTACTATGCATAAAAGACACTTTATACAGTGTCTTTTCTTAATAATAATATACTGGATAACCATAATAAGGATATGGTCTATAAAAATATGGTGTTAATGCCGTCGCAGTTGCTGCCCCAAGCAAAAATGGAATCCCAAAGCCAAATCCATTGTTAATAGGTCGCCCGAATCCAGGTCTACCAAAGCCTGGCCTTCCAAAACCTGGTCGAAATCCAGGACGGTAATTCACTCTACCATTCATACATGAACCCCCCTTTATCTTATTCTATGGAATTACAATAAATTGTCTACAAAAAAGCGTAAACTTAGTTCGCGCTACTATATTTTTGTAAATATTCTTCGTAAGATATTTGTTTATCACGAATCGTTCCATCTTCAAAAATTTCAATCAAACGATTGCTGATACTTTGAATGAGTTCCTGATCAAAAGTCGCATATACCAAAGCACCCCTATACTTATCTAATCCCTCATTTAAAGCAGTAATTGATTCAATATCCAAGTGATTGGTTGGCTCATCTAATAATAAAACATTCCCTTTTTCTAGCATAATTTTAGAAAACATTGCCCTTACCTTTTCTCCTCCTGATAAAACAGTAACTCTCTTTAAGGATTCTTCACCAGAAAATAACATTCTCCCTAAAAATCCTCTTACAAAACTCTCATCCTTTACCTCAGAATAATTTTGTAACCATTCAATTAAAGATACAGGATCCTCAAAATAAGCATCATGATTTTTGGCAAAATAAGAGACTTTTACACTAGACCCAATTTTAATCGTCCCACTATCTGGTTTTAATTCTCCTGCTAAAATCTTGAGTAGGGCTGTTTTTGCCATCTCGTTATTACCAATTAATGCAATCTTATCATTAGGACGTATGGTTAAATTTAAGTTTTGTAGAATAGGTTCCCCATCCATACTATAATTGATTTTTTCTAATGTAATAACTTCTTTTCCAAGGGGCCTTTCTAATTCAAACTGCATATAAGGATATTTTCTACTAGAAGGTTTGATATCTTCTAATACAATTTTCTCTAATGATTTTTTACGAGAAGTTGCTTGCTTTGATTTGGATGCATTCGCACTAAAACGACGAATAAAATCTTCTAATTCTTTGATTTTTTCTTCTTTTCTTTTATTGGAATCACGCATTTGTTTTTGAATCAATTGGCTAGATTGATACCAAAAATCATAATTTCCAACAAATAAAGTAATTTTTTCAAAATCAATATCCAACATATGGGTACATACTTTATTCAAAAAATGACGATCATGGGATACTACCAAAACAGTATTCTTAAAATTAATTAAAAATTCTTCTAGCCATAAAATACTTATCTCATCTAAACCATTCGTTGGTTCATCCAAAAGTAGTATATCTGGGTTTCCAAATAAGGCACGTGCTAGTAAAACTTTTACCTTGTCCCTATCTTCTAATTCACTCATTTTTTTCTCATGTAATGCATTTGAAAGACCTAATCCTACCAATAAAACAGCTGCATCACTTTCTGCTTGCCAACCATTTTTCTCTTCAAATTTTGCTTCTAATTCCGCTGCACGCATCCCATCTTCCATCGAAAAATCAGGCTTCATATAGATAGCCTCTTTTTCTTTCATAATTTGGTACAGTTCAGCATCCCCCATAATAACAGTCTCTAGAACACCATATTCATCGAATTCATTATGATTTTGTCTTAAAACAGAGATTCTTTCTCCTTTTCCAATCATGACTTCACCTTTTGTAGATTCAATCTCACCACTAAGTATCTTTAAAAAAGTAGATTTCCCTGCACCATTCGCGCCAATAATTCCATAACAATTATCATCTTTAAATTCTAGGTTTACATGATCAAACAACACTCGTGTTTGAAATCTTAAACTCACATCATTTACTTTTAACATTTTCATCACCATTTTCTGCTTTTACTAGTGTATCATAGTTTTCTGATTTTGCAAAACACAAAATGGCGATACAATTCAATTCTTGTACATCAAAAAAATTATTTTATCTCTTATATCTGCTCTTTCGTAAAACATATTATTTCAGAAATCATTGAAATATCGATATTTTTCTTTAACATGTTTCTAGTAATTTCTAATTTCTCGTTTAATTTTCCCTGTTCTAATCCAATATCGATTCCTTCACTCTTTCCTTCTCCATATCCAACAGTGTGTCCCTCATCATAAGAAATGTGCTTTTCCGTGTTGAGTATCATCTCTACATCTTCTTCTGGGGTAATCCAACTGGTAAATGCATCTCTATCATTCAATTCTTCTACTTTCTTTGTATATTCTTCCATATATTTGTCTCCTTTGGCTATTTCATTGAGTGATATTCTATCAAGTCCTAACATAATAAGATATTTGTATTCTTCTATCTTCTCTTTGTTTTTAGAATACCAAAAATCGGTTATCCTGTCCATATTGTACTCTATGATTTTCATATTTTCTATATACAAATAGCCATCTTTATCCATTACATAATAGGTTCTTTTTTCTAACTCATCTTTTTTACCATAGGATAAATCAATATGCACAAATTCACTTGTTAAATCAAATTCTTTTCCTTTTCATGTATTTTTGGAATATAGATTGGTAAAGAAACAGAAATTCCGAATATGGAGATAACCTTTATGGCTTTGATTTAACTCAATATGAATGTATCTATCCTTTGTTCTCACAAGTAAGTCTACTGTTTTCTTTCGTTCATTCACATCACTTACACTCAGTTCATTCTGTAGAAACTCTATTTCATCTATTTCTATTTTCAGAATATGTTCTAGGAAGGTTTTTAGCATATGAGGATTATTCTCATCACAGATAACTGTTTTAAATATGATGTCATAACATCCATTATAAAATTTTTTCAAATGATCACCTCACTATTAACATAGTAAGTTTTTTCTCAATTTCCTTTTAATACATCAAAAAAATAAGAGCTTTTACTCTTATTTTGCTTGAAATCCATTTTTTTCTAAAAGGGCTTTTAATGCATTATAGTCCATATATCCAAGTTGCCCATCTAGATATTGACCATCTTTGGTAATAACAGTTAGAGGTGTATAACCAAAGCTTTCTTTTACATAGTCATCTAATGCACTCCATTTTTCAACATCTGCACTCGTTAACTTATCGGTATCAATATAAAGTGTTTTAAAACCATATGCCTTTTGGGCCTCTTGTAACACTGGAACATATCTTCTACAGAAACCACAGCTAGAATGTCCAATATAGAATACTTGAATTCCACCTGCCTCAATTGCCACCATTGCTTGGTCAGTTGTCATTTCCGTAAACTGGCTTACATCATAAGGTAATTCCTCTTGCTCATTATTACTATTATTTGTATTTGTTGTTCCTTTGGTTCCAATAGATACAGTCAGTAAGATACTATTTAAAATAAGTAGCGCAATTACAACATATAAGCAATATACAATTTTATTTAGTATGCTACTATAATCTACATTTTTATCTTTCATACAATAACCTCCTTTAACAGTCTAACATGGATTAACTAAATATTCAATATTTGACAATATTTTCACACAGATTTCACTTTTGGATTTCTTCTAGTTTTACGCTAACAAGTTTACTAACACCAGACTCCTGCATTGTAATTCCATAAAGAACATCTGCATATTCCATTGTTCTTTTTTTATGCGTAATTAAGATAAATTGTGTTTTATCCTTCAAATGCATTAAATATTCACCAAAACTATCCACATTGACTTCGTCTAAGGCAGCTTCTACCTCATCCAAAATACAAAAAGGTACTGGTCTTGATTTTAAAATTGCAAACAATAAACTAATTGCCGTAAATGTTTTTTCTCCTCCAGATAATAAAGAAATACTCGTTAATTTCTTACCTGGTGGGGATGCGACAATTTCAATTCCAGTCTCTAGTAAATTATCTGGATCTGTCAGTTTCAAAGAAGCGGTTCCACCTTTAAATAATTCTTGGAATGTTTTAGAAAAATTTTCATTAATGGTTTGGAATGTTTTTGCAAATTCTGTTTCCATAACCGAATCCATTTCCTGAATGATTTCTAATAAGGTATCTTCTGCTTTCGTCAAGTCTTCTCTTTGATGATTTAGAAATGTATATCGTTCATTCACACGCTCATATTCCTCAATTGCGCCTAAATTAACCGTTCCTAAATCACGAATGATACGTTTTAAGGTACTTACTTGTTCTCTTGCTTCCTCTACATCACAATCAAGTGTATATAATGTAGTCGCTTTTTCATAAGTCATACTATAAGTCTCGTTCAATTTTGATAGTAAATGATCTAATTTAACATCCATTCGATTGACTTCAATTTCAAGTTCTTTTAATTCTTTATTCTTGTTATAGAAAGCACTATTTTCTTGACGAAGTGAGAATTCAAAATCTTTTAAATCTGTAGAAAAGCCCTCTTTTTGATTTTGTAATTCGTGTAAATGAAGCTCTTCTTTTTTCATTTCTTCTACAGCTTGATAATAGGAAGCAAGTACTGTTTCCTCTTCTTTACTCAAACTGCCATCTAATAAATGATTGGTCCCACGAATTTCTTGTTCAATCTGTAATAAGTGGCCTTGAAATTCTTGTAATAAATTTGTTTTTTGTTCTTTAATCTCTTTTACAGATAAAAATTCTTTATTTTCTAGATATAATTTATCTTCTAAAGAACGGCTATTTTCATCCATCTCATTAATCTTATTTTCTAATGCTTTGATTTGTTCTACTAAAGTATTTTGTTGTTGTAATGCTCTTTCTAATTCATATTTTTCTGTTAAAACACTCTTTGTATTTTTTGCATTTCCACCAGTTAAAGAACCACCTACGTGTAACAGTTCTCCATCTAAAGTAACAATCTTATAACGATAATTCATTTTTTTACTGATATAAGTTGCAGCATCAATATCTTCTGCAACAATCACATTTCCAAGTTGATTTTTCATAATGGAATCATATGTAGGATCATACTTTATTAAATCAGAGGCAATTCCAATAAAACCTGCTTGTCCTTTTAATATTTGTAATGTACTAGAATCTACTTCTTTTGATGCAATGATAGAAATGGGGAAGAAAGTTGCTCTTCCAATATTGTTTTGCTTTAAATAAATAATTGCTTCTTTTGCAACCTGTTCGTCATCAACCACTAAATAAGTAGTCGCATACCCCAAAGAGGTTGTAATCGCAGTTGCATACATTTCTTCTACTTCAATTAAATTTCCAATTGCATTATGAATTCCATGTAACTTAGGAGATTCTAGAATAGAACGAACGGCATAAGGAAGTGTACTTCCACTATCGATACTTTCTTGTAAATGACGAATGGTATATTCTAAAGTAGATTTTTCCCGTAATAATCCTGTTAATTTCTTTTCAATTTGTTCTCTACTCTCTTTATGCTTATGATAATTTTGTTCTAACAATTGAACAGCTGCTTCTTTTGTCTTCATTTCACTTTCATAAGATGCAATTTCTGCTTCTAATGTATGAATATCACTTTCTAGTTTCAATTGTTGTTCTTTTAATTGTAATAGGTTTTCATGTAATTTTTGATCTTCTACTTCATATTTTTTACGTTCTAATAGAATATTTTTCTCACTACTCTTTTTTTCCACTTGGGTTGTTTTTTCTAATAATTCTTTTGTACTATTAGAAATTTCCTCATCTAATTTTTGAATTTTAATTTTATATTCTTCAATTTTTGCTTCATTTGTACTATTGCCAGTTGTAATTCGCAAAAGTTCTTCATTTAAATCCGCAATTCTTTTCTTGTTATTTTGATAAACAAAATTCATGTCGGTAATATCCTTTACGGTTACAGCAACTTCTACTTTTTCTAGTTCAGCCATTTTTTCTTGGTAAACAATCGCCTCATCATGTTGTTTTTTTAAAGGTTCTACTTGTTCTTCTAATTCGTGTAAAATATCATCCACGCGAGTCATATTCTCATGTGTACGTTCTAGTTTACGAAGTGCCTCTTCTTTTCTTCTTCGATATTTTAAAACTTGGGCTGCTTCTTCAAAAATAACCCTACGATCAGTTGGTTTACTACTGATAATTTCTTCAATTTTTCCCTGCGAAATGATATTGAAACTTTCTTTTGCCATACCACTATCAAGCAAAATATCAACTATATCTTTGAGTCTACATTTTTCATTGTTAATGGCATACTCATTGGCACCATCTTTATAAACTCTTCTTTGAATGGATACTTCATCAAACTGGATTGGAAGATAGTGGTCCGTATTATCAAAAACTAAAGTTACTGAAGCCACATTTAAGGCATTTCTTGACTTACTTCCAGAGAAAATAACATCTGTCATATTGCCATCTCCTCTAAGAGATTTGACAGATTGTTCTCCAAGTACCCATCTAACAGCATCCACTACATTACTCTTTCCAGACCCATTTGGTCCGACAATTCCTGTAATTCCTTTAGTAAAATCAATGGTTATTTTATCTGCGAACGATTTGAATCCGCTTGCAATCATCTTTTTTAAATACATATTCATCACCATACATTTGCCTTTTCATTATACTATAAAATGCTAGAAGAAAGCTAGCAAATTCGACAAATTATTGGATTTTGCTATAATAGAGAACCGAAGAGGGGGAAATTATGATGGAAAAGAGTGAAAAAATTGCAAAACTCCGAGATATAGAGAATCGTATTATTTGTTTCTATTCCTTACGAAATTCAGAATTAGGAAAATATTACTCTACAGATTGTAACGGTAATCAAAAAGACGGAAGCTATCATGACATTATCGTAGGTCATTTAGATTCTATCGAATGTAGAGAATTTAAAAATTCATTGAAGCAACAAGGAATAAATTTTCAAATATCTTATCATTTAAATGGAGAGGTTGCATTTGTAACAGCAAAAAGAAAAACCAGAAAATAGTCTGGTTTTAATCTTTTGGCTGAAAAATAAGAGATAAGAAGAAAGAAATAACAATTGCTGAAATAATACCAGATGATGTTAAGTCAAACATACCCATTGCAAGTCCAATGAGACCAAAATCTTGGGCTTTTTCTAATGCGCCATGAATCAACAAATGCCCAAAACTCGTAATTGGAACCAAAGCACCTCCACCGGCCCATAATACAAATTTATCATAAATACTAAAAATATCTAGAAATGCACCTAATACCACAAAAATGGTGGTAACATGACCTGCAGTCAATTTCGTATTATCTAATATAATTTGTCCTAATAAGCAAACCAACCCTGCAAAAAGGAAAGCATTGATATAAATCATAGGGTAACCTCCAAACTAATTGCATGTGCAATACTTGGAATACTCATTTTCTCATTCACCATTGTAGTAGACATTAAAGCACCCGTTGCTACAAGTAAAACTTTCTTATATTCTTTCTTTTTCATTTGATCAAAAATATAACTATAAGTAACCAAAGGAGCACATGCTGGTCCACTTCCACCTGCATATACAGGTTGACTTTCCACATCAAAAATCATTGTGGCCGTGTCATCATAATTTTCTAATGTAATTCCATATTCTGTTTTCATATAATCTTTTAAGATATTCTCACCATAAACACCCAAATCCCCACTTAAAACCAGATCATAATATCCAATCTCTCTTTTGGTATCCATCAAATGACGATAAATGGTATCTGCACAGGCAGGCGCCATAACAGCTCCCATATGATAGGCATCCTTAATTCCCATATCCGTTACGGTCCCAACTGTCGCACTTTCAACTCGAATACCCGACTTTTCACTACTCAAATAGGCACTTGCACATCCAGTTGTAGTAAATGTCGTCGTTTTCGGTTTTGGTCCACCATACTCAACAGGATAACGAAATTGTTTTTCTGCTGCATTATTATGAGAAGAAGCGTCACAGATACAATTTTGAATCTGCTTTGCTTCCACCATATTAGCACCCAAGATCAATCCTTCTACACTTGTTGCACACGCATTATAAACGCCCATAAAAGGAATTCCCAAATGACTTGCAGCATAGTTAGAAGCTACAGTTTGATTGAGTAAATCACCTGAAATGAATAAATCAATATCAAATTTCGTACACCCTTTTTTAGTAAGCAAAATATCAACACTTTCTTCAATCAACTTACTTTCTGCATTCTCCCATGTCTTTGTTCCAAAATAAAACTCATCATGACTTTTGTCAAAATAGTGGCTTAATGGTCCTTTTTTTTCATAAGGACCAGTTACGGTAGCAGTTTCATTAATATATACGTTTTTATATTGAAATGTCATATTTGCCCTCCAAATAAAAGAATTCGTATCAAACCAAATACATAAGCGCTTACAACTCCAAATATAATAACAGAACCAGATAATTTAAACATACTAGCACCTAATCCAGTAACAAAGCCTTCTTTTCGATATTCCAAAGCGGCACTCATCATCGCATGCGCAAAGCCAGTAATCGGAACAAATAACCCAGCTTTCGCAAAATTGACCCACTTATCAAAAAATCCAAAACAGGTAAGTAGACACCCAGCAAAAATAAGTGTAATAATCATAAATGTTCCCGCTTCTTTCGTTGGAATATTTAAATAATAGGACCATATTTCTACTAAAAATTCTCCAATTACACCCATGATTCCACCGATAAAAAAGGCAAGTAAACCATTCTTTAATCGATTCTCTTTTGGTGTATATTTTGTAACCAAATCATTATATTTATTTTTTTCCATGTTTTTCCTCCTAGGATTATTATGGAAATAAAGTTTTTTTTTATACATTTTTGAACTTGACTTCCTTGCAAAATAAAGTATAATAGCTTAAATGAAAAGGGGAATACTATGTTTAATTATGATTTAGAGAGAGAAAAAATAGAACAATACAAAAAAGATTTTCCAGAGTTTACATCAGAAATTGCAGAATATTGGAAAAAACAGGCTGGATTTACAATTGAAGAGATTATTCCTACTCTAGAAAAGTATCTACCAAGGACAGTGAATATGCCATGTCATATACAATATAGAATTGTTTTAACAGAAAACGAAATCAAACAACAAGTTTTACAAAATAAAAAACCATATCATTTTATTTTAGAATACTACTGTATTCCAATTGAAGAAAAATTAGTTATTCCAAATCATATTTACATAAGTGGTAGATTTTATGATTATAAAATAGAAAATGGGGCAATTTCATTAACACCGATGGGTGAGTATGAACAAGCGATGAAGCGCTATATGGATACTATCTTTAAAAATTTTTTAGAAAAAGAAAAGCTTGTAACAATAAAAAATAAAAAAAAGATAAATCCTCTAATAATGGTAGAAGAAAAAGATATAGATAAAGAAGATATCATAAGCAGATTGACTTGGAGAAGCAGCAAACTTTTACTGGAACAAACGAAAAGATACATAGACCCTTTTCTTTACCCTTTCATCAAATCCTATATTGAAACAAGACAAAACAATATATTATCAAATGAAACTTCTTTTTCAAATAAAGGAAAATCTATATAAAAGAAAAAGAACAATTTGTTCTTTTAGGCAACATTTTGGTGGATTTTTTCACCAATTTTTTTTACTTTTCTAGAGACTTGTACCTGATTAATTCCCATATATTCTGCGATTTCAGATTGTGTCTGACCATAAACATACCTTCTTTTAATCAATTCTTGTTCAAATGGAGATAAAGATTGTAAAGAGTCTCTAAAGGCTATCATAGTATCTATATCGACCTGTTGTGATGCAATATTATCCTCTAATGTAATTTCTTTTTCATCTTGCATAATTGGTGATTGAATACTTTGCATATGATAAATAGTTTGCATCGCTTCTATAATATTTTCTTCTGGTTCCCCTAGATAACTAGCAAGTTCACTTACAGTTGGAGCACGCATCAATTCTTGTGTCATAATTGCAGTTGTTTTTTCAATCAAGTATTTTAACTTAGTAACATTACGACTATATTTAGCAGGGCGATCTTGTCTAATAAATTTAGACATTTCTCCTTTAATAAATTCAAATGCATATGTCTTAAATTGGACTCCATAAGATGAATCATATTTACTATAGGCATTCAAAAGACCAATTCTACCTACTTGAAATAAGTCTTCTTTGCTTGGATATCCGCTATAATATTTAGAAATAATGTAATAAATATAATTATCATACATTGTAATCATTTCATTTGTCATACTTTCCTCCTATACAGTAACAGCTTGCAGAATAGTTAATTCATTATCCATTTCATGTAAGTAGTTTAAAATTCTATTCTTTTTGAGTTTCATATACACCCACTCATCAGAAATGTTACAGATATAACAATTGCCTTTTCTATTTTTACAAATTTCATAATGATATAATAACGAACTCATTCCTTTCATATCAATGCTTTTTAAATGATCCATATTGAATACTACATTTTGAATTCCATTTTGCAAAATGGTATCCGTTACTTCTATTTGTAAAATACTTGTTGTTGTTTTTGACAACTCTCCATTTAGTCTTACAAATAAAATCCCCTTTCGAAATTCTAATGTTGTTTCTAACATATTTCACCTCGCTATTTTACTTTAGCACAAACAAAATGAACTGAAAATCATTTCGACAAAACTAGAATATATTAGAATTTATTTGCAAAAAAAGTAAGCTATGCTTACTTATCGGACAACTTCATAAGAGATAGAAGAAGCATTTGTTAAATCCTCTATACTATAGCTCATTATGACTCGACTTTCTTTTGGTTGCAACTCTTCTCCCACAAATCCAATCAAATCTATTATTTCATTTTCAACTTTAACATGGATTTTAAACTCTGATAAATAGGAGTTCTTGCCACTTATATTGGTTACCGTTGTTTGCAATTTTGTTTTTCCCTCTTCATATATAAGTGATGTATTAGTAAATTCAAATGTCTCTACGATTTGATCTTGGAATACACTTGCGGATGTATTCGTTTTACTATTTTCCTCAGGCTCTATTCTCTTTCCACAACCTGTTGTTGTTACTATTGTACAAAGTATTATTATAATGACATATATTGTTTTTCCCATAGACATTCTCCTTTTAATAATCACAAATTGTTCCGCTTAAAGTTCCGCCATTTGGACATGTATATAATGTACAAGTAGTTCCATTTAAAGTACCACCATTTGGGCATGTATAAACAGTTGTTTCTGATTTTCCACAACCTAATTCATAATAAGTGGAACAACCATAAGAATGTGATGATGACCCAACTTGATTGCTTCCAGAATAATTCCTTCTACCAATGGATGAATCTGAGTTCGCTTGGCCACATCTAGAATGTCTCGTAGAACGAATCCAATTATACGTTCCATCCGAATTAATTGATGTTGACAATTCTACTGTTGTAATAGTACAAGTTTGACATGACTGTTTTTGAACTGTATAACATCCTCCCCCAGAGTTTCTATTTCCCGTATGCTTATGCCCAATATCCGTTGCTGCATATGTTGATTTTGTAGCTTCATAAGAGAAAGAAGTTTGTGCCATTTCAAATGTTGCATAAGATATTCTTCCAGCAATATCCTTTACATATACATAGTATATTCCTGCTTGACTAGCCTCCCATGTCACAATTGATTGCTTCCCACTTATAGGTACCCAATCGTCTGGTAATTCCATTTGAGACATAACTGAATACCCTACTAATTCAGAATTATCCTCTAATGTAAATGTTGCAATTTTTTTATTAACTTCGACATAAACTGATGGATCTACCTTATCAATTGTACCAATTACTATACTACTTCCACTTTTATAATTGACACCATCAACTACTTGTGCAATTACACTTCCATTTTCACCATATGTAAGTTCTACATCGGAATCTACTAAATACCAGACTCCTGCTTCTATATTCTTAGTGCTTTCTCCATCACACGTATATGTTCCATTATACACATTGCTACATCTTGTTGCACTTAAATTACTTGTTACATTTACTGTCGTTTTCAATAGTTTTGTTCCTTGATCTCCATATTTTATGGTTACTTTTACATCTCCAGTAGTCCATCCTTTTGGATTCACTTCATAAGTTGGAGCAATTAAATCCTCTGTTTTTACTACTTTTGTTTCACTTTCTTTATATAGATTATTTTCTTTTAAACTATCTACATATGTTCCATTATATACTCTTACTTTTATTGGGTATTCGCCTGTCTGTAGGTTATCAAATTTATAGCTATTACTTTGTTGTATTTCACTCCATGTTACTCCATTATCTTTACTAAATTGATACCTTGTAATCCCACTTTGTTGGTCTTTTCCACTTGCAATCACTCTTATACTCTTACTTGTTGTTGTATAACTAAATGTTGCTTCTTCTAGGAATGTTTGATCAATTTTCACATCAATATAATTACTTCCCCTATTATCTCCCACATTTTTGACATAACAATAAACTCTTGTTGTTGTAGTCTCTGTTGTTTGATATTCAGCTTTTCCTATATTTCCTTGCTTTACTTCATTATTATAGTTTTCTGTTTTACCGATTCCAAAAGTAAGTCCGCCTGTTAATGCTTCACTTGTTTCCATCACTACCTTTGGATTTTTATTATACCATTCACCTACTCCCTTTTCTCCCTCTATTCTTAATTCACATCTTGGTGTAGTGAAATCACATTCTCCTTTAAATACTTGTAGATTTTCCATTCCTCCGATTGCACAAAATCTTCCATCACTTATATTTACAACTTCTAATTCTTCTCTTTGATAGAATTCACCATACTTAAATTGACTCTTTTGAAGTCCTATCTTAGTAACGTCCAACCCTTCTTCTGGGACCTGTCCTAACTCATTTTCTACTAAATAGTAATCCACCTGATGAAATGCACTTAACACACTATCTTTAAATGCTCCCATTCTAGACTTTTCAATCACATCCATAATCATTGGCGTTGCGATTAGAGCAATTACTGCTAGTATTACAATTACTGCTAATAATTCTATTAACGTAAATCCTTTTCTTTTCATGTACATCATTCCTTCCTATAATATAAAAGAGAATATAACCCCTCCGTTTACAAATAGTCAACTTGTGTATATTCTACTCGTAAACTATTTTTCTATGATTCATTCTGATAGCTTTATATTATCACAAATTCTCCATTTTGACAAGTACAGAAGGAATTGTAACAACGATTATTTATATGCAAAAAGACAATTCTATAAATTGTCCCATATATTCATTATATTTGAATTGCTCCACTTAGCATATCACCAAAATAACGAAGAAATAAATCGAAAAAATTAGCCTTTTTGACATTCTCTTTTACAGTCACATCAATTTGATCAATTTTATTACCATTTTCTAATATATCAAGTGTTCCTACCTTATCTCCAACTTTAACTGGTGCTTTTACAGCATTTAGGTGTAAGTCATAAGTAATTTTCCCAAGTGTTTCTGTTTTCCGCGTTACTACTGTTGCATTTTGTAATGGCACTAATTCCACTTGTTTTTCTTTTCCCTTCTCAATTTCTACTTTAGAAATAATAGTACTAGTATTTAATATTTCATTTACTTTATATTGAGCAAACCCATAATCCAACATAGAAGTTACTTCTGCATTTCGTACCTTACCATCTGCTTCTCCCATAGCGACTGCAATTAAGCGCATTCCATTCTTTTTAGCAGTAGCGGTTAAACAATATCCAGCGGTATCTGTATATCCTGTCTTTAAACCATCAACCCCAGGATAAAAACGCGTTAATTTATTCGTATTGACAAGCCACAATTCTTTAGAAGTTCCCTTTCTTAAATAATCTTCATAAATGGAAGTATATTCTAATACTCTCTCATGTTTTACTAACTCTTTTGCAATCAACATCATATCGTATGCACTTGAATAATGATTTGCATCATCTAATCCATGTGGATTTTTAAAAACTGTATCTGTTAAACCTAGTTCCTTTGCTCTTTGGTTCATCATATTCACAAATTCGTCTTCTGTACCGGCAATTGCTTCTGCAAGAGCAACCACAGCATCATTCCCAGAAGCAACCGCAACACCTTTAAACAAATCGGATACACTCATTTGCTCTCCTGTTTCTAATAAAATCTGACTACCACCCATTTTGGATGCATTTTCAGATGCAGTTACCATATCATCCCAACCGATAATACCCTTTTCAATACTTTCTACAATCACAAGCATACTCATCATTTTGGTCATAGAAGCTGGAGCTAATTTTTCATGACTATTTTTTTCATATATAATTTTTCCTGTACTTGCTTCTATCAAAATCGCACTTTTCGCATTAGGCGCTAAATCTGTATCCGCTTTTACCAAATTTATAGATAGTAGTAACCCAAAACAAATACATAATGTTACAATCTTCTTCATTATTCCACCTCTACTACAAAATATGACAAAATAAAATATTTATGATTTTTTTAGCCACAAGTAAAAAACTTACTCTTTTATTTGTGAGTAAGCCTTAACCAATTTTTCCAAAGAATATGCTGCATTCGCAGGACTTGTGGAAGGAAGCAAAATGGCGTCAATTTTTGTCTTTGGATAACAATATTTTTGATATAAATCATAAGCTTTTTTTCCTGTAGTATAAATTTTTTCAACCGCGCTATGATTTAAAATAACAGATAAATCATTACAAATTGGACAACGAATCGACTGATCTGATGAACCCTCTATTGCACAGGATGCAAGCACATCCCATAAAGCAATATGGTGATGTGTTAAAAATTGTTTTTTTTCTTCTATCGTATGAGGAATCTCTTCTTGATAAAGATTCGCTAATACCTTCCAAAAACGATTTTGTGGATGGCAATAGTAAAATCCTACCTCTCTTGATTTGACAGATGGTATGGTCCCTAAAATTAATATTTTGGAATTTGCATCATAATAAGGTGGAAATTCATGTTTTATCGTTTCCATTTAATCACCGATTTCATTATAACATAGATTATTGTTCTTTATATTCTTCTAATGTCCAATTATTTTTATAAATTATAGTTGCAACCTCTCTTCCCACATAACGATAATGCCATGGTTCATATTTAAATCCCGTTATTTTTTCCTTCCTACTAGGATATCTTAAAATAAATCCATATTTGTGTGAATTCTCTTTCATCCAATTGAATTCAATTGATTGTTCAAATAAATCATAGTCTTGATTTGACCCCATTACATCTACAGCAAGCCCCGTTTGATGTTCAGAATGTCCTGGTCTTGCAGAACAAGAATCGGCATAATCTTGTCCCTTCATTTGTACATAATAATCATATAATTTTTCTTGATAATCGTAACTACGATAAGTAGAAGTTGCAATAATTTGATATCCCATTTGTCTGGCATCTTCACTCAAATGCTCAAAGGCTTCTTTTGCTTCTCTTCTCATATATTTTTCATCTGTTGCGTAATCAAGAGAAATTTGTTCTAAATCTGGAGGAATATAATCCTCTTTCAATTTATAATTTTTGTTAACTAACACTGTCAACTCCTTAGAATCTTCAATTTCAGTAACATCTCTATAAAACTTTGGTCCAAAAAAATTAATATCCTTTGTGAAAAAGATTGCAATGAGAAGAAATAAAACTACATAAACACACTTTTTGAATGTTTCTTCATTCATATACTTCACCACTATAGTATATGAAAAAGTGAGATAATTTTACCTATCTCACATAATATGCATAATATTCCTCATAAGTTAATCCCGTTTCATAGATTTTGGTCGCAACATCTACTCCTACATAGCGATAATGCCATGGTTCATACACATAACCTGTCAAATACTCTTTCCCTTCCGGATACCTCAAAATAAACCCATATTCATGTGCATGCACCTTAATCCATTCAAATTCTTTTGTGTATTGAAAGGTAGCCAAAGTAGAAGTAGGCGTAATGACATCAAAGGCAAGTCCCGTTTGATGTTCTGAATAGCCCGCTCTTGCCGAATACGTGTCGGCTGCAACCTTCCCATCCTGCGCTACATAATTATTATAAAGTCCAAGTTGTGTAGAATAACTTCGATAAGGAGAACAAATATAAAGGTTTAAGCCTTCTTGTTTGGCAGCATTCCACATCAATTTATATTGTTCATAAACAGTACTTTCTAATGAAAGTGATTTACCATATTTTGCTTCAATTGTTACCAGATTATCCGGCACATAATCACTAGATAATTTATAGTATTTATTCACTAATATCAAATATCTTTTATCTAAATCTACTGTATAATCTTGCGTATAAAAAGCATAATCCAAATTACTATTGACATTCGTTATAACAGAACTCGTTTCAAAATCTTGATGATTATTACTATAATTTAGATACCTTTCTAAATATTCATGAATATAGTATGGTTCATGCATAAAGGCAACTGTCTTTGCATCATAAGTTTCAATATCATTATACTGATGATTCACAATATACATTGTATCTTCTATCGAAAGTCCATATAATAAACCTAAACGAATATATTCTTTTAAGTTTTCCTCTTTAAAATCAGTTGCACTCAAATATTCCAAAATATTACTTTGATAATCTGTTTCTAATAAATAGGATTGATTTGCTTCATTTAATGTTTCAATTTTACGAACCTCTTCTTCTGTATATCCCTTTTCCAAATAAGGGTTTTTCGGTTCACTCTTATTTTGTTTCCATACCAAAAAAACAGTCAATGTAATGAAAATAATACACAATAAGCCTAAAACTTTCTTCATACTAACCCTCTATTTCATCTTTATAATATGCATAATATTCATCAAAAGTAATTCCCATGTTATAAATTTTAGTAGCTGTTTCCACTCCTACATAACGATAATGCCAAGATTCATAATCATAACCTGTAATATCTTCTTTTCCTTTCGGATATCTTAAAATAAAACCATACTTATGGGCATTTTTACTAAGCCACTTAAATTCATCGGATTGATCAAATTTATCCATGGTCGTATATTCGCCATCGGTCGTAATATCCAAAGTAAGACCTGTTTGATGTTCGGAATATCCTGCTCTTGCAGCTACACTATCTGCCCATTCTTGTCCTTGCGACCTCTTATAACCATTCCATAGGCTTTCCTGACGTTCATAAGTGCGATAAGAGGAATTTATAATTAATTTTAAATCTTCTTTTTGGGCATCATTAAACATGGCAATAAATTGACGATATACTTCTTCCCGAATTTCATTTTCCCCATAGGCATACCAATTTTTAACCGATACTAAATCATCTGGTACAAAGTCTTTTCCCAAATAATGAAATTTATTAACCAATATCAAATATTCATTTTTCAAATCCGTCTTTGTTGGTATTACAAAATTTTGATCATAGTATTCATGATTGGCTCCAACATTGACCATACTAACGGCATGTGAAAGATTTTCATCTTGGTTTTGTTTTGCATAGTCCAAATAGTCATCTAAATTTGCAAATATAAAATACTTCTCTTTCAATAATTTTGGAATAGAAATATTATATTCCATTTGTAAGACCTTAGAAACTTCCTCTTTTTCTAACTTTTCGATAATTGCAATTTCATCTTTTTGATATCCTATTTTTTTCAACTTATATTCATCTGTTCCGCGATATATGAGGTATCGAATTCCAAAAACTGCAAATACTATAACTAGTATTAAAATAATCCCAAAAATATAAACTTCTTTTTTAATTCGTCTACGTTTCATATCATCACCTTACTTTATTATAACCAATATTGATTAAAATTTCAAACCAGTAGAAAGGAAAATGAAAAATGGCTTTATTTCTATTATGTCTTAAGATATTTTTTGTAAGAATTATTGATGTTTCCCTAGGAACGATACGTACTTTAATCACGGTAAAAGGGAGAACTTTACTTGCGAGTATGGTTGGATTTATTGAAGTTTTTGTCTGGTTTGTCATTGTCAAAGAGGCTTTAAATACAACGGAAACCAGTCTTTGGATTGCGATTGCTTACTCTTTGGGATTTGCGACAGGAACCTATATTGGGGGCTATTTATCTGATCGCTTTATCAAGGGTAATTTTGGAGTACAAGTAGTTACCAGTAACAACAACCATAAATTAATTGATGTATTAAGAAAAGAAGGTTATGCCGTATCTGTCATTGATGTCAAAGGTCAAGATAAGGCAAATGAAAAATATATGCTATTTATTGAAATTCAAAAAAATAATTTTGAACATTTAAAAAAATTGATTCATTCCATTGATAAAAAAGCCTTTATCGTTGTAAATGAAACCAAATATGTTCAAAACGGTTATATCAAATAATTACAATTTGAAACAAACAGTACAAATAACATCTATAATGAATAGGATACTACATAATATTGTTGCCCATTTGGGTATCTTTTTTATGATCTTATCCGTTCTAGGTTTTAAGACAAAAATAAGTAACATAGATGCAAGTCCCCATACAAGAGCCATCTCCCATGCAATATAAGGACCAATATTGAATTTGAAATGACTATAGTCCCAAAATACATATCCAAAGAAAATTTCAATTAAAATACCACCAATCCATTCAATAATTGTTAATAAAACAGCGCCAATTAAAAAGACAGTAAGTGCTTCTATTTTTTTCGATAAATGGTGGTTACGAAACAAGGCATGGTAACAAGATATAATAATTACACATCCAATTCCATATACTGGTGTCCAAAATCCATATAAAATACCACTTTCTCCAGAGTTTACCATATAAACAAAGGTTTCTAACAAATGCCCTAAAATAGAATAGACAAAAAATACATTTAAGTAATACATTAAAAATCACCAGTATTAGTATGCTCTTTACATAAAAAAATAATCACGTTTGTGATTACTTCAAAGCATCCAATAATTCTGCTTTTTTCATGGTAGAAACACCTTCAATACCTTTTGACTTTGCAAGTTCACGTAATTCTGCAACTGTCATTTTAGATAAATCTACTGCTTCTTCTTTTACTGATTTTTCTACTTTTGTTTCAGCTTTCTTTGTGATAGCTTCCTTTTCTATCTTTTTAGGTGCAGCTGTTTTTCCATTTAAAGCATCCTTAGCAATTCCAACTAAATCAGTAAAACTTGCTGGATTATCAATTGCAATTTCAGATAACATTTTACGGTTTACGGTAACACCTGCCTTATTTAATCCATTGATAAATCTAGAGTAACTGATATCATTGTCTCTACAAGCAGCATTGATTCTTGTAATCCATAACTTTCTAAAATCTCTTTTCTTTTGTCTTCTATCTCTATATGCATAACTTAATGAATGCATCACTTGTTCTTTTGCAGTTCTATATAATCTGTGTTTACTTCCAAAGTATCCTTTGGCTCTATCCATTACTTTTTTACGACGTGCACGATGAATTGTGCCACCTTTTACTCTTGCCATATATTTCCTCCTTTAATACTATTTTCCTAAATTTGTTTTAATTCTTTTGTAGTCTGAACTACTTAATAATGATCCTTTTCTGCTTTTACGATTAGAAGCAGCATTTTTCTTTCCAGTATTATGTCTTGATCCTGGCGTTCCAATTTTAACAGTTCCACCAGGTCTTACTTTACAAACTTTTGCAGTTCCCTTATGGGTTTTCATTTTTGGCATAATTATTCCTCCTATTTTTCTTTGTTTGGCATTAGCATCATGGTCATAAAATAGCCTTCCATTTTCGGTTGTTGTTCGATAACAGCAATTTCTTTTACTGCATCTGCAAAACGCATTAATACATCACGACCTAATTCTTGATGCGCCATTTGTCTTCCACGAAAACGAACAGACACTTTAATTCTATGACCTTTTTCTAAATACTTAGATGCATTACGAACACGTGTATCAAAATCATGCACATCTATCGTAACCGATAGACGGTATTCTTTTACTTCTAAATTGGTTTCTCTTTGTTTTTTCATATTTTCTTTTTGTTTCTTTTTACTCTCGTATTTGAATTTATTATAATCCATAATTTTACAAACCGGTGGAGTTGCATTTGGACTCATCAAAACCAAGTCAAAACCAGCGTAAGAAGCTAAGGTAAGTGCATCTTTAATCGGCTTTACACCTAGTTGCTCTCCATTTGGTCCTATTACCATAACTTCTTTTGCACGTATTTGTTCGTTAATGTACATATCTTTTTCTCTTGCGATACCTGACACCTCCATAAAAAAGTGAATACATAAAAGTATCCACTTAAAATTCCAATTATCGTTTGATTGGCATCTACCCAAAGCTTAAGCAATCGGGTGAGAAGTGGACACTTCTGCTTTCCTTTTTTAATTTTCTTTTATAGTATACATAAATATAGTATGTTTGTCAATGCGATTTATGAAAATTTTATCTATTTTCAAGCAAATAAGAAATCGCTTTCATAACACCTAATTTTCCTGCTGGATAGGTTAAAGCGCCTTGCATATATGCAATATAAGGTGGGCGAATTGGACCATCACAAGATAATTCAATAGAAGAACCTTGTGTGAAACTACCTGACGCCATGATAATTTGATCTTCATATCCAGGCATATCTCCAGGAATTGGAATTGAATGGGCATCTATAAAAGAGCCCATTTGGATTCCTTGACAATAATGTATCAAATCATCAGGAGTGCCGAATGTAATCATCTGTACAATATCGGCTCTAGAATCACAGTATCTAGGTTCTACTGTATAACCTAATTGTTCCAATAAATAGCTGGCTAAAATAGCGGTTTTTAAACTACTAGCAACAACCGTAGGAGCAAAGAATAATCCTTGTAATAATGATTTATTGACCCCTAAACTAGGGCCTACTTCTTTTCCTTCTCCAGGCACTGTCAAACGTTCGGCAGCAAGCTCTACCAAGTCTTTTCTACCGGCAATATAAGCACCATTTGGTGCAATTCCGCCACCTAAGTTTTTTATCAAAGAACCTACCATAATATCAGCACCTACTTGAGTTGGCTCTATTTCATTCACAAACTCACAATAACAATTGTCTACCATGATGATGACATCAGAATCTACTTCCCTTATTTTTCTGATTACTTCTTTTATTTGTTCAATTCCAATGCTCTTTCGACTAGAATATCCTTTTGATCTTTGAATTTCAATTACTTTCACCTTTGACTCTCTTAACCGCTCTTGAATTCTTGGAATATCAAAAGCATCATTTACCAAATCTATCTGTTCATACTGAATATCATAAGAAGCAAGCGAGCTTGGGTTTTCTGCTATCCCAATCACTTGATGTAATGTATCATAGGGTTCTCCAGAAATACTAAGCAATGTATCCCCTGGTCTTAAAAGTGCAAAAAAGCAAACAGTCAAGGCATGCGATCCTGATATAAATTGATTTCTGACCAAACAATCTTCTGCACCCAATACTTCCGCAAATACCTTCTCAATTGTATCTCTACCAATATCATCATACCCATAACCAGTTGTACTACGCATATGAATTTCGGATACTTGATATTTATGAAACGCATTAAGTACCTTTAAACTCTGATAATCAGCAAGTGCGTCTATTTTTTTCAATTCTGGTTGCAATACAATTTCAGCTTGTTTCACCATGTCCGTGATATCTTTTCTAACCCCTAATGTTTCATACATTTCTTTCATCTCTGTCCTCCATCTACTCTTATAATTGCGTTATTCACAAAACTTGCATCATCGCTTGCCAGAAAAGATACAACTTTCGCAATCTCCTTTGGCTCACCAAATCTTCGCAGATAAATTTTATCCTGTTCGGATGCAATATAATCCTGATCCAATTCCTTTATTTCATTTTCGGTTGCAACCCACCCAGGGGCAACAGCATTCACCCTTATATATGGTGCATATTGCAAAGCCAAATTGTGTGTTAAAGAAATAACCCCAGCTTTAGATGCATCATAGTCTAAACACATTGGAAAATATTCATCGATTCCATTGGTAGAGGCGATATTGATAATTGTGCCATTTTGATTCTCATACATTATATTCCCCACATATTTACTCACTAAAAAAGTCCCAATTAAATTGACATCCAATGTTTTTCTAAAATTTTCTACCGTCTTATTTTCATATAGGGTATCAATCGCAATTCCTGCATTGTTCACTAAAATATCAATATGACCAAATGTTTGGAATGCAACAGATACCATATGTTTTACTTCTTCTTCTATAGATATATCTGCCTTAATAGAAATTGCCTGTATTGGGTATTCTTTTGTAAGCTCTTCTTTCAGTTTCTTTGTTTCTTCTTCACTTGTACAATAGTTGAGAATCAAATTGTATCCTTTACTTGCAAACTCTTTCGCAATTGTAGCTCCTATTCCTTTTCCTGCTCCAGTTATGAGTACAGTTTTATCCATTTTTCCTCACATCCTTATTTATTATTATACACGAAAAGAGAACAGAGAAAAAGAACTTATTTCAGTTCTTCAATTTGTTCTTTAGAAAGTCCTGTTGCATCCATAATAACTTTGATATCTAAACCCACTTTTAATAAGTTCCTAGCAATTATTCCCTTTTCCTGTTTCATTCCCTGTTCTAATCCAATATCAATTCCACGCCCCATTCCAATATCTATTCCTTCGTTTTTTCCTTCATCATAGGAAATGTGCTTTTCCGTATTGAGTATCATCTCTGCATCTTCTTCTGGAGTAATCCAACTGGTAAATGCATCTCTATCATTCAATTCTTCTACTTTCTTTGTATATTCTTCCATATATTTGTCTCCTTTGGCTATTTCATTGAGTGATATTCTATCAAGTCCTAACATAATAAGATATTTGTATTCTTCTATCTTCTCTTTGTTTTTAGAATACCAAAAATCGGTTATCCTGTCCATATTGTACTCTATGATTTTCATATTTTCTATATACAAATAGCCATCTTTATCCATTACATAATAGGTTCTTTTTTCTAACTCATCTTTTTTACCATAGGATAAATCAATATGCACAAATTCACTTGTTAAATCAAATTCTTTTCCTTTTCTTGTATTTTTGGAATATAAATTGGTAAAGAAACAAAAGTTCCGAATATGAAGATAATTCTTATGACTTTGATTTAATTCAATATGAATGTATTTATTCTTCGGCTTTACTAATAAATCTACTGTTTTCTTTCGTTCCCCTACATCACTTACAGAGAGTTCATTCTGTAGAAACTCTATTTCATCTATTTCTATTTTCAAAATATGCTCTAAGAATGTTTTTAACATATGGGGGTTATTCTCATCACAGATAACTGTTTTAAATACGATGTCATAACACCCATTATAAAATTTTTTCAAATAATCACCTCACTATTAACATAGTGATTCTTTTCTCCATTTCCTTTTAAAACGTAAAATTTCATAGAAAAAAGAGCCTAAGCTCTTGATACATACTTTCCATCACTTGTAGAAACTAAGATTTTTTCACCTTGTTCAATAAAAAGTGGAACTCGTACTAAAAGTCCTGTTTCTACATAGGCATCTTTTGTTGCATTATTGGTTGTGTTTCCTTTGACTGCTGGTTCCGTTGAAGTAATGGTCATTTCAATTTTATCTGGTAAAATAACTCCTAATAGTTCTCCTTTAAAGAATGAAACAATCACCATCATATTTTCGATTAGGTAATTCTTATCATCTCCGATTTGGTCACTGGATAACTCTAATTGTTCATAAGTTTCCATATTCATGAAATAATAAGTGTCCCCAGTATTATATAAATATTGTACATTTGATTTTTCGATATTTGCTTTTTCAAATTTCACATTAGTGTTAAATGTTCTTTCAATTGTTCCACTAGTTCTTAAGTTTTTAAGCTTCGTTTTCATGAAAGCTGATCCTTTACCCGGCTTTACATGTAAAAATTCAATTACCTGATATATATTATCTTCAATAATAAGTGTCATACCAGTTTTAATATCATTTACTTCTATCATTTCACTTACTCCTTTCTATTATTGAAATTTTGATTGACTTTGTGATTCAATTCTTTTTCTTTGATTGCTTTGCGTATATGGATTTCTAGTTGGCTGATAATATGTCTTTTGTTTCGGTTGTTCTTGCACTGGTTGTACATCACTAGTTGCTTGCAAACGAATCAAAGTTGCATAATTTATTGCTGAATATAAATCATTCATAATATGGGCTCTTTTTCAAATTTCATTTAAGTTCTCACTTAATACTATTTTTCTTCTTTATGTAATGTATGTTGTTGGCATCTTGGACAATACTTGTTTAACTCTAAACGAGTAGTCGTATTTTTTTTGTTTTTTGGAGTACGGTAATTCTTTTCATTACATACTGTACACTTTAATGTGATATTTTCTCTATTTTCACCTTTTTTTGCCATAGTAAACTCCTCCTTTTTAAAAGCATTATTTATATTATAACAAATATCTCATATTTTTCAATCTTTTTTTTATATTCTTTAAATAAAAAAGTAAGTTCCCGTTTTTTACCAGATGGGAAATAAGTCTTTAAAATTGTCAATGGCGAACGAAGTGAGTTTATCTTGACCATTGACAATTATGCACTTTTATAATATTGATCCAAATAAAGCTTGTCTTTATTGGTTATCCATTTTTAAAATTTTCTTGACATTAAAGAATTCAAATATATAATAAATTAAAAATTATTTAATCAATAAGAAAACATATATGGGAATTTAATCGTGAAAAGATTACAGTACATATAGTTTTCGTATGCAATCTTTTCACTGCTAATACTCTTTTTTTATTCTTTTTCTTTAATTATCACGGGCAATTACTCCTGTATAATCATTCTTTTTTACTATCGGGAACTTTCAATTTAATTCAACCTTTTTTTTATATTTTATGGATAGAGTGCAAAATAGGCATCCGTTACACGCTTACTAATCCTACGATTGACATAGGACTGATAGTCACTTCCATTGTCATAATGATAAACATTAGGAGATATGACGGTAAATGCCACCTTAGGATTGTCCGCAGGGGCAAACCCAACAAATGTATTGGTAATGGTTTCCTTATCAATTACCCCATCCCCATCGGTATCAATAAAACTTTGGCTTGTTCCTGTTTTACCAGCTGGATAATAATCTAAATTCATATACCCAGATCCTGTTCCACCATATTTCATCACTTCTATAAATCCCATTTTGACACGTTCCAAATATTGTGGTTCTGTTTCTACTGTATTTAAAATATTAGGTTGTTTTTGATAAAGTAGATTTGTAAAGGGTTCTGCTTTAGAAGCATACACTTGACTTACTAGATAAGGTTGTAACCTACTACCTCCGTTCGCAATGGTTGCTCCATATTGAGAAAGTTGAATTGGTGTATATGTATCATATTGTCCAATGGAAAAATCTAAAAGTAAACCACCCACTTCACTTTTTCCTTTATAACCAAGACTCTCTAATGGTAAATCAATCCCTGTTTTGACCCCTAAACCAAACTGTGCAAATGTATTACGATAAAGTGCAAATGCATCGGGACTTGCTTGGAATGGCATGTCATAATAATAAGATGCTCCTGCTACTTTCATAGCGGTATAAAACTGATAGGTATTAGAAGAAAGTCTTAAAGCTGTAATATCGTTTAAATGACCAAGTGGTTTCCAAGAACATTTTTCTGGTGCACCACGTAATTTGACGCAGGCATCATACCTTTGCTCCCCAATCTGTAAAGCACCACTATTATATCCAACAATATGAGACGCACCTTTAATGACAGATCCTACTACAACTGGAGAAGTCGTGATTCCAGGTGCATAATCATAAACTACATATTCGCCATTTCGAAGCAACACCTGTTTTCCTGCCATCGCTAAAATTTCTCCCGTATTGGGATTCGATACAATTACAAAAGCATGATTGTAATATTCGGTATTGGGTTCTGATTTGGCTTTGATAATTTCCTCTGCAATAATTTGCTCAATCGTCTGTTGTAACGTAATATCAATCGTTAAAACCAAATCATTCCCGCGCGTTCCTTCTTCAATCAGTGTCTTACTTCCATCGATTCCAATTTCATACTTGTCTTTTGTTCCCTTTAAATAATCGTCGTATTGATATTCCAAATAGCTAATACCAACTCGATCATCTAATGCGTATCCCTTACTGACATAATAATCCTTAAGTTCAGCAGGAATTCCACTTTCACTTGAAGTTACACTTCCAAGTATTGTTCTAAAAGTATCACCATATAAATAGGAACGATTCCAATCTAGTTTTGTATCAAATCCCCTTAAAGCATCCACATTACCTGCAACAAAGGCATATTCTTCATCTGTTACATTTTCATTTTTAATCACTTTTTCTGCATAAGAATAACCTTTGTTCATCAATGTATATATATAGGCTGCCTCTAAATCTCTTTCGATATAAGAAGAGAGTTCTTCTTCTGTCACACGTTCTATTTTATAAGTTTCAATGTCACTTGAGGAAATTTTTCGTTCTTCTAAAGCTCTCCATTCTTCTTCTGTAATTTTTGCTTTTGCCTCACTCGGATGTTGTTTGACCCAAAATATCCTCAAATTTTTATCAGTTAATTTATGAGTGGAAACGGTAATCGCATCCGCAACCTGATAGGCAAGATCAATTTCTTCTTTTGTAGAAATTCCCGTTTGTTTTTTATAATAAATTACCTTGATAGGTTGATTGTCGACAAGCAATTGATGATTCCTATCATAAATACGTCCACGTGGAGCCGTACTTCCCTCTACAATTTTACGGCTCAATTGTTCTAATTTTGCTGTATAGACATCATGTCCAATCACTTGAACTCGAAATAGCCCAACGAGTAAAACAAATCCGAGTATGGTAATGATTCCAATTAATAGATTAAATCTTTTTTCGATAATTACTTTGATATCTTTACTTGGTTTATAATAACGAATATTACGATTTTTTGAATAATGCTTTTTCATATAATTGATTGATCTGTTCAAAGTCTATAATCTCAAAAAAATTTTCTATGTATCTAACCCTCTCATTTTGATAGTTTAAATAATAGGCATGTTCCCATAAATCGAGAGCAAGTAAAGGAATTAAATCATAGGTATAAGGGGTTTCCTGATTACTCAAATTGATGATTTCTAACTCTTTTTTTCCATTTAAAACTAGGAACGTATATCCAGATCCAACTAAATAAGAAGCTGTTTTTAAAAACTCCTTTTTAAAATTTTCATAATTACCATAAGCTTGATCAATCGCATTTAAAATCGATTTTACAGGTCTATTATTTTGTTTTGGGTTCATATTCGAAAAGTAAAGTTCATGATTTAAAACACCACCTAAATGATACAAAATATCACCACGATCTTTTAAAGGAAACATATCCAAATGCGTTACCAATTCTTCTTTTGAATATTCATTTTTATAGTTGTTTTTTTGTAATAATTGGTTTAACTTGTTTAAATAGTTTCTATAATGTTTCTCGTAGTGCAAGCCAACTGTTCTTGTATCGATGAAAGGTTCCAATGCATCATAAGCATAAGGAAGTGGCATTTCTTTGTACATATAATCACCTCTTGATTTTATTTTATGGAAACGATACTACATTATTCTAAATTTTATACATATATTACTTTAGAGGTGTAACATGATTGAAAAAATAATCCGTAAGTATGTAGAAAACTTAAAAATAGAAGATATTTATCAATTTGCTGAACAAAATGGTGTTGTTTTAAGCAATGAAGAAGTTCATTATTTATATGATACCATTCAAACAAAGTGGAAAAATGTCGTTTTTGGTTCTCCTGAGGCCATTTTAAAAGATGCCAAATTGCATTTGAGTGAAAAAACATATCAAAAAGCAGAGGAACTCCTCTACTTCTATTTGGATAAATATAAACGTTATTTATAAAAATCGCGTATTCTTTGGATAAGTTTGGAATCGAATGTTCGTTTACGAATCATTTCAATTTCAAATTTGTATGGAGGATACGCTCTTTTTGTACTGGTATCTTCTGCACTCACATAAGGTGTTTCTAAAATTTTAGGAATTGGTGCCAATTTTTCATGATAAATGACATGTAATAAATTCTCAAAACCGATTGTTCCATATCCAATATTTTCATGGCGATCTTTATGACTACCAAGAGTATTTTTACTATCATTGATATGAAGACAAGCCAATTTACTAAGTCCGATAATCTGATCAAATTGTTCCAAAGTAGCGTCAAATTCTTGTACAGAATATCCTGCATCGTTGATATGACATGTATCTAAACAAACCATTACCTTTTCTGGGTATTTCATGCCATCCAAAATAGTTTTAATTTCTTCAAATGTACGTCCACATTCGCTCCCCTTTCCAGCCATTGTTTCTAAACAGATTGTAACCTGTGTATCCTGATTAATTACTTGATTGAGGGCAAAAATGATATTTTTAAGGCCTTCTTCTACACCAAGTCCAACATGAGATCCAGGATGAAGAACCATTTTGGTAATACCCAATTCTTCTACTCTTTTGATTTCTTGTTTTAAAAATTGGATTGCAAAATCATAATTTGATCCATTGTTAGCTAAATTAATGATATAAGGAGCATGGACAATTACATGGTCAGAATCAATTCCATGTTCTTTCATCATTTCATGGGCTTGCTTTGTCAACTCTGGATTAATGTTAGCTCTATTTGTATTTTGAGGAGCTCCCGTATAAAACATGAACGTATTCGCATCATAACTGATTGCTTCTAATACACTACCTACTAATTGTTCCTCTTTGTTAAAGGATACATGTGCTCCTATAATTAAATCTTTCATATAATTCCTCACTTCATATTTTGGTAGTGTGCATAGTTTATATACAAACTACCTGTTTTTCCTTTATATTT